>CAUAJB010000005.1 GCA_958429225.1 uncultured Collinsella sp.
CAACAAGACGGTCGCAAAGATCGCAAGCGAGCGGGATAAGCCGTTTGGGTTGACCATCGTGCGCCCCGGAACCGAGCAGCGCTTTTTGGCCGCACTGCAGGTATCTGCCATGAGCGGCATCGGGCGCTCGGCCGAGGAGCGACTGCGCCGCATGCGCATCTACACCCTCGGCGAGCTTTCGCGCGCGCCTGAGTCCACACTGGCCTCTATTTTTGGCGTCAATGGCGAGCGCATGCGTCAGCGTGCGCTGGGACTCGAAATCTCTGAAGTCACGAGCCTCGATGAAGAGCGCGAGGTCAAGTCGGTCAGCAATGAACGCACCTTTGCTAAAGATTTGACTGAGCGTGGGGATATTGAGGCGGCGATTGCGCTGTTGGGAGAGTCAGTGGGACGCCGTCTGCGTCGTCAGGGGCTGACGGGTGCCACGGTAACGCTCAAGCTTAAGTATTCGTATGGCAGCGGGCGTACGGCACAGCGCCGGCTGCCTCATCCGACCGACGATGAGAACATCTTCGTGGCGGTTGCACTCGAACTGCTCGACAACATCTGGCAGGAAGGCATGCATGTTCGCTTAGCTGGCATCGGCATGAGCGATTTCGATCACCAAGGCGGGATCCAAACCGACCTGTTCTGCGAGATCGATGACCGCGGAGCCCAATCCAGCGACCGCCGCGACCTCTCCGTCGCCATCGACGCCGTCCGAGACAAATTCGGCGACACCGCCCTATCCTTCGGCCGCCAATCCCGCTTCAATAACTAGTCTTTTTTGGACGGGGGGGGTTGCTGCCTTCCGTCCGACACGGCATTGGTAGTCAATTTGGGACGGGGCTATTTTAGCTACCCCTATATATCGGTTGAGATTCATTCGGCCTAATTCATTCACCGTCAGCCAAAGGGTAGCTAAAATAGCCCCGTCCCAAATTGACTACCCCGGATGTCCGGTTTGCCCGCCGCAACAAAACTCTGTCCCAAATAGCTACTGATCGAGCTTGACCTTCTGAATCGTGCAGTGACCGATGCCCGTGAGGCGCACGATCTGCTTTATCGAAAAGCCCTCGTTTTTGAGCGTACGGATGTAGTTGTCGCGCACGGCTTTAGGCAAAGCTTTAAGGTGGTGAGGCTCATACGGTTTAAGGAGAGCCTGTGCAAACTCCAGTGCATCTATGTCGCTCACATGAGCGCCGTCACGGAAGCAATATCGATTCGGTTCTCCCGAGGTACTGAAAGCAAAAAATCTCTGAGAATCTCCGAGCAAACCTAGCACACATTCAGTCATACAAATACCCGGGTATCCCATATATTCGCTAAAACTGCTCCAACGATATAGTGAAGCAGTCCCAATCCTGGCTTTCGCAGGATTATCGTGAATATATCTCACACAGTTGAGCAGCTGATCATCGTTAAGAATCGGCACGCTCTTAAATCGATCCTGAAAAACTGGTCCCTTCCGTCCGGTTTTCGCGTTGAAATACATCGCATATGCAGTCGTAACAGAGTGCATGCAATCGCTCAGGTGAACATGTTCATCATCTAGCAACAAGTGAATATGGTTGTCCATAAGGCACCAAGCAATGATATTGACGTCGTATTTTCGGCATTTCGAGGCAAGCAACCGAATCAAATATATCCGATCATCGGCATCCTCAAATATCAGCTGACCACCACAGCCCTTTTGGACGACATGGTAATAGCCGTAAACAGAGATTTCCCGCGCGGTCCGAGTCATACGCATCTCCTCCTCTACAGATAACAAATACGTTACCCGAGTCGGAAAGCTAAATATCACGCAATGAACCGCAACTCGCTTCTATCGGCGAACGGTAGGTAGTAGCTAAAAAAGCCCCGTCCCAAATTAGCTACTTTGGGCAAAAAGAAAGCCGGGCAGGTGCGGAAAACCGCACCTGCCCGGCGATATGCGTGAGGATAGCTAAAACCCCGTCTCAAATGAGCTACTAGAGGAGGTTGAGGGGGAGCTGGGGGGCGTCACCCCAGAGCTTTTCGAGACGGTAGAAGTCGCGCGCCTCGGGAGTGAAGACGTGGACGACAACCGAACCGTAGTCCATGAGCATCCAGGTCTTCTGCTCGCGACCCTCGATGGAGAACGGGTGCTCGCCGCAAGCCTCGGCGACCTTCTCCTCGATCTCGTCGACGATAGAATCGACCTGGCGGTTATTGGTACCGGTGGCAAGCACAAAGTAGTCGCATACGTCGGAAAGCTCGGTCAGGTCGAGCACCTGAACGTCCTCGCCCTTCTTGTCGTAGGCGGCCTGCGCGGCGGCGCGGGCGACATCCTCGGCGGCGACACCGCTCGCGGACAGCGAGGCGGCAGTGCGGTCGGACGTGGCGGCGAAGCTCTTGTGCTCCACATGTTCAAGAATCTGCTCGTCGGTCATGGTCTCGTCGGCCATGGAATACCTCTTTCTAGACAGCCCGAGCTAGCGCAGCTGGGCGTAATGGTTGTAAATCGTAATAGCCGTGGGATAAAGATAGCGCCCGGACTGGATCACATAGACCAGACCCTGCGCAAAACAGGAGAAGAACAACTCATCGAGCGTCGACTCCCCCACCATCTTGCGCAGCGCATGGGCATAATCGCCGTGGCGGTTGGGTTCGATGGCATCAGCCACAAAGACCACCATATCGAGCGGCGTCATGTCGCAAGCGCCCACGGTGTGACGGTCGACAGCCTGAAAGACCGCCGGCGACAGCTCGGGAAAAAGCTGCGGAAGCTCATAGGCGGCAACAGGGCCATGCAAAAGCGGCGTCGCGGCGGAAGGAGAGCCGGCAATCTTAATGCCGTAATGCAGAGCGCGCGTGACCAGCTCGTCGTCGGAGAGCACTTTGTCCCAGTCATGGATCAGGCCGGCGGCAGCGGCATCAAAGCGGTCAACGCCGTAGACCTCGGCCAGATGAAGTGCGGTCTCGGCAACACCCAGCGAATGCACATAGCGCTTGCGCTTATCCTTCATGCGAACATCGAGCAGCTCTTGAATGCGCTTGAGCAGCGCGCGCTCATCGCCCTCAAACTGATCCTCTACCGACAACGTAGACCCCCATCACTCAAAATCTTCTTGGCCCAAATCGGCATATAGCCTGCGTTTGCGAATGTAGCCGAGCACGGACTCGCTCGTAAGATAGCGCACGCTCATGCCGCGGGCAACTCGCTTACGAATGTTCGTCGAGCTGATCGCCAGCGCCGGAATCTGAATATAGCGCACGTCGAACGGCAGCCCCGACTCTTTGATTCGGGCACGCGCCGTATCGATATCAAAACCCGGTCGCGTCGCCGCAATAAAGGTAGCAAGCTCAGCGATTCGTTCGGCATCATGCCAGGTCACAATATCGATAATCGCGTCGGCGCCCGTAATAAAGTAGAGCTTTACCTGCGGCGGGTAAAAGTCGCGAAGGGCATGAAGCGTATCGGCCGTGTAGGTTACGCCCGGACGGTCGATCTCGAACCGACTCGCCAAAAAGGCCGGGTTCGCGGCGGTGGCGAGGACCGTCATGGCATAACGGTCCTCAGCAGGCGTCACCGGCTTGTCAAGCTTAAAAGCAGGAGAGCCCGCCGGCATAAAGAGCACAGCGTCCAAGTCGAGCGACTCGCGCGCCTGCTCGGCAGTCACCAGGTGCCCGTAATGGATGGGATCAAAGGTGCCACCCATAATGCCGAGCCTAAACTCCTGCCCGTCCTCTAGAGGAAGCTCGGGCAGACCGATTCCACCGCGCAGCGACATGGCCTACTCGCCCTCCGAGGTCTCGGCATCGCCCGCGGCATCCGCCGCATCGACAACCTCGACGCCCTCATCCGCAGCATCAGCCACGTCAATGGCTTCAACGGCAACGTCCTCGCCAGCATCCTCGAGCTCTTCGTACTCCGAGAAGTCCTCAGCGCCCTCAAAGTCAAAGGCGCGCTGACAAATGCGGACCTCGTCGCCCGCACGGCAACCGGCCTTCTCGAGCGCGTCGTCAACACCCATACGCGCAAACTTATGCTGCAGGTAAATGACGGCTTCCTCGTTTTCCCAGTCGGTCTGGATGACCATACGCTCAATGGCACGACCGACCACGCGGAAGGCACCGGGCTCTTCCTGAACAATGCGGAAACGCTTCTCACGCTGCAGGCGACGGCGCTCCCACTCATCGTCGCGCAGAACGACCGGCTCATCCGAGACAGCCAACTCGGCGCGCAGCTTAGCCACCTGCTCGCCCACGGCAAGCATCAGCGTATTGAGGCCGGCGCCCGTCACGGCAGACACGGCAAAGAACATATGTCCATCGTCGAGCGCTGCGCGCTTGAGGTCGGCAATCTTGTCGGCCGTGCCCGGCGCATCGCACTTGTTGGCAACGACGATCTGCGGACGCTCCGAAAGCTCGGCGCCATACTGCTCGAGCTCGCGGTTGATGATGTGGTAATCCTCGACCGGATCGCGATCCTCAAAACCACCCGTCATGTCGACGACGTGCATGATCAGGGCCGTACGCTCAATGTGGCGCAAGAACTGGTGACCCAGGCCCTTACCCTCGCTCGCGCCTTCGATAAGACCGGGGACGTCAGCAACGACGTAAGAGTATTCGCCGGCACGCACCATGCCGAGGTTCGGCACGAGCGTGGTAAACGGGTAGTCGGCGATCTTGGGGCGGGCGGCACTCATGCGCGCGATGAGAGATGACTTACCCACCGAGGGGAAGCCCACGAGCGCGGCATCGGCCATGAGCTTCATCTCGAGCTCAATCCAGTGCTCCTCGGCCGGCTCGCCCAGCTGGGCGAACGCGGGCGCGCGGCGCACCGACGTCACAAAGTGCGTATTGCCGAGACCACCGGCGCCACCAGGGGCCACGACAACGCGCTCGCCATCATGCACCAGATCGGCAATCTCGAACATCGGGGTCTGCGTCTCGGGGTCGAGCTCGCGCACCACGGTACCCATAGGGACCTTGAGAATCAGGTCCTCGCCGCTCTTACCGTTACGACGGGCACCCTGCCCGTGCGTGCCGCGCTCGGCGCGGAAGTGATGCTTAAAGCGGTAATCGATCAGCGAAGACAGCTGAGCATCGGCCTGGATGACGACATTGCCGCCACGACCGCCGTCGCCGCCATCGGGGCCGCCCTTGGGGACAAATGCCTCGCGCCTAAACGACATGCATCCGGCTCCGCCGTCGCCGCCGCACACGTTAATGCGGCTGATATCGGTGAACTGTGACAACAGAATCGCCTCCTACAAAAAAGAGGGAGACCCTTGAATCCTAAAACTCAAGTGCCTCCCACATATGTGCTCTATGAAGGGTGAATTACGCGTTCGCGAGCGGGCGTACGCTGACCCTGTGCTTGATACCCTTGTGGAACTCAACGGTACCGTCGACCAGCGCGAACAGCGTGTCGTCCTTACCACGGCCAACGTTCTCACCCGGGTGGATGTGCGTGCCGTGCTGACGGACGAGAATCGTGCCCGTGGTTACCGTCTGGCCGGCATAGCGCTTCGTGCCAAGGCGCTGACCGCGGGAGTCACGGCCATTACGGGAGGAACCGAGTCCTTTTTTGTGTGCCATTGTGTATACCTACTCTTTCGTTACGAGTGTAATCTACTCGGCGACGGGAGCCTCGGCAACAGCCTCGGCCTCTGCCTTGACAGCCTTCTTGGCGCGGGACGTAGCCTGGACCTTCACGATCTTCAGCTTGGTGAGCTGCTGACGGTGACCCTTCAGACGACGATAGCGCTTGCGCTTGTGGAACTTGAAGACCAGCTGCTTCTCGCCCTTGAACTGCTCAACGATCTGAGCGGTAACCTTGGCCTTGGCCAGCTTGTCGGGATCAGTGACGATCTTCTTACCATCGTTGAGGAAGATAACCGGCAGGGTGACCTTGTCGCCCTCATTGCCCTCGATCTTCTCGACGGTGATGACATCGTCGGTGGCGACCTTGTACTGCTTGCCGCCCGTGTTAACGATTGCGTACATGTTTACTTGCCCTTCATGCATCAGTTAGTGCAACAGCCGAATATAGTAGCAGGCGAAAATACCCCCGTCAACGAGTATGTGGAGCAAATCCACAAGTTCGCACAGGTATGGGGCTGACGAGTCGGCCCTCGTCGTCCTCGCATGCTTGATTCTGACGCTCGACATCGTAGGAGCAGATGGTCACGAGGTCTTGCATACCGGTGGAAACAATAGGTGCATCCACGCCCGGGGTCAAGCCCTGCAACAAAACATCAGCAGCGGAAAGCAAAATTTCCGGACGCATGGAGCCCTCGTTGTCGGCATGGGTGTCGAGCATGAGCACCAAATGGTCCGGGCGCTCCCCCGCCGTGAGCTCATAGCCCACGAGCGTGTGATCCAAATCCAAGCGCTTGCTCTTTTTTCCGCGCGCGTAGTCGATGCCATTGCCCGCGCGCAGCGTGTCGATCGCACGACGCACCTCGTCGGCGCTTACGGGCGCCTCGGGATCCAAGTGCAGGTCGATGCGATACGACAGGCGCGTGAGCTGCGCCGTCAACGCCGGCGTGCGCACGTCGATGTACGCCGCCTCGATGGGCGCCAGATCGGCCGGAGACGCCGCAGCCAGGCGCCCAAACGCCTCGTCGAGCGCCACGAACTCGGTCATAAACAGGTCATACCACTCGCAGGTCGACGACGTACCAACAGGCAGCGCCGAAGAGAAGCCCACGCGCATGTGCGGAGAGAAGCCCTGCGTGACGGCATAGGGAAGCCCCGCACGGCGCACGATGCGCTCAATGGTATGGATTACTTCGAGATGCCCCAGGTACTTAAGGCGATCGCGCTTTCCATAGCGAACACGAAGTCTAAAGAGCGTGGGGTTGTCGGTCAGGCGCTCACTCATGCGCGATCACCCATCAATACATTCTTGGCGTGGAGCGTGGGGCAGATCCCGCAGCCGGTGCACGACGTGCGGGTGCAGTCGGGAGTCATGACGCCCTCGAGTGAGCGACGGTACTCGCGCTCGAGGAAGCCGCGCGTGCAGCCGGGGCTCACGTGCTCCCACGGCAGGCGCCAGTCCAACTCGTAGGGCAGGTGCACGAGCTCATTGAGGTCGATGCCGTTTTTGGCAGCAGCTTCCTTCCAGTTATCGAGCGAGAAATGCTCTACCCAGGCGTCAAAGCGAGAGCCCGAGCGCCAAGCGTCGATGATGACGGGCGTCATGTCACGACCGGCGCGGGACAGCGCAGCCTCGATGAGCGAGGTCTCGGCATCGTGGTAATGAACGCGGACGGCACGGTTGCGAACGCTCGTGATGAGCAGCTTCTGGCGACGCTTGACGTCGTCGTAGTCGAGCTGCGGGCACCACTGGAACGGCGTGGCAGCCTTGGGGATAAAGACCGAAACCGAGATGGACACCGAGATCGAGCCGCGACGAGCCTTGGGCACCACGGAACGACCGAGCTCCAGCACGTGATCGGCCAGATTGGCGATGGCCACGATGTCCTCGTCGCGCTCGCCGGGAAGGCCCATCATAAAGTAGAGCTTCATGCGGTTCCAGCCGGCCTCGAAGGCCGCCTTGGCCGCACGGTCCAGGTCCTCCTCGGTCACGTTCTTGTTAATGATGTCGCGCATGCGCTGGCTGCCGGCCTCGGGCGCGAACGTCAGGCCGCCCTTCTTTTCGCCGGCGACCGACTCAGCCATATCCACGCCAAACGAATCCAGGCGCTGCGACGGAATAGACACGCGAATACCCGTATCCTCCAGGCGACGGTTGAGCCTGCCGAGCACGTCGCGAATGCAGGAGTGGTCGGTCGTGGAGAGCGAGGTCAGCGACACCTCGTCATAGCCAGTCTTTTCCAGGCCCTGAATCACCGACGAGACGATCTGGTCGGCCGAGCGCTCGCGCACCGGGCGATACGTCATGCCGGCCTGGCAAAAACGACAGCCGCGGGCGCAGCCGCGCAGGATCTCGATAGACAGGCGGTCGTGAACCAGCTGCGCATAGGGCACGCACGACTGCGACAGCGGATTCGTGGCGCCGAAATCCTCGACGACGCGCTTGTAGACCACGGTCGGCGCATCCTTGCCCTCACGTGGCACGGTGTAGCCATGCGGCGAGCAGGGCTCGTCATGACGAACCTCATAGAGTGACGGCACGTAGTTGCCGGCAATGGATGCAAGCTGCTCAACAATCTGCGCGCGCGGGACTCCTTCGTCACGCAGGCGGCGATGCAGCTGGCAGGTCTCGAGCAGCGATTCCTCGCCCTCACCGATGAGGATGGCATCGAAGAAGGCCGCGTACGGCTCGGGGTTGTACACCGAGGGGCCGCCGGCGATGATGATGGGGTCGTCTTCACCTCGGTCGGCCGCTAACAGCGGAATGCCAGCGAGGTCGAGAGCCTCGAGGAAGTTCGTCACCGCCATCTCGTGCGGCACATGCAGGCCGACGATATCAAACGAAGCGACCGGCGCTGCACCCTCGAGCGACAGCAGCGGAATGCCCGCCTCGCGCATGGCGTCACCCATATCGGGCCACGGCACATAGCCGCGCTCGCAGGAGATGCCCTCGGCCTGGTTAAGGATGTTGTAGAGGATGGCGATGCCCTGGTTGGGCAAACCAACCTCGTACACATCCGGGTAGATCAGGCAGCAACGGTAGTCGGCATCGGCCTTGGAAAGCGTGCCCCACTCGTGATCGATATAGCGGCTCGGCTTCTCGACCTTGGCGAGCAACGGCTCAATTAAATGAAAACAATCTTGGTACGGAACGCGCAACGGAAAACCCCTAAGCAGCGAGATCTGATGCGTCCTGGTAGGACGCCATAGGACGGGTAGCGCCCGCGACCGTGGTCACAAGATCGCGAACGCGGGAAAACGTGGCAGTGACTACCTCATTGGCACGGCTGTAGTCGACATCGCGCTCGTAGAGCGAAACGAGCGCACGGCCCATGCCATAGGTGCCCGCGGCAGCAGTGAGCGCCTTGACGGCAAACCCAATATGCGGCGTCTGCTTGACAAGTGCGCGGGTGACCGCTCGGATCACAAGACCGCCGGCAAGCACGCCCGCGACCTCGTAGCCGCGCTCAGGCTTAATGCCGCGTCCAAAGACGGCAGCGAGCTCAAAGAGCATGCCCACCTGCGCCAGCGCCATAACGGGATAATCGGCGCCCGGCAAAAACACCAGCGCACCGGTCGCCATATTGGTGAGCGCGCACGAGGTGATGATACGATTGGCCGCCGCGATGCGCATGAAGGCAAAGTTCGCCGCAAAAGCCGTTTCCTTGTCGGTGCGATCGAGAATCCAGCGGGCAAGCGTCTCGAGCAGATACGTCTTATCGGTTGCCGCTACCACGCCGAGCATGGGCGTGGACTCCTCGATAAACGGCACCTCCACAGCAGACTCGGCAAGCACGCACACGGGCGCGCCGGCGATCACGAGCTCCTGCACGGCACTCTCCAAGCGGTCGGAACCACACGAGAGCACCAGCACCACATCGGTATCGGTCTTTGGAGCAATTCGCTCCTCCCCCAGACGCTCGACGCGCACAATGCCCGAGGTCGTCTGCGGCACAAAGGCGTCACGCACCGTCTCGGCCAGAAAGCGCGAGGCGGACGAATCCAGATAGACCGAGACGCGCACCGGCGTATCGGAATCCTTCTTAACGGACGCGCCCATCTTAAAAGCGCGGGTCAGCTTATCTACGGGAATTTTCATAGCAAACCCCTCCAGCGGTTACGCGGCGCCCGAACGATGCCGCCATATGGATTGTACGATACCCACCGTCAGCAGCTGAATCATCATCGAAGACGAACCGAAGCTAATAAACGGCAGCGGAATACCGGTAATCGGCATCATGCCGATGCACATGCCGATGTTTTCGAAGGTCTGGAACGCCCACATGCCAACGATGCCCACACACGAAAGACGCAAAAACAGCGACTCGCACTTAAAGGCGACGCGAATCGTCGAGAAGATGAGCAGTACGTACAAGCACAGCAGCAAAAAGGAGCCGCAGAAGCCAAAGGTCTCGGACAAAAAGGCGAAGACGAAGTCGGTGTGGAACTCAGGCAGAAAGCCGCCGGCCGACTGCGTCGCATGCCCCAGGCCCTTACCAAAGAAACCGCCCGAGCCGACCGCGATCAACGACTGCTGCAGATTGTACGCATCGTCCGAATCGGCATTATCGGGGTCGATAAAGACCGTCAGACGGTTCATCTGATACTGCTTGATGAGCACATCATGGCCGAGCAACGAATCAAAGACCGAATCGAGCGCCAGGACGAGGGCCACCAGGCCCACAAGCAGGGCCAGGGTCGACAGCACCCATTCGCGGCGTGCACCGCTCATACAGATGACGATAGCGCCAGAAACCAGCACGACCAGGCCCGATCCCAGGTCGCCCATGGCAACGACGGCCAAAAACGGAATGGACAGCATGCCGCAGAGCTTGACGTAGTCGCGAACGGTATCGATGCGACCGTTATACTGCGAGCCAAGCGTAGCAATAAAGAAGATGGTGATGAGCTTGGCAAGCTCAACCGGCTGGAATGTCAAGCCGATACCGGGAATCTTGATCCAGCCCGTCATGCCCAGACCGCCCGTATAGGACAGACCCGGAATCTTGGGCGAGAGGATCACGATCAGGTCGATGACGAGCAACGCCGTCGAGAAATTGGAAATACCGCGCAGGTCGGAGCGCCAGACCAGCACCGCCAGCACTGCTCCGATGCCAATTCCCAGCAGATGGCGTGAGAACGAAGCATCGGCCTTAAACTGCGAAGCCGACCAGATAATGATGGCACCGTAGGCGACGAGCGCCACAGTAGCCACGAGCACACCGATATGCACCTTTTGGCGAAACGTGCCGCGCGAGGCCGAAAGTTGCTTGTTGACGCGGTCCAGGCTGCTGCGAGAGCCGGTCTTGGTTGAACGGAACAGATCCGCCGGAGAAAAATCCATCGCAACCTCCTATCGAACCGAAGAATCGCCCGAGGCCGAAGAGGTATCGGGCTCGCCATAAATCACGCCGAGCACGTCGCGCACGACATGCATCGCGGTATCTGAGCCGCCGCCGCCCTGCTCCAGGACAGTAGCGATGACATACTTGGGGTCATCGGCCGGTGCATAGGCGCAGAACCACGCGTATTCGTCCTCGCCGCTTTTCTCGCCCGTGCCCGACTTGCCGTATACCTGCGGCGTCAGGGTGCCAAAGTGCGCCGCCAGGGACGTCGATGCCGTGTAAATCACGTCGTGCATGCCGTTGCGAACAAGAGCCAAATCCGAATCGCTGTTGATCTTGGCCACCAAGCGCTTCTTCTTGCCCTTGCCGTTGTACTTATAGGCATCGCCGTCGCCATCGCGCGACACGGCAGACAAAAACACGTGAGGCACGTACTGTTTGCCGCCGTTGGCAAGACCCATATAGGCACACGCCATCTGCAGGGGCGTCACCAGAATGTCACCCTGACCGATGGCAATGTTGGTCATATCGCCGGCATTCCACTTGCGGTCCTCGGCAGAGGCGTCGGTGAAGTACGACTCTTTCCACTCGGCATCGGGAATACGGCCCGCGCCCTCACTCGGCAGATCGATACCGCAGGTCTTGCCTAGACCCCAGCGACGAAAGACCTCCTGCAGGCCCTCGGGATGTTGCTCGTCATAAAAGAACGCCTTGCCCATGTCGTAGAAGACGGGGTCGCACGAGTTGGCGATTCCCGACTGCAGCGTCATGGTGCCGTGGCCGGAATGCAGCCAGCAGTACTTGCCCCACGACTTGCCCAGACCCGTCCAATAGCCCGTGCAGTTGGTCGTCTGCCCCGACGTGTAGGTTCCAAACTCAAGACCGGCCAGTGCCGAGAGCGGCTTGATGGTCGAAGCCGACATGTACTGTCCGCTGATGGCGCGGTTGAGCAGCGGGTGCGAACCCTTGTCATCATTGAGCTCGGTCCACACGTCATTTGAGACGCCGCCGATAAAGACGGACGGATCGAACTTGGGTTGGCTCGCCATGCCCAGGATCTCGCCATTGTTGGGATCGAGACACACCACAGCGCCGTTGCCGGCATTGCTGTAGCCAGTGGTCTTGGCAAGCTCGATAGCGCTCGCCAGCGCCGTCTCACAGGCCTGTTGGATTTTAAGGTCGAGCGTGAGCTTAATGTCGGAGCCGGCCTTCGCGGGCACGGCGCCGGCCTGACCGGTCACATTGCCCGAGGCATCGACCTTGACGGTCTGCTCGCCACGAATACCCTGCAGCAGGTTTTCGTAGTAGCTCTCAACGCCCGCCTGGCCCACGATATCGCCCGACTGGTACGTAATCTTGCCAGCAGAAGCATCATCATCGCCAGAGGTTTTCTTATTCTGGGCCTCGAGCTGCTCGGAGGTAATGGTGCCGGTATAGCCCAAGATATGACATGCCGTCTCGCCATATGGATACTGGCGCTCGGTACGCTCGGCAATCTTGACGCCCGGGAACTCGCCGGCATGCTCCTGAATATAGGCAACCGTGGAGCGACGGACGTCCGTCGCGATGGTATGCAGGCTCTGGGCGCCCTCTGTATTGTCCTGAATATTGCGAAGGACCGCCACGTAAGGCATTCCAAGCACGTTGGCAAGATGGCGAACCAGAACCTCATCCTCGGCAAGGTCGCGGTAGGCCACGACAGCAAGTGAGGGACGGTTCTGGACAAGCGCCACGCCATTGCGGTCGAGGATGCGGCCGCGCACAGCGGGTGTGGTAACGGTGCGAGTCTGATTACTATTGGCCTGCTTCTCGTAATAGTCCGACGAGACCATCTGCATGCCCCACAGCTTGACGGCAAGTGCCGCAAACATCGCGCCCACACCCGTGGTGAGGATGGAAAAGCGGCCCTTAAAGGCGGTCGCCGCGGTATTGCCCTCGCCCTCGGTGGCGCGCGGGGCCGTTCCATGCTGTGTATCGTAGGTAAAACGGGAATCGCCACGACGCATGATGACCAGCGCGACCACGATGGCCACAACCAGCACGATACCGGCGATAATAACCGTCATCTGGGAAGACATCTACGGGCCTCCCCTATTTGAGCTTGCGGGTCTTGGGCTTAAAGCGCATACCCGTCTGGCGTCCGCCACGTGCGGAGAATCCATAGCCGGACTGCGGCACGACGCCGGACATCAAAAACGGAATGGCAACCAGACCCGTCAGGATCGAAGACGGCAACGCATGCCCAAAGATCGCCACGACAAAGCTCGTCTCCAAACCCATAAACAGCAAGATGATGCTGTAGATCACATTAATGACGAGCGCAAAGGCGCCCACGGTGATGCCGCGCGCACTCGGGGTACCGCCCGTCTGACCGACGGCGCTGTGCACCAGGGCAAAAGAGCCCACGGTCAGCAGGAGCGACATAACGCCCACCGGCACGGCAGCGGACAGGTCATAAAACAAGCCGCTGCAAAAACCGCACACGACGGCACGGGTCGGGTCGCCCGAGAACACGCTTAGGCACACCAGGATAATCATGAAGTTGACGCGACCGCCCGCAATGGAGATCTGCGGTGCCAGGCCTGCCTGCAGCAGCACGCACACGATGGCGGCGATCACAAACGTACGGGAGCTCATCCCCTGCTCGTGTAGATCCATGGACATGCCCCCTATTCGCTCGAGCCAGAATCGGTCGTCTCGGACGTGTCGGAACTGTCATCCGAGCTCTCGTCCTTCGTCTTGGTCGCAGCGTCGTGCGACGTTCCCTGCGGCGTGCTGTTGGCCGTACTCACGTCCTCATCCGAGGCCGATTGTTCGTCGGTCAGCGAGGTGATGACCAGCACTTCCTCGTTGTTCTCGGCCGTGGTCTGAGCGCGCACCACAATGGTGTAGTACACGTCGTTTGCCGATTTCTCAACCGACGAGACGGTGCCGAGCGGTAGACCCTTGGGGAACACGCCACCGATGCCCGAGGTCACGATGATGTCGCCAACCTTAACATCGGAGTCGACGCTCACGTACTCAAGACGCAGCGTGCCGTCAGCCTGACCCTGCAGCATGCCCTGGGCGCGCGTGTCCTGCACCATGGCGGATACGCCGGAGTTCTCGTCGCCAATCAGGCGCACGGTGGACGTTTTGGCCGAGACTTCGATGATCTGGCCGATAACACCGGCCGAACTCGTCACAGGCATGTTGATGGTAAGCCCGTCGGCAGAACCCTTATCAATCGTGACGGTCGAGGTCCAGGCATCGCCCGAGGCACCAACGATACGAGCTGCGGTCGATTTGAGGTTGTAGGTCGACTGCAGGCCGACCAGCCCCTCCAGACGCTCAGCGGTCTTTTGAGCCTCAGAAAGCTCGGCGACCTTAGAGGTCAGCTCCTCATTTTGCTTCTTGAGCTCGTCGAGCGTGTCCTGCGACGCCGTTAGGTTAGAGAACACGTTGCCAATCGCATTGAAGGGAGCCGCCACAGCCGAGCCCACAAAGCGCACCGGAGAGGTAATCGTCGTTACGCCCGAACGCACGGCATGAATCGGCCCTGCCTCGCCCTCGCGGATGTAAAACGTGAGCAGCAACACCGAAATCAGGCTGAAAACAATCAACGGGCGCATACCCGTTGATTGTCGCTTGGTATTCAGATTTGTGGAGAAACCCGAAGATCGTGCCAAATGGAATCCACCTTTTGGAAATTAAGCATTGGTCTGGACGAAGCCGCCATCAAACGCATTGGCCTCGAGCACGCGGGCGCAGCCGTTAACGACATTATCGAGCGCCGTGGGGCTGACGTTGACCGAAACACCGGTCTCATCGCGCAGGCGCACGTCGAGACCGCGCAGCAGCGCACCGCCACCGGTCAGCAAAATGCCGTAGTACATAAGGTCCGAAGCAAGATCGGGAGGCGTAGCGTCGAGTGCGTCCTTGACGGCCTTGGCCATCTCGTCGAGTGGCTTGTTGAGTGCGCGACGAATCTCCTCGCTCTCGATGCGCACGGTCTTGGGCAGACCGGTGATCACGTCGCGGCCGTTGACCTCGACGTCGAGCTCGTCCTTGAGCGGCACGGCGGAACCGACCTTGATCTTGATGTCCTCTGCCGTACGCTCGCCGATGGCCAGGTTGTAGGCATCGCGAACGTGCGTGAGGATGGCCTGGTCGAACTCGTCACCGGCAATACGGATGGACTGCGAGACGACGATGCCGCCCATAGCGATAACAGCGACCTCGGTGGTACCGCCACCGATGTCGATGACCATGGAGCCGGTGGGTTCCTCGACGGGCAGGTCGGCGCCGATAGCGGCGGCCATAGGCTCTTCGATCAGATAGGCCTGGCGGGCACCGGCCTGGATCGTGGCCTCAAAGACAGCTCGCTTCTCGACCGACGTGACGCCGGAAGGAACGCAGACGACAACGCGCGGACGCGGGGTCCACGGATAGCGCTTCTCGGACGCCTTGTCGATAAAGTAGCGAAGCATGGCCTCGGTAACATCGAAGTCGGCGATGACGCCGTCCTTCAGGGGACGAACGGCCACGATGTTGCCGGGCGTACGGCCGAGCATGCGCTTTGCCTCGATACCGACCGCCAGGATGCGCTCGTCGTTCTTGTCGATGGCGACAACAGAGGGCTCGCGAATGACGATGCCCTTGCCGCGCACGGAGACAAGCGTATTTGCGGTGCCGAGGTCGATGGCAAGATCGCCCGCATAGCTACCGAAGAACATATCCATCAAAGAAAACAACGCAACTCCTGATGTGTTGGATGATTGCTGGAAAACTACTAGCTCATCATACTAGCGCAAGCCCGGCACCTCACTTGCGGTGAAGCGCCGGGCAAAGCTAAATCCCATAAGGTCACTACTGGTTGTCAGCAGCCGAGAAATCCATATCGAGCGAGGAAACGGCCCAGCCGATATGGTTGTCGGAGCGCACGAATTTGACGGTGTACTCCTGCTCGCCGCCCTTGGACAGCGATGCCTTCACCTTAGCGGTCGTCTCGGTCATGGACTGATCCATGCCCTCGACGGACACGGTGGCACCCTGCGGAATCGAGGAGATGATCATCGACTTAGCGTCCTCGGACAGGCTCGATGCCAGGCAAGACTCGGCCTTTGCGGTGTCACCGTCGCCGGCAGCCTGGAACAGATCGGTAACGACAGACTCCTGGGACGGGAAGCCAAAGCCGCGCGTGTAGGCAAAGCCCAGACCGCCCGCGGCGATCAAAATGAGCAGAAGCAGCACGATGAAGACCTTGAGACCCGTGTGGCGATGACGACGACGGACCTTGGCCTGCTTACGATCCTGACGGTCCTGCTGAACCATCTCGGACTCGGACAGCGTAAAGAAGCCGGTATCCGAGGGATCGGGCATAAACTGGCCGGTCGCGCCCGTAGGATCGAGCGGATCGACGGCAGGAGCGTCCATCGCGGGCGCCGGAGCCGTGGCCATAGCCGTCTGGGCAGACAGCGCGGCAAGCGAATCGTGCACGCGGGCAAGCTCATCGGCCTGCTCGGAGGTGAGCTGGTAGATGCCATCGGCAGTAGCGGCGTTAAAGGCGTCGAGTGCGTCGGAGGGACGGCCGGCGGCAGAAAGCGCCTGACCCATGCCGGCGTTGAGCGCACGCGTGTCGTCGCGGGGGCCGGCAAAGTCGATAGCCGTGCGGTAGGTCTCCACGGCATCCGCCGGACGGCCGAGCTTAATGAAGCAACGACCGAGCTCGCCGAGTGCAGCGGCAGGAGCCGGATTGGCGCCGTCGATGGCAGCCTGACGGAAGGCAGTACCCGCGTTGGCATAGTCGCCCGACTGGAACAGCGCGTTACCCAGGCCCAGATAGGCCTTGAACGGCGTGGCATAAGAAGCGTCTTGCGTAGCAGCAGAGAACGCCTGGGCGGCCGTCGTGTAGTCGCCCACGGCGGCGAGCGCCTTGCCGCGGTTGGTGAGCAGCGCGCCGCGCTTGCCGTAGGTGCCGTCATTGAGGGCAGCGGCGTAGGCCTCGGCGGCCTCGGCATACATGCCCAGGTGCATCAAGGCGTTGCCACGAAGGTGATCGGCCTCGCCCATAATCTCATCGGGAGTCTTTGCCGCCCCAAGCATCTGGGCTGCAGCGGAAAAATCACCCGCGCGGTAAGCGGCGCGGCCCTGTTGGATCAGCTGGCTATTCAAGGAAATCCCCTTTACTCGTGAACGATCTCGACATGGACGATCTCGTCGCCGGCACGCAGCTGCGAAATCACATCGAGACCCTCGACCGTGGTACCAAAGACGGTGTAACCGGAATCGAGGTTATGCTGGGCGCCCAGGCAGAAGTAGAACTGCGAACCCGCGGAATCGGGGTCCATGGAGCGTGCCATGGCAAGGGCGCCATCGACATGGCTGTTGCGCGGATTGGTGGCAAACTCGCCCTTGATGCAGTAGCCGGGGCCACCGGTACCGGGCATGCCGTCGGGGCCCTCAAGACCGGCAGCGACGTCGGCGCCGGACATATCGCGGGTATTGGGGTCGCCGCCCTGAATGACGAAGCCGGGAACATAGCGATGGAACTTAAGGCCATCGTAGAAACCCATCGTGGAAAGCTCGCAGAAGTTCGCGACATGAATGGGAGCGCCCTCGCCGTCAAACTTGACCTTGATGGTACCCTTCGACGTCTCGATAACGGCGCACTCGTCGCCGGCAAGCTGATACTCGGGCGTGTAGAGCTCTTTTTTAAAACCAAACATGTGGTTCCTTCCTCGTGCGTTTAAAGCATATTTGTACGAATTGTAGCAATAAGCACAGGCTTACATCAATTGCGCACGTAGGTTATGCCGACTATGGCGAACTAATTTTAGGAACGCTGCTGCGGCTTCCAGGAGCCCACGTTGGCGTCGTACTGATTCAGCGCGCTGTTGCCGCCCTGTGCGATGGGCGCCAGGATATCGCTTTGGTGGGAACTCATCGACTCACCATCGGGAATGGCCAGCGAGATATCCCAGCTCTGACAGATCACGTCGACACGCTCGTACATCCACTCGGCAAGCTGCTTTAAGTGGGCGATGTCATCCGCATAGACCGTATCGTCTTGGTACTTAAGGTTGTTGAGCTCATCTTGCGTCTTTTTGATCTGGTCGCGCAGGGCGTAAGCACTCTGCGACAGCTCCTGACGGGTGGACAGCGGCGTTCGAAGATAGCCGTTGTTAAAAGAATCGATGACCTCGCCGATCTGGTCCTCGTCACCGTAGGACACGATGGCCTGATACAGACCGTCGAGCCTGGTATAGAGCTGATCATCGGTCAGCACGGTTTCTTCCTGGACCACCTCGGCAGAATCGTCCTGCTTGGTATCGTCCTCAGTCGCCTCACCCTTTTGGCGCGTAGGGAAGGTCGTCTGCGCGGCCTGGCCAAACTGGTCATAGAAGCCGGGCATAACACCCATGGGATCGGTCGTCACGAACCAATAGGCACCACCGCACACAAAGGCAAGGACCGCGATGATAATGAGCGGCTTGGGGATATGACGCTTGTGCTTGTGATAGGCGTCCTCGTCGGGATGCACCTTGCGCTTGGGTTTTTGGGCTTCGTCATGCAGGGAAACGGGCGTGGGAATATCGACCTTGGGGATACCGAAATCCTTATCGAAAGCCGGCAGCACGCAGGTCTCGTTGGGATCGGCAGCGTCCGAAAGAACCGCGGCAGCCGAGGCGGGCGCATGAGGCACCTCGGTATCGATCTGCTCTTGCGTTAGGCGCGGAAAGCCCGCCGTGCGGCCCGCTGCCAGGTCGGATGCGGCCGCGTCCTCGGAGAGGATACCCGGAGCGGGGCGTCCGCATTTGGGACACGTACGATCATGCGGAGAAAGACGGGCACCGCAGCCCTCGCAGAACACGAACTCGGTGTGCTCGGGACCATCGCCCGGACCCACATAGGCGTTGCAGTAGGGGCAGAACGAGGCGCCGTCCTCGATAGTCTTAAGGCAATGCGGGCAGATCACGGCATCCTCTTTTCGAAGCAATTCAAATAATCGAGGTTAGAGCATAACATCGCCACGGCCCCATAGGAGCAAGGCACCAATTCAACATCGCCAGGGCGCGTAGTTACTTCTTCTTTTTGCTTGGCATCGAGACTTTGATGCCTTGGGCGGACTTGGTCACGCGGGAGCGCTTGGCTCCGGTACTCCTCTTTTTCTTGGGCTGGGCCTGGGCCACGCCCTCGAGTGCACGGGCCTCGGCCTCGCGAGCGGTGCGATCTTCGCGGCGCTGCGCCATGTCGGCGGCGACGCGCTTGGCAAAACGCTCGGCCGTCGAACCCGTCGAGCTCACCTTGCCGCCACCGCGACCCAGGTGGACGCGCACACCACGGCCAAAACCAGTTGCGGCATGACGACGACGCGGCTTGAGCGAATCCATCATCGTGGCGAGCTTAAAGAACACCGAGCAGGTAAAGACCACGATAACAGCCAAGATAACCATCTGGCCCATCGACAGGTTGGCAATAGACAGCAGCTCCGGGAATCCGATAACGCCCACCAGGATGCCGG
The DNA here is from genome assembly GCA_958429225.1 of uncultured Collinsella sp. Lineage (GTDB taxonomy): Bacteria > Actinomycetota > Coriobacteriia > Coriobacteriales > Coriobacteriaceae > Collinsella. Next base: position 19,399 of record CAUAJB010000005.1, read on the forward strand.
CGACTACAAACACAAAGAGCACCACACGTAAGGGCGTGAGAGGCTGCGAGATGCGCCAGATTAGGCTGACGCTCGCCGCGCACGACGTAAGCAGGCACATCGTAGACAGCGTGAGCTGGCTAAAGCCAAACACGCGCGCCACAAAGATATCGAGCGCCGCAGCCAAAATGACCGCAATCGACGCCGGCAGTGCACGCTTGAGTACGTTGCTCAAAAACGCACCCTTCACACGAGCATTGTTGGGCTCCAGGCCCAACACAAAGCCCGGCGCGCCGATGCAGAAGAAGTTAATGAGCGTCATCTGGATGGGCTCGAAGGGGTACGGCGGCAGCGCGATACACAGCGCCGCCAGGCCCATCGAGAACAGCGTCTTGGTCAGGAACAGTGAGGCCGAACGCTGCAGGTTGTTGATGGAGCGACGGCCCTCGGCCACCACGGCGGGCATCGAGGCAAAATCGTTGTCGACGAGTACGATCTCGGCCACGTTGCGCGCGGCATCGGAGCCGGCCGCCATGGCGACGGAGCAGTCGGCCTCCTTGAGCGCCAGCACGTCGTTGACGCCGTCGCCCGTCATGGCCACGGTGTGCTCGCGGCGCTTGAGCGCCTGCACGAGCTCGCGCTTCTGCTGCGGGGTCACACGACCAAAGACATGGTAGCGGTCCACTGCGGCATCGAGCTTGGCCGGCGTATCGAGCGTCGTGGCGTCCACATAAGCGTCCGCCCCCGGCACGCCCACCACGCGCGCGATCGACGACACCGTACGTGGGTCGTCGCCGCTGATCACGTTGAGGGTCACGCCCTGCTCGTTAAAGTAGCCGATGGTCTCGGCCGCCGAGGTACGAATCTCGTCGCGGATGGTCACAAATCCCACGGGCTCGGCCTCGCCCACCATATCCCCATCGGGCGTAAAGCCGTCCACGCGCGCCACCACGAGCACGCGGCAGGTATCGGCAAGCTCGGCGACACGGTTCTCGACCTGCGAAAACACACGCTCCGAAAGCACAAACTGCGCGGCGCCCATCACATAGGAGCCCTGCGCAAACGAAGCGCCGCTCCATTTTTTAGACGACGAGAATGGAATGACCGACAGCGGCTCGGACACCTCGACCGGGCGATCGGCGTAATAGTTGAGCAGCGCCTGGCATGTCTCGTTGGCATCGGCCGAGGTCGCACGTGCCACGTTAGCCAGCGCAAAATCGAGCACTGTGGTATCGACGGGAACAGCCGCCTCGTCCGAGTCCACGCCAAAGCCAACACCCTCAACAGGCAGCGGGTAGGTGCCCTCGACCTCCATACGACCCGAGGTAATGGTGCCCGTCTTGTCCAGGCACAGTACGTCGACGCGAGCGAGCGTCTCGATGCAGTAGAGCTGCTGCGCCAGCACCTTGCGGCGGGCCAGGCGCACCGTGGCGATGGCGAGCACCGACGAGGTCAGCAGCACCAGGCCTTGCGGGATCATGCCCAGCAGGGCGCCCACCGTGGACAGCAGCGCCGACGAAGGCACATGACCAGCCAACAGCTCGGAGAAGCACCATGAAAGCGCACTATCGCCCGGGGTTCCCGCGGCATCCCACAGCTCGCTCACACTCGAGGCAAACAACGCCAAACCGAGCGGGATCATGATGATGCTCGCAAAGCGCACGATGGCGTTAAGCGCGTTCATGATCTCGGAATTGACCTTTTTGACGTACTTCGCCTCGTTATTAATTTTAGCCACGTAGTTGTCGGCGCCGACATGGATCACGCGGGCGCGCAGCAGGCCCGAGTCGATAAAGCTGCCGCTCATGAGCTCGGAACCGGGCTGTTTCTTAATAAGGTCGCTCTCGCCCGTCAGCAAGCTCTCGTTCACGAGCGCCTCGCCCGAAACCACCACGGCGTCAGCGGGAATCTGGTCGCCGCGCCCCAGGCGGATGATGTCGTCGAGCACGATCTGGTCCAAGTCGAGCTCCACCTCGGCACCGTCGCGCACCGCGATGGCCTTCTTAGAGGTCAGCAGCGTGAGCTTATCGACCATCTTCTTGGACCGCATGGATTGAATGACGCCAATAGCGGTATTGAGGAACACCACAAACAGGAACGTCAGGTTCTTAAATGAACCGGTCAAAATGACCAGGAAAGCCAAGATCACGTTGATCAAATTGAACAGCGTGCAGAGGTTCTCGATGATGAGCTCTTTGACCGACTTGGTCTTGAGCTCCATGTTGCGGTTGATCTTACCGGCGGCGATGCGCTCCTCGACCTCGGCGGTCGAGAGTCCGCGCTCGATATCCGTTGCTGCCATACCACGTCCCATCACGTCGCGTCGGTATAAGAAAAACCGCCCGGACCATGCGAGGTTCGGACGGTCTTACGTTCGATGGTGCCCCATGTTGGATTCGAACCAACGGCCTTCTGCTCCGGAGGCAGACGCTCTAATCCCCTGAGCTAATAGGGCCAACGTTTGGCATTATACCCAAGTGCACCACGGGCTATCAAAATAAAAGAAAAAGCTTTGCAATTCCGAGGAAGACGAGGCGCAACGGCCCACTTTAGAAGGCAAAAGCGAGTCAGATAGTATAAACTCACATGCACCATATACACGGCTCGCGATGCGGGCCGTTTTTGCAAAAGTTATCCATCGAGGTGAGAGGCACACCATGATTGCAATTTTAAAGCAGAGCGCCAGCGACAATGCCGTAAGCCATATCGTCAGCTGGATTGAGAAAAAGGGGCTGAAGACCGATGTCTCGCGCGGCGAGAACGAGACGATCATCGGCCTGGTGGGCGATACGACCAAGATCGACCCGTTCCTGCTCGAGTCCATGGATGTCGTCGAGCGCGTGCAGCGCGTCTCCGAGCCGTTCAAGCGCGCAAATCGCAAGTTCCACCCCGAGGACTCCGTCATCGACTGCGGCCACGGCGTCAAAATCGGCGGCGACCAGTTCCAAGTCATCGCCGGCCCCTGCTCCGTCGAGGGCGAGAACCTCATCCGCATCGCACGCCGCGTAAAGGCCGCCGGCGCCACGATGCTGCGCGGCGGTGCCTACAAGCCCCGCACCTCCCCCTACGCCTACCAGGGCATGGGCCCCGCCGGCCTCGACCTGCTGTGCGAGGCGTCTGCCGAGCTCGACATGCCGATCGTCACCGAGATCATGGACCCACGCGACGTGCAGGTCTTCTTGGACAAGAAGATCGACGTCATGCAGATCGGCGCCCGCAACGCCCAGAACTTCCCCCTGCTCAAGGAGGTCGGCAAGACCCAGACCCCGATCCTGCTCAAGCGCGGCATGTCCGGCACGATCGATGAGCTGCTCATGGCCGCCGAGTACATCATGAGCGAGGGCAACGACAACGTCATCCTGTGCGAGCGCGGCATCCGCACCTTCGAAACCCGCACCCGTAACACCTTCGATCTCAACGCCGTGCCGGTGCTGCACCACCTGTCGCACCTGCCTGTCGTTGCCGACCCCAGCCACGCCACCGGCTACACCCGCTACGTTGAGCCCATGGCGCTCGCCGCGACCGCCTGCGGCGCCAACGGCCTGGAGATCGAGGTCCACGACGAGCCCAGCCGCGCATGGTCCGACGGCGCTCAGGCCCTCACCCCCGACCAGTTCGACGACACCATGCGCCGCATTCGCGCCATCCGCGAGGTCGTCTGCCAAGAGACCATGGAGTAGCCCATGGGTACGGTGAGAAACGCGCGCGTTAACCAGGGCGGTCCCAAATGCGCGGGCATCGTTGGCCTGGGCCTCATCGGCGGCAGCTTTGCCCGCGGCTATGCGCAGGCGGGCGTTCGCGTGCTGGCCTGGGACCCCGATGATGATGTCATGACGGCCGCCAGCATGGGCACTGTCGCCGGAGAGCTCAACGACGAGACACTCGGCGAATGCGACATCATCGTCCTTGCCTGCTACCCCGAGGCCTGCATCGAGTGGCTCGAGGCGCATGCCCGGGCACTCGCCGACGCCACCGACACCGAGGCCATCATGGGCCCCGTGGTGATCGACACGGTGGGCGTCAAGGGCATCGTGTGCGAGCGCGCCTTTGAGCTTGCCCGCGAGCACGGCTTTTACTTTGTGGGTGCGCACCCCATGGCAGGCACCCAGTTCTCGGGCTACGCGCACTCCCGCGCCGACCTGTTCCAGGGCGCCCCGCTCGTGCTCGTGCCACCCGCGGTGGACGATGCGCTCAAACTGGAGCTCTTGGGGCAGGTGCGCGAGATGGTGCGCCCCTTGGGCTTTGGCAAGTTCAGCGTGACCAGCGCCGCCGAGCACGACCGCGTCATCGCCTTCACGAGCCAGCTTGCGCACGTGGTGTCCAACGCCTACGTAAAGAGCCCGACCGCCCAGGTCCACCACGGCTTTTCGGCCGGTAGCTACCGCGATCTCACCCGCGTGGCGCACCTCAACCCGCAAATGTGGTCCGAGCTCATGATCGACGACGCCGACGCGCTTGCCTTCGAGATCGACCACCTGATCGACTCGCTCGGCGCCTACAGCCGTGCGCTCAAGGACCGCGACCAGCGCTATCTGGAGAATCTCCTTGCCGAGGGCGACCGCATTAAGCGCGCACTCGACGACGAGGCCTCCCACTAGACCACCTATCACGCCAGGTCGAAAGGACCATAGCTTATGGCGATTACCATCGATATCGACACCGCACGCCCCTACCAGGTGCATGTTGGCACGTTTTTGCTGGAGCAGGCGGGACCGCTCGTGCGCGCCACTGCCGGCGGCACCAAGGCCGTCATCGTGACGGACACCAACGTAGGCCCGCTCTACCAGATGCCCGTTAAGCAGAGCCTGGAGGCATCAGGCTACGAAGTGAGTATCTGCACCTTCGAGGCCGGTGAGGCACACAAGCGCGCCGAGACCTACGTTGCCATTTTGGAGTTTGTGGCCGAGCACGAGCTTTCGCGCTCCGACGTGATCGTGGCACTCGGCGGCGGCGTCGTGGGCGACGTGGCGGGCTTTGTGGCCGCCACCTACATGCGTGGCTGCAAGTTTGTGCAGATCCCCACGAGTCTGCTCGCCATGGTGGATTCGTCGGTGGGCGGCAAGACCGCCATCGACCTGGCTGCCGGCAAGAACCTGGCCGGCGCCTTTTGGCAGCCGAATGTGGTTATCGCCGACGTGGGGTGCCTGGCCACTCTTACGCCCGAGCAGTTCGCCGACGGCTGCGGCGAGGTCGTCAAGCACGCCGTGATCGCCGACCCAGAGCTTTTCGCCGAGCTGGAGAAGACCCCGCTCACGCTGGAGCTGCTCAACCGCGATGTAGCCCGCGTAGCGCTCATCATCGCCCGCAATATCGACATCAAGCGCGCCGTGGTCGTCGCCGACGAGCGCGAAACAAACCAGCGCAAGCTGCTCAACTTTGGACACAGCGCCGGACACGCCGTCGAGGCCTGCGAGCACTTTGAGCTCGGACACGGCAACTGCGTGTCGATCGGCATGGGCATCATCACGCGCGCCGCGGCCCTGCACGGCGTTTGCGATGCTGCACTGCCCGGTCGTATTGAGGAGCTCTGCGCCCGCCATGGCCTCAAGACCCGCTGCGACCTAGATGCCGACGCCGTCTTTGCCGAGGCGCTGCACGACAAAAAACGCGTGGGCGACACCATCGACCTGGTAATTCCGCACGGCATTGGCCGCTGCAGCATCGACCGCACGCCGCTTTCCACTTTCCACGAACTCATTGCCGAAGGCCTCGGCCAGAAGGGAGACGCATCCGCATGCTAGCCCGCATCACCCCGTCCCCGCTCAAGGGCACCGTTCCCGCCATCGCGTCCAAGTCGATGGCGCATCGCCTCATCATCTGCGCTGCGCTTGCCAACGGCGAGACGCACGTTACCTGCAACACCACCTGCGCCGACATCGAGGCTACGGTGCGTTGCCTTACGGCCCTGGGCGCTCGCATCGAGACCGTCGAGGACGGCTTCCAGGTCCACCCCACCATGAAGAGTGTTGAGTTTGGCCTGCTCAAGGCACTTGCGGGCGGCACGCTCGACTGCGGCGAAAGCGGCTCCACGCTCCGCTTTATGTTGCCCGTCGCCTGCGCGCTGGGCGCAGAAGCAACTTTTGTGGGTCAGGGACGCTTGGGCGCCCGCCCGCTGTCCCCGCTCTCGGACGAGATCATCGCCGCCGGATGCGACCTACAGGGTCTGGGCGGTTTTCCGCTCAAGACGAGCGACCGCATGCGCCCGGGCACCTTTGTGCTTCCGGGCAACGTGAGCTCGCAGTATATCTCCGGCCTGCTGCTGGCGGCCCCGCTACTGGCCCAGCCCTCCTGTGTGCAGGTGACCGGCCTCATCGAGAGCCGCCCCTATATCAACCTGACCATCCAGGCCATGAAGGCCTTTGGCGTCGAGGTCAACGTCGAACGTATTCCGGCCAAGGACGGCCAGCCCGAGGTCACGAACTTCCGCGTGAGCAGCGGCTCGTACCGCACGCCCGGCAACGTGGCCGTCGAGGGTGACTGGTCCAACGCTGCCTTTTGGCTGTGTGCCGGCGCCATCGGCACCGACCCCATCACCGTCGAGGGCGTGTCGCTGAGCTCTGCGCAGGGCGACCGCAACGTGCTTGCGGCGCTTTCGCGCTTTGGTGCCCGCATCGTGCGCTCCACCAACGCCGCCACCGTGCAGTCCGACAAGCTCGCCGGCTTTGAGATGAGTGCCCACGACATTCCCGACCTGGTGCCCGTTATCTCGGCCGTGGCCTCGCTGGCACAGGGCCGCACCTTTATCCGCGATTGCGCCCGCCTGCGTATCAAGGAATCCGACCGCCTGGCCACAACCACCCGCGAGCTCACCGCGCTGGGCGCGCAGGTGCGCATTGCCGGCGACGACCTCATCATCAAGGGCGTCGATGCCTTCACCGGCGGTGAGGTCGATTCGCACAACGACCACCGCATCGCCATGATGGCCGCCATCGCCGCAAGCCGCGCCACCGGCGAGGTCGTGATCCACGGCGCCGAGGCCGTCAACAAGTCCTATCCCGATTTCTTCGACCACTACCGCCTACTGGGCGGCAAGGTCACACTCGAGGAGGAATAGCATGTCCTCGACCTTTGGCAACGTCTTGCATCTGAGCATCTTCGGCCAATCGCACTCCCCCGCTATCGGCTGCTCGCTCGATGGCATCCCGGCGGGCATCGCCGTGGACCAGGAGCAGCTGCAGGCCTTCCTTAACCGTCGCGCCCCCGGCCGCGACGAGACCGCAACCAAACGCCGCGAGGCCGACGCCGCGCATATCATCGCCGGTGTGGTCGATGGACACACTACTGGCGCGCCCATCGCCGCGATAATCGAGAACACCAACACGCGCTCCAAGGATTACTCCGAGCTGCGCCGCAAGCCCCGCCCCGGACATGCGGACTTCCCTGCGCGCGTGAAGTATCACAACATGCACGATGTCGCTGGTGGCGGGCATTTTTCCGGCCGCCTAACAGCCCCCTTATGCATCGCCGGCGGCATTGCGCTGCAGGCACTCGAAGCCCGCGGCATTCGGGTGATGGCACATGTGGCGCAGATTGGCGGCATCTCGGACCTACCCATGGACGACATGGCCTATCGCGAGGCCGACCGCAAGGCGATCCTTACGAACGACCTGCCCTGCATTGACGCCGCCGCAGCCGGTCGAATGCGCAAGGAGATCCTAGCCGCGCGCGGCGAACTCGACAGCATCGGCGGCATCGTGGAGTGCGGCATCTACGGGCTTCCCGCGGGCATCGGCGACCCCATGTTCGACGGCATCGAGAACCGCATCGCGCAAATCGCCTTTGGCATTCCCGCCGTAAAGGGCGTGGAGTTTGGCATGGGCTTTGCCGTGGCCGCCATGCGCGGCAGCGAGAACAACGATCCGTATCGCATCGACGCCGAGACCGGCGAGATCGAGGTTGAGTCCAACAACGCCGGCGGCATCCTGGGCGGTATTTCGACCGGCGCGCCCGTCATGTGGCGCATGGCCGTAAAGCCGACGCCCTCAATTGGCCGCGAGCAGCAAACCGTAGACATGGACGCCATGGAAAATGCCGAGCTCTCGGTGCACGGCCGTCACGACCCCTGTATCGTCCCGCGCGCCGTCCCCGTTGCCGAAGCAGCCGCTGCCCTCGCGATTTGGGACGCCCTCCTAGAGGACGCCGCCCAGCTCTAACCCGACTCACCTGGGTTGCCTGTCAACTCAGCCGTTACGTGAAAGGGGCCTCCATGGACCTTGCTGACATCCGCCAGGCCATCGATGGCATCGACACCACGCTCCTCAACAGTTTTATCGAGCGCATGGACATTGCCACCGAGGTCGCCAAGTCAAAAATCGAGATGGGCAAGGCCGTCTTCGACCCCGCCCGCGAGCGCTCCAAGCTCAACAACCTCGCCAGCCGCGCGCCCGAGCGCTACGAGGCACAGACCATCGCCCTGTTCCGTCTCCTCATGAGCATGAGCAAAGCCGAGCAGCAGCGCTACATCAACGAGCTCAAGGGCATCACCGTCTCGCAAAAGGCCCACGCCACGGCTGCAGCCTCCGACACGCCCTTCCCTCAAACGGCCACCGTTGCCTGCCAGGGCGTGGAAGGTGCCTATAGCCAGATAGCCGCGTGCAAGCTCTTCGACGTGCCCGACATCGCGTTTTTCGAGACCTTCGAAGGCGTTATGCGCGCTGTGCGCGACGGCTTCTGCGAGTTTGGCGTGTTGCCCATCGAAAACTCAACTGCCGGATCGGTCAACGCCGTCTACGACCTGCTCGCCCAGTTCGATTTCCACATCGTGCGCTCGCTGCGCCTCAAGATCGACCACAATCTGCTCGTCAAACCCGGCACCAAGCTCGCGGACATACGCGAGGTCTACAGCCACGGTCAGGCCATCGCGCAGTGCGCTAGCTTTATCGAGGCGCACGGCCTGAACGCTACCAAGTACCCCAACACGGCCATGTCGGCCGAGATGGTCGCCAGCTCCGAGCGTACCGATATTGCCGCCATCGCATCGCGCAGCTGCGCGGCACTCTATGGCCTGGAGGTGCTGGAGCCCAACATCCAGGACTCGGACAACAACTACACGCGCTTTGTCGTCATCAGCCGTGAGCCGCGCGTCTATCCCGGTGCCAACCGTACCTCGCTCATGATTACCACGGCCAATGAGCCGGGCGCCCTCTACCGCGTGCTCGAGCGCTTCTATGCGCTCAACATCAACCTCATCAAGCTCGAGAGCCGCCCCATCCCCGGCCGCGACTTTGAGTTTATGTTCTACTTTGATCTGGACTGCCCCTTTGGCAGCAAGGCCCTCGACGACCTGCTCGATTCCATCGACGACGTGTGCGAAAGCTTCACCTACTTTGGCAGCTACACGGAGGTGCTCTAGATGACCGATACCGCCGCAACCCGCCCCTACGGAGTGCTGGGCCGCGTGCTGGGCCACAGCTACACCCCGACCATCTACAAGGAGCTCGCTGGGCTCGAGTACGTGCGATTTGAGCGCGAGCCCGAGGACCTCGCGGCCTTTATGACGGGCGACGAATGGGAGGGTACCAACGTGACCATCCCCTACAAGCGCGCCGTCATGGAGTACCTGGACGAGCTGAGTCCGCTCGCCGAGCGCATGGGCAACGTCAACACCATCACACGCCTACCTGGCGGTCGCCTGCGCGGCGACAACACCGACTACTTTGGTTTTCAGTGCCTTGTCGAGGAGCTGGGGCTTGAGGTCGCCGGCAAGAAGGCTCTCGTGCTCGGAGCCACTGGCGGTGCAGGCACCACGGCAAGTATGGTGCTGGGAGATCTGGGCGCCATCGTTGTGCCCGTGGGTCGCACGAGCGAGGTCAACTACGGCAATATCGCGCAGCAGTCCGACGCCGCCCTGCTCGTTAACTGCACGCCTGCCGGCATGTTCCCCCACTGCCCCGACGCGCCTTGCACGCTCGAAGGGCTCGATGCGCTCGAAGGCGTTATCGACATTGTCTACAACCCCGCCCGCACGGGTCTGATGCTCGAGGCCGAGCGTCGCGGCATCCCCTGCATCGGCGGCCTGCTCATGCTTGTTGCCCAGGCGGCACAAGCTGTCGAGCGCTACACCGGCCAGGTCACCCCGCGCGAGAGGATCCTGGACGTAACGGAGCGCCTGTCACGCCGCGAACAGAACATCGCGCTGATCGGCATGCCGGGCTCGGGCAAGACCCGCGTGGGCGAGCAGATCGCCCAGCTCACGGGCCGCGAGCACATCGATCTCGATCGCGCCCTCGAGGAGCGCCTGGGCATGCCCTGCGCCGACTTTATCATCAAGTGCGGCGAGGCGGCCTTCCGCGAGCAGGAGACGGCAGCGCTGGCCGACATCTCCAAGCGCAGCGGCTTGGTGCTCTCCACCGGCGGCGGCGTGGTTACGCGCGACGAGAACTACCCTCTGCTGCACCAAAACAGCCAAATCGTGATGCTCAACCGCAAGCTCGACGAGCTCGCCCACAAGGGCCGCCCCATCACCGCGCGCGACGGCATCGACAAGCTGGCCGAGCAGCGTATGCCGCGCTACCGCGCCTGGGCCGACTACATCATCGACTCACGCGACTGCGCCGCCAACACCGCCCATGCCCTCCTCGACACCCTCCCACCCGCTCTCTAACCAAAACCACCACAAAGGGGGCAGGCACCTTTGTGGTGGTTTTTCAACTGCAAAGGAAGCAACCATGAAAGCACTCGTCATAAACGGCCCCAACCTCAACATGCTCGGCATTCGCGAGCCAGGCATCTACGGCAGCGACAACTACGATCGCTTAGTGCAGATCTGCCAGGAAGCGGGTGCCGCACAGGGCTTCGACGAGGTCGAGGTCTTCCAGTCTAACCACGAGGGCAGCATCGTCGACAAGATCCAGGAGGCTTACGGAAAGGTCGACGGCATCGTCATCAACCCGGCCGCCTACACGCACACAAGCGTGGCCATCCTGGACGCGCTCAAAGCCGTCGCCATCCCGGCTGTGGAGGTCCACATTAGCGCAGTCGAGACCCGCGAAGACTTCCGCCAGGTGAGCTACGCCCGTCTGGCCTGCTTCGCCACCATCACCGGAGAGGGCCTGAAGGGCTACGCCCACGCGTTGGAGCTGCTGAAAGAGCATCTCGAAAAGTAAAATGCCAACCCCAACAAACAGCAGCGGCTTGCTCGCGCTCGGCTCCAGCAACACACAAGATGAAAAAAGCCCAGACCACCAAGCGGTCTGGGCTTAATAAACGATGGTGCTCCATGGCGGATTCGAACCGTCGACCTTGGGATTAGAAGTCCCCTGCTCTATCCAACTGAGCTAATGGAGCAAATAACCGCACGCCCAAGCAAGCACAAGCCTGTCAGTCGCAAGTAATTATAACCTAGTTGAACTGCTCGCGGTACGCCTTGCAGACCTCATCGACCGGGCCGTCCATGCGAAGGTCACCCTTCTCAATCCAAACGGCACGCTGGCAGATGCGCTCAACCTGCTCCATAGAGTGCGAAACGAACAGAACCGTCACGTCGCCGCTCTGGATAAAGTGCTGGATGCGGGCCTCACACTTTTGCTGGAAGAACACATCACCGACGGACAGCGTCTCGTCAACGATCAGAATATCGGGCTCGGTAATCGTCGCGATTGCAAAGGCGATACGCGCCACCATGCCCGAAGAGAAGTTCTTAAGCGGCATATCGACAAAGTTCTGCAGCTCAGCGAACTCGATAATGCCGTCAAAGTTGGCGTCGATGAACTCCTTGGTATAGCCGAGCAGGGCGCCGTTCAGATAGATGTTCTCGCGGGCGGTCAGCTCGGGGTCAAAGCCGGCGCCAAGCTCAATCAGCGGCGCGATGTTACCGTGCACCTTAACGCTGCCCTCGCTAGGCTCAAGAACGCCAGCGATAATCTTGAGCATCGTAGACTTGCCGGAGCCATTGGTGCCGACCAGACCCACAACCTCGCCGCGATGAATATCAAACGAGATGTGCTTAAGCGCCCTAAACTCCTCAAAGAACAGCTCGTGCTTGGCAAGCTTAATGAAGTACTCCTTGAGGTTGGTCAGCGACTCGGACGCCATGTTAAAGATCATGGTGACGTCGTCGACCTCGACAGCCAGAGGCTGCTCGCTGTAATCAACAACAGATTCAGTCATCACAGCACTCCTTAGATGTAGAGGATAAATTTGCGCTCGGACTTATGGAACACGGTATAGCCAATAATAAGCGCAAGAACCGCCCAAGCGACGCACATACCAAACGTCATAAGCGAGGGCGTAGTCTGGAACAGGAAGATATCGCGCATAAACTGCAGGTAGTTGAACATGGGGTTCGCATACATCAAGATACGCACGAGATGCGGCATTTGCGCAATATAGTCAGTCGTCCAGAAGATGGGCGTAATGTAAGTCCACGCCGTAATGACGACGCTCCACAGATGCATAACGTCGCGGAAGAAGACCGTAAGGGCAGAGAGCATCATGCCCAGGCCCATGCAGAAGCACATAAGCAGCAGCAGGCAAACCGGCAACAGAATCAGGTGCCAAGAAGGCATAACGCGGAACCACAGCATGACGATGGCGACGGCGACCAGCGAGAAGGCAAAGTTGACCAGCGAGAAGAGCACCTTCTGCACCGGGAAAACCCAGCGGTGCACCTTAACCTTCTTGAGCAGAGGGGCAGCGCCCACGATCGACGTCAGGGCCTGGTTAGTAGACTCAGACATGACGGCAAAGGTGATGTTACCCACGATCAAGTACAGCGGGTACATCTCGGGCGTCATTGAGCCATTGCGGCCCTGGCCAAAAATCGTCGAGAACACGATGGCCATGACGATCATCATCAGCAGCGGGTTGAGCACCGACCATGCGACGCCCAGAACGCTACGGCGATACTTGATCTTAAAATCCTTGGTAACCAGCTGACGAAGGATAAACGCGTCCTTCTCAAATTCGTTCTTAGCAAACGTCGCAGGCAGACTGCGAGTTTCTTGTTGCTTTGTCTGATCCGACACGGATGCAACTCCTTTACTCGTAATCGTTGACAAACGAACAGTATAGACCCGACGGCCATGCAAACGATTCGCGCAACAAAACTGGAGAACTAACCCACATCTTAGGATGCCAGGCCCAAACGGCTATACTTTCTAGGATTGAATGTATAAGGAGCATTAAGTGAATTCTGAATCCATCGCCGTCATCATCCCTTGCTACAACGAAGCGCTCACGATCGGCAAAGTCATCGACGACTTTCACCGCGAGCTTCCGCAAGCGACGGTCTATGTCTATGACAACAACTCGTCGGACGATACCTCACGCATTGCCACCGAGCACGGCGCCACAGTCCGCTTTGAGCCCCGTCAGGGAAAGGGCAACGTGTGCCGCCAGATGTTTCGCGATATCGACGCCGATTGCTACCTGATGGTCGACGGAGACGACACCTACCCCGCCGAGGCGGCCAAGGCCCTCTGCGAGCCCATCCTTAACGGCACGGCCGACATGACCGTAGGCGATCGCCTTTCCAACGGCACCTACGCCGAGGAGAACAAGCGTGCCTTCCACGGCTTTGGCAATAATCTGGTCCGCGCCATGATCAAGTGGATCTATGGCTACAGCTTCGATGACGTCATGACAGGCTACCGCGCCATGAGCCGCCCGTTCGTTAAAACCTTCCCAGTGCTTTCCGAGGGCTTTCAGATCGAAACCGAGCTCTCGATCCACGCCGTCGACCACCGCTGGCGCATCAAAGATGTGCCCATCGAGTACCGCGACCGTCCCGAGGGTTCCGAGTCCAAACTCAACACAGTGAGCGACGGCATTAAAGTCGTTGCGATGATCGGCACGCTGTTCAAGGACTACCGCCCGCTGAAGTTCTTCAGCCTCGTAGCGCTTCTGTTCGCGGTATTCGGCCTCGCCCTGGGCATGCCCATCGTTGTCGAATATTTCCAGACCGGCCTCGTCCCGCGCTTCCCCACCGCTATGCTCGCCGCCTCGTTTATGTTCCTGTGCGGCCTGAGCCTTGCGACCGGCTTCATCCTAGATTCTGTAGCAAAGGTCGAAAAAAAGCAGTGGGAGGTCAACGTGTACAGCAAATACGCCTACGACGACCAGCCCGGCCACCCTACTTCCAAGCCAAGCGAGAGGTAGATCTTCCGCAAAATACTATTGGCACCACTGCGCAGATAGCCACCAACAAGAAAAGCCGCCGTTAAAGAACGGCGGCTTTTACTCTCGAAAAGTTAATAGCGCCTAGAGCGTCTTGATGTACTCCCCCAGCTCTTCCTCCCAGTCGGGCATGTGGAAGCCGGCAGCCTCGAGCCTGGACAGGTCGAGCGCGGAGTGGACCGGGCGCGGGGCGACGGGGCCCTCGGCGCTCGCGTAGTAGTCGGCGGTCGATACCGGCACGACCCTGTCCCCGTTGCCGTTGGCGGCCTCGAAGACGGCGCGGGCGATATCGGCCCAGGACTTGACGGCGCCGGAGCCGGTGCAGTCGTAGGTGCCGTAGGGGGCGTGCGTCCCCAGCACGTGGAAGATGGCCTCGGCCATGTCGCGCGTGAAGGTCAGGCGGCCCAGCTGGTCGTCAACGACCGTGACCTGCGTGAGCTTATCCTCCGGGTCGGCGACGCGGTCGGACAGCCCCTTCATGGTCTTGACGAAGTTGTGCCCCTCGCCGATGACCCAGGAGCTGCGCATGACGTAGTGGCGCGGGCACCCGGCCACGGCGATGTCGCCGGCGGCCTTGGTCTGGCCGTAGACGGACAGCGGGGAGAAGGGCTCGTCCTCGTCGTGCACCTCGGCGGTGCCGTCGAAGACGTAGTCGGAGGACACGTGGACGAGGGTGATCCCGTGCTCGGCGCAGGTGCGTGCGAGAAGCGCCGGGCCGGTGGCGTTGGCCTTCCAGGCGGTCACGCGGCCCTCGGGGGTCTCCGCTTTATCCACGGCCGTGTAGGCGCCGCAGTTGATCACGGTGCCGTAGAGCGACCAGTCGTATTTTGAGTAGGCGTCCGGGTCGGACATGTCGAAGGTGTCGATGTCGCAGAAGTCGAAGTCCTTGGCGATGCCGCGCTCCTCGGCGAGCGCGCGCACCGCGCGGCCCAGCTGGCCGTTGCAGCCGGTGACGAGCGTCCTCTTGGGCGCCATGGGGACGACGTCCTTGAGCATCGGGTGGTTGAGGTCGGCATCGGAGACGGTGGCCTGGTCCAGCGGGATCGGCCACTCGATGGCGAGCTCCGGGTCGGCGAGGTTCACGAAGGTGTAGGTCCTCTTCAGCTCGAGGGACCAGTGAGCGTCCACCAGGTAGGTGTAGGCGGTGCCGTCCTCCAGGGCCTGGAAGGAGTTGCCCACGCCGCGCGGGACGTAGATGGCCCTACTCGGGTCGAGCGTGCAGGTGAACACCTTGCCGAAGGTGGCGCTGCCCTCGCGCAGGTCCACCCAGGCGCCGAAGACGCTGCCGCGGGCGACGGAGATGAACTTGTCCCAGGGCTCGGCGTGGATGCCGCGGGTGACGCCGCGGCTGTCGTTGTAGGAGATGTTGTTCTGGACGACCCTGAGGTCCGGGATGCCCAGGGCGGTCATCTTGGCGCGCTGCCAGTTCTCCTTGAACCAGCCGCGCGAGTCGCCGTGGACGGCCAGGTCGACGACCTTGAGGCCCTCGATGCCGGTCTCGGCGACGGAGAGGTCCTTCTCGAATGCGATGTCTGCCATATGGGAAAAGCTCCTATCGAAGAGGTTCAGGTTGCGGGCGCCTCGCGGTGCGGTTCGCCGGAATGCAGTCTTACTGGCCCTGTGCGCGGTAGCGGGCCTCGGTGGCCTCCTTGGCCGGGCGCCACCAGGACTCGTTCTCGACGTACCAGTCGATGGTGGCCTTGAGGCCCTCGGCGAAGTCGGTGTGGGCCGGCCTCCAGCCGAGCTCGCGCTGGAGCTTCGTGCTGTCGATGGCGTAGCGGCGGTCGTGGCCGGGGCGGTCGGCGACCCAGTCGAAGTCCTCGGGGTCGCGGCCCATGGCCGTGAGGATCATGCGCAGCACGGTGATGTTGTTCTTCTCCCCGTCGGCGCCGATGAGGTAGGTCTCCCCCGTGCGGCCCTTGGTGAGGATGTCCCAGACGGCCGAGGAGTGGTCCTCGGTGTGGATCCAGTCGCGCACGTTCTCGCCCTTCCCGTAGAGCTTGGGGCGCACGCCGTCGATTATGTTGGTGATCTGGCGCGGGATGAACTTCTCCACGTGCTGGTAGGGGCCGTAGTTGTTGGAGCAGTTGGAGATCGTGGTGCGCAGGCCGTAGGTGCGGGTCCAGGCGCGCACGAGCATGTCGGAGGAAGCCTTGGTGCTCGAGTACGGGGAGCTCGGCTTATACGGCGTCTCCTCGGTGAACTTGGCCGGGTCGTCGAGCGCCAGGTCGCCGTAGACCTCGTCGGTGGAGACGTGGTGGTAGCGGATGCCGTATTTGCGGACGGCCTCCAGCAGGCGGAAGGTGCCCTCGACGTTCGTGCGCAGGAAGGGCTCGGGGTCCGCGATGGAGTTGTCGTTGTGGGACTCGGCCGCGTAGTGCACGATGGCGTCGTGGCCCGGGACGATGCGGTCCAGCAGCTCAGCGTCGCAGATGTCGCCCACGACGAGCTCCACGCGGTCCGACGGCAGCCCGGCGATGTTCTCGGGGTTGCCGGCGTAGGTCAGCTTGTCCAGGACGGTGACGTGTACCTCGGAGTGGTTGTTCACGACGTAGTGGACGAAGTTGCTGCCGATGAAGCCGCAGCCGCCCGTGACGATGATATTCTTGGGTTCGAAAATCTCAGACATGAAAATCCAATCTGAAGCATGTACAGCTTCTTTAGTATGCCGCAGGAAGTGACGCCGCGACGCTATTCAACAAAACTATCGGACATTTCGGCATGCGATAAGAGCCATAACCTTCGCAGAATTACCTCCTGTACAAAACGCCTCCGAAATGCAGTCTTTGTCGTAGTGAAAAACCGAATCCCCAGTTATTTCACGTAAGTACTTATAGAAGAAATCCTCCCAGCTTTTAAACTTCTCACTGTTTACAAAGGCTTCTGGGGTTTCCAAAACCGTCTTAACATCTAGCCCTGAAATTACGCCGGAGCTCAGTAGAAGCCACTCGAATAATTCGGGAAGACAAACCGTAACAGTATCGCGGTGAATGTCTTGCAGCTTAAGGACGCGGTCCGCATAGCACCCAAATGCCGCCCCGTCCGCGACAACAAACACGCGATCGTCGAGATGCTGATCCAACCAGCCCAAAATCGCACTGTTCGTCATGGCCGAAGTACAGGTAAGCTCACTGTCAGCGAAATGCCGTTCAAAGAACTGGAAACCAGACTTACTGTCCTCGCATAGAAGGATAGAAAAGTCCTGTTTTGGCGCCGACCGGGAAATAGCATAACGATGATTCCCGCGATCTTGATAAACAGGGACGAAAGAATGGTATTTTCCGCTCGTCTTAATCTTGTAAATCTCATCCACGCTATACGGAAGATTGGGGAAATCAGCCCTTGAGATCAGCACGAAATAATTCGAGGAATACAGCACATGATGGGCAAACTCATCAGAATGGATCTCTTTTAAGCCCTCATCGACAAATACAATCGAGTCATGAACGGACGAAAGCTGGTTTCGCCAATCATAATCGGTCAGGGCGACACAGGGACAATCGCATTGCAAGGAAACGCCCGACTGCTCGCCCGTTCGCATGTAGTCTGCGACCATGTCAAACAGTGTCGTCTTACCCGTGCCACTATCGCCACGCACAATAGTGATGTTCCGCTTGATGGTAAATGTGTACTTAGTTCCCCTGCGGCGGGAAATCTTAACGAGATGCGAACCGTTCATAAGCAGTACCTACAGATACGGAATCGACTCGTGAATCAATTCGGCCATGTTGTGAACGATTCGGCCGCTATTCACGACTTTAATTTTAAAATCCTCGCGACCAAAGTCCATCACATGATAGAGATTCACAACAAGCTTGCGGTCTTTCGCCATGTCGAGAATCCACTTGGCACAGTTGTCACCACAGGTAGAAGCGTTAAAAATTTGCTTACGATCAAATCTCATAAGCAGCAGCGTTTTCACGCCACCAGAAAGCTGGAGTGGGGAGATGGATCCAAGCACAGGGCTTTCGATGGCGTTTTCGGAGACAACATCCGATCGATCAACATCTTTAATTATCGAGACTGCATAGGGATCCGTAATCCAAGAAGACCGGTAAGAGTTTTTGAAATATGTCGCTGTGTTGTAAATCGCTTCTGGCATATCGCCAAAGTAGACGCTTAACACATCCACTCCCAATCATATTGTCTTTATGGTCAACGTAATCATAACGAAAGGGGCCACCAGATAAACGGTGACCCCTAAAAGAAAACAAGCTTGCGCTAGTACTCGCGCGGGCTGTTGACGATCTCGCCGGCGGCGACCTTCTTCAGGTGCCGGCCGTAGACCGACTTGCCGTAGGCCTTCGCGGCCTCCTCCAGCTCGGCGGTCGTGATCCAGCCGTTCTCCCAGGCGATCTCCTCGGGGACGGACACGGGCAGGTCCTGGGAGTGCTCCACGGCGCGGACGAACTCCGCGGCCTCGTGCAGGCTCTCCATGGTGCCGGTGTCCAGCCACGCGTAGCCGCGGCCGAGGGTCACCACGGACAGGGTCCCCTCCTCCAGATACATCTGGTTGAGCGTTGTGATCTCCAGCTCGCCGCGGGCCGAGGGCCTCACTTCGTGCGCCTTGGCTGCCACGTCGCCCGGGTAGAAGTACAGGCCGGTGACGGCGTAGGAGCTCTTGGGTTCGGCGGGCTTCTCCTCGATGGAGACGGCCCTGCCCTCCCCGTCGAACTCCACGACGCCGAAGCGCTCGGGGTCGTCCACGTGGTAGCCGAAGACCGTGGCGCGGCCCGACTCGGCGTTCTGGACGGCGCGCGTCAGGTGGCGGGACAGGCCGTTGCCGTAGAAGATGTTGTCGCCGAGCACCAGCGCGCACGGCTCGCCGGCGATGAAGTCCTCGCCGATGGTGAAGGCCTGGGCCAGGCCGTCGGGGCTCGGCTGCTCGGCGTAGGAGAGGTTGACGCCGTAGCGCGAGCCGTCCCCGAGCAGGCGCTCGAAGTTGGGCAGGTCGGTCGGGGTGGAGATGACCAGGATATCCCGGATGCCCGCCAGCATGAGGGTGCTAAGCGGGTAGTAGATCATGGGCTTGTCGTAGACCGGCAGCAGCTGCTTGCTGGTGACGAGCGTGAGCGGGTACAGGCGCGTGCCCGAGCCACCCGCGAGGATGATGCCTTTCATAGGTTGGACCTCCAGAGTTGGGCGTACACAGATGATATAAGTATACGCGAGGCCGAACCTAGGTTGCAGAGCTGCACAAAAGAAGGACGGAGAGAGCCAAGCATGCAGCCTCTTTGGTTCACGTCCTTACGGA
Source organism: uncultured Collinsella sp. (assembly GCA_958429225.1). Taxonomy (GTDB): domain Bacteria; phylum Actinomycetota; class Coriobacteriia; order Coriobacteriales; family Coriobacteriaceae; genus Collinsella. Next base: position 38,747 of record CAUAJB010000005.1, read on the forward strand.
CCACAAGCCTCCAACCATTGGACCATATTTGGTCCACTGCGCTGTTCAGTTAGCCATTGACACAAACACGCACTACAGGGTCGCGGACGAGCTGGATGAGGCGGTGGGCACATAACGGCGTGCGAGGTGACGGAGCGCCTCTACATCCACTCGTACCAAAACCTAGGAGACGGGGAGGTTGCTGGGGTCATTGAGCGAAGGGACGCCCTCTCGTCTCGAGGGACAGACCCCGAGGAGATATGGGCGAACTCGTTTGCCGCCGCGCTCCTCATGCCGGCACAGGTCGTAGCGAAACTCTGGGCGGGCAATTGTAGCATCGGTGAGATGACGGACATACTCGACGTATCCGTAACCGCCGTGGGCCATAGGGTGGAAAACCTTGGGCTGCGATAGCGCAGACCAGCGCGGAAGCAGGTCACCAAAAGGGACACAAGAGGCAATCGACCTCATGGGTTCGGCACAAAGGAGAGCAAACGTCTTCCCCATCGAAAGCGCCCATTTAGACGAGGTCAGGGTCGAATGCTCGAGCGAGGAGCGGGAACGGCGAGCCAAGGCGGCCCAGGCCGAGAGCGTGGTCAAGAGGATGGAGGCGGAGAACGACCTTCGGCCCGAACTCGGAAAGGCCGCGCTCAAGTGCGTCAAGTGGCAGCTGGTCGCATGCAACACCCTCGTCGTCGCGTACACCGCCCGTCTCATGTGGCTGCAGCGCGAAATCCCTACCGAGGTGATAATTTCCTGGATGGGCGCGACGACCGCCGAGATCATCGGAATACTCTGGGTGATAGCGAGGAGCCTGTTTCCGTTCCAGGACGAACACAGGTCCGCAGACCTGGAAAAGAGTGGCGGCGGCCGAATCGGCCACCCCAGGAGATAAGGGTCGCCCCAATGGCGGTTCTTTCTTTACGGAGGGGGCCGGGGGATTCGAACCCCCGGGCCTAGGACACACCTCGCACGTCACGTCAATCCGTTCGTTGGGCGCAGCCCCCGCCTAGGACCCTTGCAGCCCCTCCAACAAACAAGACAACTTTCATAATAACCCCCTTGAAGTCAATGGACCCGAAATGAGCAACGACTAGGAAGCAGAGCGCCGCGAGGACAATAACCTGAACCTCAACAGCGACAGAAAGCGTGATGTACGTAGATGTCCTCTTCGATGTTAACACAGCGGAACGGAGCGTCTGACGAACTCATAGCGACACATCTAAGAATGCCAGAAATCACGGAACTCCTCTCTGCATTTATAGCGAGACATGAAGTGAATAAGTACAATGAGCAGTGTCCAACAAACGAAAGGCAAACCATGCGAGTCGTAACAACCGGAGTATGCAGAGGAAACTGGAAAATCTACCAGCAACTTAAAATCGAAGGCGTCCATGAAGCCTCCAGCGTAACAGCTCAAGCGACTACGGACGATAATCGCCGTTTGCCTTTATCCCTTCTAAATTTCAGGGACAATAGCGACGAACCGAACTCGTACGTTCTTGTAATCCCTGATCCCGATGTTCGCACCATCATAATTGAATTAAATGAAATTGATTCAGACGGTCGCACTCTGAGCAGCGACTCTATTTCACTCAATTGCAAGAACATAAAATGGGAGTCTCGTCTTAACTACAAAATAAAACCCGAAATGTGCAGCAAACTTAGAAACTATGATGACGTTTCAGAGTTTGACATGGCAACGATTGATTTTTGGCAGTGTATTGAGGATTCAAACGAATATATCCTTAGGTGTACGGTAAGAACTCCGTACCGTAGCGACTCACAAATCAAGGTTCGCTGCCTCGATCGATCCCTCAACGAAGTCAATTTGACTACCGTCGATTTCGGCTCAAATGTAACAAGCGTTGGATTCGCTGCTGGGAAAAAACAGCTTGAAACGCAGCTCTCAGTCCGAATGCCAAAAGCGTTCGATCGTTACTACTTTATTATTGACGATCAAAATCATCCTTCATTCAGCTCATTCGACTGTCTCACACCCGATAAACTTGGCTTACTTCTAGAAGAAACTAACTTCCTTTTTACCCATGCACAGTTTGATCCTGAATACCCCGAATGGTTCACGGAGCATAAGGCAACCATTGGAGCATTGGAAAAGCAGAGAAAAATAGCCTTTACCAGCGCTCCGAAGTTCAGCATTATTGTCCCTCTTTACAACACGCCTATTCCGTTTTTTAACGATATGGCGGAATCCGTTAAGGGCCAGTCTTATGCAAACTGGGAGCTCATCCTAGTTGATGCAAGTCCAGACAATCAGGAACTAAAGGCTCGCGTTGAGCATGAGGTAGCCCGCGACAACAGAATTAAATCAATTACCCTTGCCGAGAATAAGGGCATTTCCGAAAACACAAATGCCGGAGTAGCTGCTGCTTCGGGCGATTTCGTCAGCTTCTTTGACCATGACGACATCCTTGAACCGGATTTGTTGTTCTCGTATGCCGAGGCAATTGAAAACAATGATAACGTTGATCTTCTTTATTGCGATGAAGACAAACTCATGCCCGATGGAAAGCTGGCACAGCCGTTCTTTAAACCGGATTTCAATATCGATTTACTCAGAAATAATAACTATATATGCCACATGCTTACCATCCGTAAGTCCCTTCTTGACACTCTAGAACCGAATACGAAAGAGTTCGATGGAGCCCAGGATCATAATTTGACTCTCCGGGCCGTTGAAAAAGCAAGGAATGTCCACCATGTTGCAAAAGTTCTATATCACTGGCGCCTAAGCGAAACATCAACCGCGGCTAATGCCGACAGCAAGCCGTATGCCACTATCGCAGGAATCAAAGCAGTTCAGAATCATTTGGACAGGCTTGGGCTCAATGCAAAGGTCGAACAGGCACGTCGTCCCTTTACATATAAAGTAACCTATGCCGCGCCAGATTCCCATCCGCTCGTTTCGATTATCATTCCAACCAAAGATTACGCTAATATCCTCGATAACTGCATTACGTCAATTGTCGAGAAATCCACATACGACAATTACGAGCTTGTGATAATCGAAAATAACAGCACGGAAAATGCGACGTTCGAGTATTACGATAAGTTACAAGCCAAATACCCTGATATCGTTCGCCTTGTTACCTGGGAGCACGAATTTAACTTTTCCAAGCTCATGAACTTTGGAGTGGCCCGTGCCAAGGGAAATTATCTCTTGCTGCTGAATAACGACACCGAAGTGATTACGCCCAATTGGATTGAAACTATGCTTGGCATCTGCGCACGCGAGGATGTTGGCGCAGTTGGTGCAAAACTCTACTATCCCGACAACACCATTCAACACGCTGGCCTATGCGTCACGGGCGGCGTGGCAGGACATCTCTGCCAAAGCATGCCAAAAGACAACTGGGGCTATTTTGCACTCAACGATGCGCAGCAAGATTTCAGCGCCGTCACGGCGGCTTGCATCATGACCAAACGAAGCGAATACGAAAAAGTCGGAGGTTTCACCGAAGAGCTTCAAGTCGCATTTAATGATGTTGACTTTTGCCTAAAGCTTCGCGAGATTAACGATCTGATTGTATACACGCCCGAAGTCGAGCTGTATCATTACGAGTCAATTTCTAGAGGCGTTGAAAACAACACGGACAAGCAGATTCGCTTCCACAAAGAGGTCGCGTACATGAATTATCGCTGGGCAAACTACTATGTCGAAGGCGATCCATACATGAACCCGAATTTCACCGTGGGAGAACCTGGAAATCGCTATTACCACTTGTGAGATCCAAATGCAGCCTCACAATAGGTATTAGCAATATCATTGCACTATAGATAAGGGGATGGGACCTCCATTCCCCCGTCCCCTTATTACGGCGACTTAATTATGAGTTACTGATTCCTTTTTCTGTATTTAGAGAAAGAAATCTCATAGACCATTTCATTGGGGGTTGGCAAGAGGACTATTATGTAAGAAGACTCCAGCAAGCAGTTAAAGCTAATCTGAACCTCGCAACGCTAAAGTCACTGCCAGTTCCTGTTTTGAAGAATGGGAGAAGACTAGAATACGAGCGGAAGGTTATTCCATTGGAGAATGCCATGGAGAGCTACGCCGCCGAAAGCAGAACGCTAGCGAATTTGCGTGACACCTTACTTCCCAAGCTGATGTCGGGCGAGATTGATGTGTCGGGGCTTTAGATCGATTAGCATTAGTCGGGTCGGGTTAGGAATGCGGTTTTGAAGATTGCAGATATTTTATCCAATCACATTGTTCCTTTCGAGACGGAGGACATGAAGCTCAAAAGCCTCTTTAGCTTCTTTTTGCATCTTGCACCAACGATCAGCAGTTCCAGTGCGGGTGATATCCCGAAGGCTGGACTTGCTCGGACTTTGGCAAGCTTTCTTCGTGAAACGAGAATTCAGAATGACTCATTCCGATTCTATACGTCCGGAAGCATTAACAAAAAGCAACTCGAGCGTTATTCCCTATCCAGTTCTTCGACGGTGTCACGGAAAAGCAAGTGTTTCATCTGCAGCAGAAAATCTGCTGACGAATGCAAATGAGCTGTTTGCTAAGACATTTGCGCAATTCAATTGCCCACAGCAACGTGTATCTATTGAATAACAACCGAAAGTATATTCTCTTCGACGACTTCAATACCAAGCAGAATCGTTCAGCGAGAATATTGCTTTCGCAAGGTGATTTAAAAGTTTTGAAGAAATATATACGCTGAATAATCGGTCTAGAAGTAGGTGGCGTAAATGGACGATGTGGTTATAACGGCAATTGCGACAGCGGGTTCTCAACTCGCCACTCTCGCTGCAAAAGGAACAGCTATTCAAATCGGCGCTGACGTCCTACGAGAAGCTTCAGAGTGAAATATGGAGCCTTTATGGAGCCATCGATATTCCCTTGCTTGACCTCGGCGAGCTAAACCCGATGACCAACCCGTCGCAGATTATCAGCAACGGGTTGAGAAAAAGTAGGCCGCAAGACAGGACCGTGCCGATGCGCTCGCCGGAGTGGTAGATTTACAGCGTCGACTCGCCGACCCTGAGGTCGACCTTGCGGCCCGCAGAACCTGGTGTACCCCATCGCCGCCTTGTGCTCGCGGGCGCACTGGACTTTGTACTCGTCGTGCAGCAGTCGCAGGTTGACCCCGACCTTGGCCATTTCCGTATGGACGTACGACCAGTCGAGCTCCTCGAACACGCTCTCGCGCACGTTCCTTTCCGGGTGGAACAGGCTGTAGACCTGCTCTTCGCCCAGGTCCTTGACCTGGATCCACGTGATTCCCCGCTCGTCTGCGATGTCGAACACCTGGAAGACGCTGCCCATGGACATATGCCTGGTCTTGGCGATCGACCTCCTCGCCATGCCCTGGTCGCGGAACTCCATGACGAGCTTCACCTTTATCATCCTTGCCATGTGGTTTCTCCTTCCGTCGATCGGTTGCATGGCAAGCAGATTCTACGGAAGGGACAAAGAGACACGGAAACGGCGGAACGGGTGATACGGAGGCAGCGAATCCGTGAAATGATAGGCGATACGGAAAACGCGAAACGGGTGCTATCCAGAGCGCGCAATACTCAATTTGACCACAAGAAAGCGATAAGCGACCCTTTGACTGAGGTATGCGCGGATGCAATCCGGATGAACCTGAGCCAAAAACAAACGACCGCTAACCGCAATAACCAGAAGAACCGCAACTAAGTTAAAATCATTAACTTGCGGATCCAAATGGCCTGCGCGCAGATTGTATGCCGCTTTTCAGAGATGAATAATTCCAACGGTATGCAAAATAGCTCTCGTAGGCGATTCTTTGAGATTTCCACCATTCGTCGTACTCTTCCCATTTCGTTTGCTTTATTAGATCAGATAGCTTGCCGTACGCATCGTGAAGAAAATGCTTCGAGAATCTTATGCCTGACTTATGGTGAAACACTGCAGGATGTGTAATAACTTGCTCGTAAGAATACTGCGTTGTGTTGTTTCGTGATTCTTTTGGATCGAAATAATCAACGAACTGAGGGACTTCTCTGCAGTCATCGAGAATATGGAGCAAATCACCATGGCAAATCTTGTTTCGAATATGCTCACAGTAAGCATCCCACCACTTTTTTGTATCGCCTGATAAAAGCCCTTTACCTTTTGCACAATTGATGACTGGCCTCAAGGTTTGTTTTCCGAACATCTCATCGTGGTCTTCTCGAATTGATGGCACATCTTCAAGATTCGAAACGACCATTCTTAAAGCAAATTCAAGAAGAACAGACGTGCTAATGATTGCAGCTTGGTAGTTTCCGCATAAATGAGAATTACACGCCTCGAACCATAGGTTATTGAGGAAGGGCTCAACCCAAGGGAGGGCTGGCGGCAAATCTGAGCCGTTGCTATTAACGCTTTGTGCGAACATGCCAGCTGCATTCCCTTTTTCAATATACCAAACCTCTATCATGGGCAAACCTTTACATGTGATGGAAGAATAGGAGTTTAACGGCACGGACTCGGAACCTATTAAGCATTAGGTACAAGATAATGTATCGCGCAGCTGATAAATCAGGCAAATCTCGTTATCCCGCGCCTGTACGACCTGGGGCAGGCGAGTGCCCGGTCCTCTACAGCGACCGGGGCGCCCGCTACCGCTGGCCCGACTTGATCGAGATATGCGGGCGGCACGGCGTCTCCCGCACGATGTCGAGGAAGGCAAGGACGCCGGACACGCGCGGATGGAGGGGTTCTTTGGCACGCTTAAGCAGGAGTTCTTCCATACAGGGACTGGTCGGGCGTGAGGGTAGAGCGGTTCATGGAAAAGCTGGACGCGTGGTTGGACGACTATAACGAGTAGCGGATCAAACTCTCGCTCTTCTGGAAGAGCCCGAGCCAGTACAGAAAGGCGCTAGGCCTGGCAGCCTAACGCCCCAAGATTCCTACCGCACCCCCGTTGCTTGACCCCTATCTTTTTTAGACACTGAAAAATGAACTGTAATAAGAAACGGTATCGCTACCGACCAATCACACAACACAGGCACGCAAAGAAAGACATCAGAATCATGACTACAGGAGGAATGACGGAAGAAAAATTAAACCGCTGCGACACGCAATCGATTCGGGCCCGAGGTGCACACAAAGAAATGAACGCCGGAACAAGTACCGGTATCAAATATCTCGGTTGTACACCTGCTACCGAAGTGTCACCAACGGGCGTGTAACCGACATAAAGCGCCATGCACACCAAAGAGACACTTGCGACAACAAGCGCAAGGATCCACATACGGAGGGCAGGGGTTACAGGGTTTTTAGAGGAATCACCTTCGACATTAAAGGCGCTCGTATAAATACAGAGAAAGGGCAGAGTGGAAAGAAATGGGAGCGATACAACAACATTGCCCATATATGCATACGAAAGAGAGTAGTCATTCGATGAAGCGGGCGCGAGCAGATTGACCATAAAACCGAATAATGTACCGAGGAATTCCATCGGATTATTCAGAATGTAGCGTATTTGTCCTATTCCACTGACCCCCTCGCCTCCCCTCACATCTCCCGCCTGCACAGCGGGGGAAAACAGCATCGGTAAGGTAAAGCTACACACCATTAGGATGCCGAACAAAATCACCAAAGCCACATATAACTTCCGTTGCTTCGAATTCCTAAATTTCGAAGCAGGCATGAACAGCATCATTCCAATTAACGGAAAATAAACAGCTTTTGCAGACAAGCCCAAAAAGAAACACGCTGTAATTGCGAAAACGCTTAATGGCGCCAGCCTCTCATCAGGCTTCGACAACTCCCTTAGAACCAAAGCAACTGCAAGCAATAAGAAGCTAGTCACCCACGGATCATAGGAATAGTTCGATGCAAGATAGACAGCATAAGGAAGTAGGGCAACCGTCGCAATCAAAGATTTCCATTTCGGAATATAGAGGATTGCAACGGCGGTCACGACAACATAAGAGAAAAGGTTGAACAGCCTTCCCAAGGCAAAGCCCGTAAGTAATGGAAGGGACAACAACCTCCCCAACCAAAGACCGAGAGCGCAAGGAATATAGGAAATGGTCGAAATGTTCCTCAACGATTCACCGGTCACCGCAGCTACAAAACCAGGGGAACTATAAACTTCCCCTGAAGCCAACTGGGACAAATGGAGGTCATTCAGATCCATCTCCGCGTCATGCACCTCATCAAACTGAAGACTGTTATTATCCACCCATGGAACCGCAACTAATTCAATTTCAGACCCGGTGAAGACAGGATCTCCCATATAGGACAGGCCCAGAGAACGAGCGTAATGGATCTGATCGTCCGGAGAAACAGCAGTGAGGTTCGGTAAAGCTGAAATCAAAAAACAACCTAGTGAAAGCGCGGCGATGGAGAAGGAGACTACGGTCTTGTATAGACCCGGTTTCACAATAAACCAAGGAGCAACACCTAGAATAATCACAATGCAGAGGTGAACAGTACGCACAAATGATGCTCCAAGAAACGGCATCAGTACAGTGGACGCAACCGCCAACAGACCATTTACGGATAGAACGACTATGCACAAAACAACGATGCCCAGAACAGGGTTTGCAGCAAAAAATGCACGCGCCCTTCCCTTGTTGGCCAACGCGGGCTTTTTCACAGCTAGCAAGATAAAGGAGCTGCTGATAAATACAGCAAAGAAAAAGAGTACTATTTCTTTTTTACTCCAATCCATTATAGATAGCACGGACCTCTCTGGCGTACCCACCACGGTTCCGGCTTCAAGTAATATAGAAAAAAGAGCCGAGAATGCACAGACACTCAAGGCAAGACGAGGAGAAGCCTTTCCGAACAGGGTGCTTCGCTCGGAGGCAAGATAAAACCAAGCAAGAACCGCTAAACAAGCAAATAACGCAAGCTCCATGCACCAATAAAAGATTGCCGCCGTGACGTCATAGCGAACAAACAGCACTGCACCCGAGATAGCAAGCAGTACAAAGCACACAAGCGGAAGCGCGCTCAACCGATACCCATCGGAACATCTCCGTATTTGCGTCTTAGCCATATGAGCATGGCCGTGAACAATCGGAATCATCAAATCGTCTCCTGTCTGAATCTACACTATGACCGTACGGTGAACATCAAAGAACACGACGGCGGAACCGTTAGCGATACCATTTTTCAACAAGGCGGTCATCCCTCCCGCAACCCAAGCCGAACACCGTCTATTGTCTGTCCGCTCAGCAGTCTCTTACTATTTCCTTCTCGATAATCGCAAGCCGCCAAGTCAGATCCTTTATGCTTGCTGCTTGCTTCGTCACGATTACGCTAAGCATCAGCGAAAACGCAAGGAGAAGAAACAGATCAAGGAAGAACACGAAGTTAGTGTTCAACACGAAACCAAACAATTCGCCAATTGCTCCAATGGAACCAGGGAAAATAGCAGCGATGAGGATTATCACCGACAAGGACAGCCAGAAAAAGGAAAAGCGTAAGGGCAACTTGCCCTTGGATACGAGACAGATCGCGCAAACGAAGAACACAATCGCAACAAAGTGAGGAAGAGACACAGTCTCTCCTTTCGAGGGGCGAACGAATAATAGATATGACAAATTTAACGAAGCGCTTGCTCCTCAACAAGTTGATTAATCCTCCTGCGCAGCTTCGAGATGCTCACCGTGTTACTGAACTCTCGATACAGGAGCAATACAATCACGTAGAGGAACACGAAGTTTGCCGGGCTTTCAAATCCCAAAAGTGAAGACAGCCAAAAGGCAACTTGTGGGAAAGCAGCCAGCACAACGAAACTGAAGGCGAAGAAAAGCCAGAACACAGAATCCAGCACTTCAATCTGCGCCTTCCTTAGCTTCCTGATGACAAAATACAAAACCAAAAGAGCCCCGAGCAGGAGGACGGCCCTAAGCACAATAGACATTATTCAATCACCTAAACCACTGAACGAAGAGAATGGAGATGCAAGCGCGAGCCATATAGGCAATCGATTTAGGGATGTTCAAATAGCTCTCCCCTGCCTGCCTCTCACGCATCTCAACCTGAACTTCACGAACCTTAGCACCCTTCTTAATCAGGTACGAAATAGACTCGGGCTCTGGGTTCAAAGAGTCGTCGTTTGCAAAAAGCTCGATCATCTTCCTGTTAAACATACGCATGCCAGAAGTCGGATCTGCAACTCGCTTGCCGGTAGTGAGCTTGATCGCAACCGTAATGATGCGCGAGCCGAGCATGCGTGCAGAAACCTCTTTACACTTGTTTACAAAGCGCGAGCCGATAACGATGTCGGCGTCCTCGGCGATCGCAAGGTCGAGCATCTTGGACATATACTCCGGGCAATGTTGGCCGTCTGCATCAAACTGCAAAGCATAGTCATACCCATTGCGCAGCGCGTACTTCATCCCCGTCTGGAATCCAACTGTAAGACCAGAATTGACCGGAAGAGTGACATGATTGAAGCCACGGTCGAGACAGATTTGCTCAGTTGCATCCTTGGAACCGTCGTTTACCACGAGATAATCGATATCGGGCACAACAGAAACAAGCTCGTCAACTGTTCTCTCTAGAGATTCTTCCTCGTTATACGCTGGCACAATTACCAACACTTTTTTACTATTCAACATCCGCCAATCTCTCATAGACAACTCAACAAGAACTCGCCGCTACAATTGGTTGCTCTCCTGACCTCGGCGATAGAATTTAAACAACAGCTTCGCAATAAAAGAAGGCCAAAACCGCTCGAGCATCGCGAGGTCCTCCTTTTCTCGCGTGTCATCCTTAATTAAGGCAGATGTCTCAGATTCTTGATGAATACGGTGGTGCATCATCACCTTGGAATCATAGTAAAAAGCACCAGGCAGCTTTGAAAAGCGCTCCCATGCCGCCCAATCGAGATTCGAGCGGAATTCTGCAATAAACGGAGGCCTAGGCAACTTGCTCATATTCAACGTTACGGACGGGCAACAAATTGCAGATCCGCAAGACAGAATTCTCCTACGCATCCATCTGGACGTAGCAAATCTTCCGTCCCTAACGGGAGTAAGCATCAGGCGTTTGATTCGAAGTAGCTGGTTATCGTCAACCTTGGCACCATTCCTCAACTCACCATAGTTGGTAAAGAAGATGAGCAGATTGTCCATCTTATTCGCAGCAGTTAGAAGATGAGCCGCGTACTCAGGCTCATAGGTATCGTCCTGGTGCGCAACGGTGACAAGAGAAGTGTCAGCGCAACTTACTGCGTAATTCCAATCATCAGCGATCCCAGGATTTCCATCCCGAACGTACAACTTAACGGAGTATCGCTTAGCAAGCTCACGCGTTGCATCGCACGGAGTCGAAGTGGCAATCAACACGTTGGTCTTTACAGTCTGCGCAAGCAAGGATTGAAGGCACTCTTCAAGAAAGGGGCTCTCTTTGTACGCGCAGAGCACAAAGGTATGGTCAGAGGGACCAAATGTCATGAATCGCTCCCGTTTAATCGTATAGGCATGCCTGTTCATTATACGTTCACCTTTGCACTCGTTGAAAAGGGCACTAAAATTACTAAGGTCTTTCGAACGAACGCTTCGCACGAGAAGGGAGCTGCATGCCCAACGTCCCCGTACCCTTGAGCACGAAAAAGAACACGCTCTGGAACGCCGCTGGTTGCATTTTTTACCTTGGATGCCAGTGGCTTACAACCGTCCTGGTCGTTGTTCTGTCGACCGACTACAGCAATTCCGGAGCGCTTGCATTTGCCATGTCCGTTGGCAGCATGTTTGCCTCCGTCAGCCTATATAAAATGAGGACCTACCAGGTTTCCGACATTTCCTGCGAGCATTCCGCAAATGACTATATTGGCTTTCGCTTAGTATCGATTTTATTCAGCTTGATCATGAGCTGCATCTACGTCGCTGCGATCAGCGACAACGTTTCCTTCCTGATCGCCACTTTTGTATTCCTCGTTTTTAAAATCGATGAGACCTTTGTCGACGTGCTCTACGGAGTCGACCAAAAGGGACAGCGCATGGACTACATCGGCAAATCCCAGTTCATGCGCGGAGTGCTATCCCTCGTCGGCTTCGTCGCCCCACTCGTAACGATCAACTCGCTGCCCGCTGCGATCATCGGTATGGCGTTTTGCTGCATGCTCGTGACCCTCTTCTACGATCTCCCCCACGCAAGACGATTTGGGGATATCAAGCCCAGCTTCGCTCACGAACATCTTGTCGAACTCGGAAAAGCATGTCTTATGCCGACAATCGCCAATTTCTTAGCAACGTCCATCGTTTCTATTGTCCGTCAACGCTACGGCGTTCTTGCCGGACAAGAACTCCTAGGAATTTACGCCAGCATCGCGACTCCCGCAGTTCTTATACAGGCAGGCGCGACGTATCTCTACAGTCCGCTTATTGGCACCCTAGCGCACTCTTTGCAAAATGGAGGCGCAACAGCTTTCAAGAAGAGCTTCTTCAAGGTATTCGGCTTGCTCTTTGCATGCATGGCAATAGTTACGATTGGATTCTCATTCGTTGGTGGCCCCCTGCTCGAACTCGTTTACGGAAGCAAGATCGAGCCCTACCTGTGGATATTCCCATATGTTCTTGGAGCCACAACGTCAATCGCCATCCTGCTCTACGTAAACGACTCCCTCCTCATCATGCGCGACGGGGTCACCCAAATTATCATCAACGCTCTTTCATTCGCCGTTATCGTCCTTGCGGCGGATTACCTTATTGCCGCCTTCGGCATGAACGGCATCAACGTGGCCATTATTGCCGCATGCGTTCCCGCGGCGGTTGCGGGTACCATCAGGATTGCCACGAGCAAATAGGCTTCGCCATCCGCCCCTCCCAGCATACCGCAAGCCGCTCCCGTAGACACACAGGCGCTTCACTCGAAACGCACCTAAACGCTGGAAGCATTTGATTACATTGGAGACGCCGCACACGTATGCCTTCGGGAGTGGTAGCGTGAAGTGCGCGAGTGGGTTGACGTTGGCCTGACTGTGACGACGCAGGTTTGTTGTGTTCGGAGTTTGGTGGGTGGTCCTCCGAGTCCGTGGTGACTATATTCCCTTTCTTTGTTAGAATCATGGCTTGTTGATAATGCTTTGGAGAACAGATGAATCTTCTATATACGGTCAATGAGGCATTTGTGCCGCAGCTTGCAGCTTCAGTTGCTTCTGTTTGTGAGAACTCGTCTCCCGATGACGCAATTCACTTTTTCGTATTCTGCGACAAGGTGTCACAGACGTCGAAAGAGACGCTGCGTTCTTTTTTGAATAAGTATTGTGTCGAGATCGATTTTATTGATATCGATGGTTTCATGGAAGCTGGCTGCATTGACTTTGATACGCAGGGTTGGAATGAGATCGTACTCTCTAGGCTGCTGTTGGCAAGGTTTTTGGTCAGCGATATTCAACGCGTTCTCTATCTTGACGCAGACACAATGGTCAGGGGGAGCCTCAAGGAGCTCTGGGACGCTCCGCTGAACGAGCACGGCTGCATAATTGGTGCATGTCCTGAGCCAACTGTATCGTCGAAACGCATGAAGGCCCTTGGACATGGAGGAAAGCCGTACTTTAATGCTGGAGTCCTTTTGATTGACCTTGAATCCTGGCGTAGAAATGAGATTGAAAAGCAGCTACTAGAGTGTCTGAAAGAGCGGGGAGCCGAGCTTTTTGCGAACGATCAGGATGCGATAAATCTTGTCCTTGATGAGCGAATCATGTCTCTTCCAGTAAAGTATAATTATTGCAACTCTTTCTATTATTATCCGCTTTCGATGCTGAAGCGGGTCTCCCCTTGGTTCGATCCCGACCCACGCCGGTATTCTGAGTGGGTAAGCAACCCCGTTATCGTGCATTTCCTTGGTGAGGACCGTCCTTGGAGATTGGGCAATACGCATAGGTATTCAAATGAGTATCTCCAAAACCTCTCTTTGACTCCATGGAAGGGACAAGGCATGGAAGATGGCTGGCATTTCTACTATGCTGCTTGGTCTCTTTTCAATATGCTGACCGGTCCTTTCCCAATGCTTAGATACCGCCTTATTACAAATATGATTCCCTCTGTTATGAGATTACGTGCAAGAGGTAAGAGGAATCGCTGATAGCGGGATATTTGGGCCGCACTTCTGGGCCGCACTTCTGAGCCAGCTCTTGTTAAGGAAGAGTTGTCAATTAAACAGAATATGGTTTAATATTCAAGGTGCAAATTCGTAGATTCGCGTCACATATAGTTGGGAACAAATGTTCAGGGCAAGCCACGGTTGATGTATACTAAAGTGGAACACGGAGTGCATCCGGTATTGCCCTTCACCGTTTATCTTTTTGTTGCGCTTTCGCGCCATACGACAGCCGTCTCGACAGGGAAGGCTGTCGTCATATTACAAGCCTAGAGCCCGCTACTTACTCAGGATGGCTTCTGTCTATCTCATACGTTTTGTTTACTATTATTTTCAGCCGATAATTCTGATCCCAAAGTATTCTGTGCTTATATTTATTTGGTCATTGCTGTAATCTTTAGCGATATCAGCACTTCTTGACATCTCCTATGAAAGACTGTCAGAAATTCTCAACAATATAAGATTACATATATAGCCGAAAAACTAGAGCCGATATGCAACTAGATTTGCATATCGGCTCTAGAACGTCTGTAGACCCATTACATGCACAAAACGTCAAGGACAATTGCATTTAAGCCTTCGCCGTAACCTTTACCGGGAACGGCCCAACGTCCATTTAGGTCCGTTGTCTTGGGAGCACACCCACGGGAAACAAGATTAAAGCGTGGGTCAATACACGGATTATTCAAAGGTTCAGTTGTTGCGTACGCTTTTAAATGCTGCGCTTGAACTCTAAGCCCTTCTCTAACGGAAGAAAAAGTATATCCGGGATTTCCAGGACCGGTGGCTCCAACGCCTCCAAAATTGCACTGATTTGCCTGGACCAAATTTCCAAATCTTAAATAGCCCGTCTCGATCATGACTTGAGCATATAAAACTTCAGGACATACTCCCTCAAATGAGGCTTCTTCGTAAAGAATCTTACAAAACTCATCAATAGATGCGCTGCCTTTGCTTTTATACACGCTTGTTGGATAAGTTTGCCTCCCAACAGTCCTGCTGTAATGAGCGGCAGCATCCTCGTAAGAAGTGAAAGGCGGGGACATTATATAGCCCTCAAATCCAGTCATGCTCGAACCATTACGATGCTCTTTCATCCCATATTCGAGATAGTGGAGATAATACCCTTTTAAATTACTTCCGTAAGCCTTCCTAAGATCGAGATATCTCGTTTTATAACTATAAACGTCGAACGCCTCGGAGCCGCGGCGGCCCTCCGACATGCCGTAGTTGATGAAGTGCCGCAGGACGGCTGAGTCGTCGACCACAGTCACGCCGCCGTAGGTCGACTTAGTGAAGGCCTTCTCGACGTCGCCGTTGCGGGAGAGGTAGAACTCGGGGTCGTAGACGGGAGCGTAGTCCACGCCGCCTGCCTTGGTTGCGGCGCCCTTGAGCTTCGAGCAGCCGGTGGCGTGGCGCCCCTCCTTCTTGCCGTACATAAGGTAGTGCGAGTAGTAGCTGGCGAGGTCGGTGCCAAAGGCGGCGCGGAGATCGGGGTACTCATTGTAGTAGCTCTGCACGTCGAACGCCTCGGAGCCGCGGCGGCCCTCCGACATGCCGTAGTTGATGAAGT
>CAUAJB010000006.1 GCA_958429225.1 uncultured Collinsella sp.
TCGGAACCGTGCTGTTCTTCTTGGTGTTCGCGATGCTGATCTACTCGGCGTTTCGTATTGCCGAGCAGGCGACCGACCGTCGCGGAGCACTTATGGCATCGGGTTCCGCGGTCATCCTTGCGGTGCAGTTTTTGATCAACGCGCTGGGCATTCTCAATGTGTTTCCCATGACGGGCAAGCCGCTGCCGTTTATTAGCTACGGCGGCTCGTCGATTATTGTGTCGCTTATGCTCGCCGGTCTGATCCTGCGCGTTTCGTATGAGAGCGCCCGTCGCGATGAATACGACCGTCGCCGCGAGAGCTTTGCCGTTATGGATGAGAGTACCGCCGGCGTGCCCCACGTGCGCGGTGAGCGATCTTCGCGTAACGGCTTTACCGTCCTGGATGGCTCTGCGACCGAGTCGGCAGCCCGTCCGCGTCAGCGAACGGCGCCGCAAGGTCGTCCGCAGCGCCCCACTCCCCGCAATGCGGGCGGCGGATATAATCGAATCGATTTGAATTCGGACCCGTCGGAGCGTTTGCGCACCGATGACCAGGGGCCGCGTGTACGAAGGGATTACCATGACCGATAAGATGACCGTTGCTATTGCAGCTGGCGGCACGGCAGGACATATCAACCCCGCGCTCGCCTTGGCCGAGGAGCTGCGTGACCGCGGTCATCACGTTGTGTTCGTGGGCCAATCGCGCAAGCTCGAGGGCCGTCTGGTTCCCGAGGCCGGATTCGATTTTGTGCCCATCACGGTCACGGGCTTCGATCGCTCCCGTCCCTGGACGGCGCTGACCTCGCTGTGGCGCGTCAACAAGGCGAAGCGTGCGCTTGCCAGTCACTTCTCAAAGGTCGGTAAGCCCGATGCCGCTATCGGCTTTGGTGCTTACGTTGAGGTCCCGCTGCTGGGTTGGTGCAAGGGCGCCGGCGTTCCGTATCTGCTGCACGAGCAGAACTCTGTTCCGGGTCTGGCCAATAAGATGATGAACTCACATGCCGCCCGCGTGTGCATTTCGGTACCTGCGGCCCGCGCGGTCTTTGAGCGCGAAGGTGACCCTGGCCACGTGCTCATGACCGGCAACCCCGTACGTCGCTCGGTGATCGAGGGCGATCGCGCTCGCGGCCGCAAGGCGCTTGGCGTTCCCGAGGACGCTACGCTGCTGCTCGTCTTTGGCGGTTCACTTGGCGCCCAGCACCTCAACGAGCGCGTGGTTTCGCTCAAAAACGAGCTGCTTTCGCGCAAGAACCTCTATGTGTTGCATTCGACG
The DNA here is from genome assembly GCA_958429225.1 of uncultured Collinsella sp. Classification (GTDB taxonomy): domain Bacteria; phylum Actinomycetota; class Coriobacteriia; order Coriobacteriales; family Coriobacteriaceae; genus Collinsella. The sequence goes on from CAUAJB010000006.1 coordinate 1,255, forward strand.
GGTGCCGACGGCTTTGAGGAGACCGAGCGCGCTTTGGCGCTGACGCCCGAGGAGGCGAAGCGTTACCGCGTCCTGCCCTACATCGACAACATGGGCGATATGCTGGCTGCTGCCGATTTGGTGCTCTCGCGTTCGGGCGCATCGAGCGTGGCCGAGATTGCTGCGCTCGCCGTGCCTTCGGTGCTCGTGCCGTATCCACATGCGACGGCCGACCACCAAACCACCAATGCTCGTTATCTGGTCGACGCCGGGGCCGGCGTGCTCTGCGCCGATGCCGATATCGACGGTTCTGCCTTTGCCGATGAGCTGCTGCACCTGGTCGATGATGCGGCGGCGCGCGAGGCCATGCGTCAGGCGGCGCGTGGTCTGGCTCAGGATAGGGCCGCCGCTCTTCTGGCCGATGCGGTAGAGGGTTTGCGTTAGTTAGACGGGATATCGTCGGTCGTCCTCGCGCTGATGCGGTAGGTGCGGTACAGTTAACGGGTTACAGGCAGTGTTTACGCAAGGAGTACACGAGCACATGGCTGATTCCCAGACTGCAACCTCCGCGCCCGAGTTTAAGAGCGCCCACTTTATCGGTATCGGCGGCGCCGGCATGAGCGGCATCGCCCTCGTTCTGCACGAGCGCGGTTATGCCGTTACCGGCTCCGACCTTAAGACGTCACGTTATATCCGCCAGCTTACCCGCGCTGGTGTGAAGGTGCATGTGGGCCATGAGGCCGCCACGATCGACGAGGTCAAGCCCGACGTGGTTGTTGTCTCCACCGCTATTCCGGAGTCCAACCCTGAGCTCGTGCGCGCTCGCGAGCTGGGCATTCCCGTGTGGCCCCGTGCCAAGATGCTCTCTGCTTTGGGCCACGGCTACACGACTGTCGCTGTTGCCGGCACGCATGGCAAGACCACCACGTCTTCGATGTGCGCCACCATGCTCGACCGCATGGGTCTGGATCCGAGCTTCTTGATCGGTGGCATCGTCGAGGGCTATGACACGAACGGCAAGAACGGCTCGGGCGACTACTTTGTCGCCGAGGCCGACGAGTCCGACAGCTCCTTCCTGTTCCTGAACCCCAACGTTGTCATTGTGACCAACGTCGAGGCCGACCACCTCGATCACTACTCGGGTATCGAGGAGATCGAGGCGACTTTCGCCAAATTCATGAGCCTGGTGGGCGAGGACGGCACCGTCATCGTCTGCGGTGAGGACCCGCATCTGGTCGAGCTCGCCAAGTCGACGGGTCGTCACGTGCTTTCCTACGGCTTTGCCGAGAGCAACGACATCGTCTGCATGCACCCGGATGTCAAGGGCATCCAGAGCGACTTTATCGTTCGCTTTGAGGACGGCACTGAGCACGCTGTGGAGATCAAGAGCAATCCCGGTCGCCACAACATGCTCAACGCCACGGCGGTGCTCACCGTCGCCCATGTCCTGGGCCTTGACATCGACGCCGCCGCCAAGGCGCTCTCGAGCTTTGAGGGCGTCCGCCGTCGCTTTACCCACGTGGGCGATATCGATGGCATCACCGTGGTCGATGATTACGGCCATCACCCCACCGAGATCAAGGCGACGCTTGCTGCCGCTTCGTCGCTGGGCTACAAGCACGTCGACGTCGTGTTCCAGCCGCACCGCTATTCGCGCCTGCAGGCCCTGTGCGACGACTTTGCCGATGCATTTGCCAATGCCGATAAACTGCTGCTGATTGATGTGTTCTCGGCTGGCGAGATGCCCATTCCGGGTGTCACCTCTAAGATGCTCGCCGCTACCGTGCGCGCCAAGCATCCTGGCAAGGAGGTCGTGTACTGCTCCAGCCGTCTTGAGCTCAATCAGGAGCTCGAGCAGATGGTGGGCGAGGGCGACCTGCTGCTCACTATGGGTGCCGGTGACGTTACGACCGTCGGCCCCGAGTTTATCGAGTATCTGACTGCCAAGAAAGACGCTTAAGTCTAATGGGTCTGTTTAACGCCGTCATGGCGCTTTCGGGCATGATCGACACGGATGTGATCGAGGACGAGCGCCTTGCGCGTCATACGAGCTATCGTATCGGCGGCAAGGCCGACCTCTTTGTGACGTGCCATAGCTATCATGCCCTTCGCCGCGCCGTGGCGGTGCTCGATCGCGAGCAGGTGCCGTGGGTCATCATCGGCAAGGGCTCCAATCTGCTGGTTGCCGATGGCGGTTATCGCGGTGCCGTCATTTCGCTCGGACGTGAGTTTCAGCGCACGGTTGTTGCCGATGACGGTTGTACGCTGACGGTCGGTGCGGGCGTGATGTTTGCGCGCCTGGTCAACGATGCCCTGTCGCGTAGCCTCTCGGGCCTTGAGTTTGCCGTTGGCATCCCTGGCTCGGTCGGCGGTGCGATATCTATGAATGCCGGCACACGGACCGAGTGGATTGGCTCGCTGGTTGAGGATGTCGTAACGTTTGACCCGGCATCCGGTATCAAGCATTATGCGGGGTCCGAGATCACTTGGGGCTACCGCGAATGTAGCCTTCCCCGCAATGAGATCATCCTCGAGTGCGTGCTCAAGCTTAAACCGGCGCCCAAGGCCGACATTCGCGAGCGCATGGAGCGGTACCTGACGAGGCGCAAGCGTACGCAGCCCATGGGTCGCGCATCCTGCGGGTCGGTCTTTCGCAATCCGCCCGATGCGAGTGTGGGCAAGCTTATCGAGGATTGTGGATTAAAGGGTTTTTCAATTGGCGGCGCGGAAGTTTCGCCCGTTCACGCTAATTTTATCGTTAATAACGGAACTGCCTCGGCCGATGACGTTGCCGCGGTTATCAGACATGTGCACGGAAAGGTGAGGGAGGCGTATGGCATCGAGCTCAGACCGGAAGTTAAATTCCTCGGCTTCTAGAGCATCGAAACCCACCTTCCGCCGCGCCGGAGGGCGTTCCGGCGCGCCTGCCAAACCTCAACGCAATACCGTCGCGCATTCTAAGTCTGTCGGGCATGCTCGACAGACCAGTCGTCCGGTCGTCGGCTCGCAGCTCGGTAATCGTCCGGCCGCAAAAAAGTCCTCGCGTCCCTCGGTGACGTCAAAGCCTGTTATGGGCGCCAAACCTGCCCGTCCCATGGCAACTCCTAAGCCCTCGACGGGAACTAAAGCGCCGCGTCCAGGTCGCACGCTGGGCGCATCGAAACCGCGCTCGCTGACATCGGTCCCGGTTACCGTCAAGAAGCCTTCGGGTAAAAAAAGCGTCAACCCGTTGTCTTCACTTGGGGCGATGGTAAATAAAACATCAGACGCCGCTTCTGTCGTTACAGGCAAAGGCAAAATCGTGGGCGGCGTTCTGGCCGTCTTGGCCGTGCTCGTCGTCGTTGCCATCGTGGTGATTAACTCTGGATTGTTTACCGCCACTGATATTCAGATTCAAGGCAGCGAGCATGTGACGAAGCACGATGCTATCCAGCTGATCGATTTGCCCGAGGGAACGTCGCTTTTTAACGTCGATCCCGACCAGATTACTGAGGATCTCAAGCAGAACCCGTGGGTCTCGGGCGTGGATGTCCAGCGTCAGTTCCCGCATACGCTCATCATTACGCCTATGGAGCGCAAGGTCATCGCAATTGCCTATATCAGCTCCGATGACCTTGCCTGGGCCATCGGGGATGATGACACCTGGATCGCCCCACTGTCGACGTCGGTCGAAGTGGACGACCAGGGCAACGTCATCACGACAGGGCAGGGCTCAAATACCTTGACCGGAATCGATGCCGCGCTGGCGCTCGCTAAGCATTATGGCGCGGTGCTGTTGACTGATGTCTCGGCGGATGTCGCTCCGGTTTCCGGCCAGGCGGTGAACTCCAAAGCCGTTAAGGCCGGCCTGGATTATGTGCGTGGTTTTTCGAGCGAGTTCTTGGGACAAGTCAAGGATATTTCCACGCCTTCGGTCGAAGCCATCTCGGCAAACCTCAATAACGGCATTGAGGTGTCGCTGGGCGATTCGAACGATATCGCCAAGAAAGAACGCGTAGTCACCAAGTTGCTTTCGCAGGTAGAGGGCGTAACGTATATCAATGTGCGCTCTCCGGGCAACTACACATTTAGGAATGCTCCGACCTCGTAGCGCTGGTTGTTACTTTGTTGAGGGGCCATACCACGCCGTTTATCTGGTTTGTTTGGTTTTCACGGTCAATTATTTGACTGATACGTTCATAATGTGCAAACATAATACGGTTTACCTTTGCATTTACTTTCAACCTGAAGGTTAATGTGCGCAGGGGTCGACCCATGCTATGGCTATAACCTTTGTTCGGAGGACCGACATGCACGAGACAGAGATCAACAACTACCTTGCCGTCATTAAGGTGGTCGGCGTCGGCGGCGGCGGTACCAACGCGGTCAATCGAATGATCGAAGAGGGCATCCGCGGCGTCGAGTTTGTTGCCATCAACACCGATGCTCAGGCACTCGCGATCTCTGATGCCGATATCAAGGTGCACATCGGCACCGACCTTACCCGCGGCCTGGGCGCCGGCGCCAACCCCGAGGTTGGCCGCAAGGCTGCCGATGAGTCCCGCGACGACATTGCCGAGGCGCTTGCTGGTGCCGACATGGTGTTCATCACCTGCGGCGAGGGCGGTGGCACCGGTACCGGCGCTGCTCCCATCGTTGCCGATATCGCGATGAACGAGGTCGGTGCGCTGACCGTCGCCGTCGTGACCAAGCCCTTCACCTTCGAGGGCCGCAAGCGCAAGAAGAGCGCCGAGGAGGGCATTAAGACCCTCTCCGATTGTGTCGACACCATGATCGTCATCCCTAACGATAAGCTGCTCGACATCGCCGAGAAGAAGACCACCATGCTCGAGGCCTTCGCGATTGCCGATGGCGTCCTTTCCCAGGGCACCCAGGGCATCACCGACCTCATCACCGTCCCCGGTATCATCAACCTGGACTTCGCCGATGTTAAGACCATCATGAAGCAGGCCGGTACCGCCATGATGGGTATCGGTACCTCTTCTGGGGATACCCGTGCCGTCGACGCTGCCCAGCAGGCCATTTCCAGCCCGCTGCTCGAGAGCTCCGTCGATGGCGCCACGCGCGTGCTGCTCTCCATCGCCGGTTCCAAGGACCTGGGCATCCAGGAGATCAGCGACGCCGCCGACGTTGTCGCCAACGCCGTCGACCCCGAGGCCAACATCATCTTCGGTACCGTTGTTGACGAGTCCTTGGGCGATCAGGTGCGTATCACCGTCATCGCTACGGGCTTCTCCGACTCCAACGTCAACCGTCAGGACGAGCTCTTTGCTGCTCAGCAGTCTCAGAGCAAGGCCGCTGCCTCCGCTGAGCCGCAGCGCACCGCTCCGGCTACCAGCCCGGCTCAGGCCGCTCCGACCCGCAACGTCGGTGGCACCGAGCTTCCTAACTTCGGCAACGATCAGTTCGAGCTTCCCGACTTCCTGAAGCGCGGCAGCTTCTAAGTCGTTCTTTGCATTGTTGTGCACAGGGGCGTGTCCGTATGGACGCGCCCTTTTTATTTCGACTTTGTAAACTAGAACCTCCAATCTCCTTACGTTCCCTTTACGATTGCCTCCAGCGCAGCAGGTATCCTTTTAGAGAAGTATGACAGCCGTATAAACGCGGGCTGTAGCGGCGATGCCGCGGTACTTGTGTTATTAGGAGGCTTTAGTATGGCAGCACGTGCGGACAACGTTTCGCGTGTCGACCATGATGGAGTTACGTTGGTGGAGGGCGCGACATCCGATGTTCGCTTTGCCTTCACCGAGCGCGCCGGTGGCGTTTCCGAAGATGCGTACTCCTCACTCAACTTGGGCTCGCATGTTGGCGATGATCCCTTTGCCGTTCAAGAAAATCGTCGCCGCGCACTCGAGGCTATGGGTGCCGCCGAGTGCGAGCACAACCTGCTCGTTCCCAATCAGGTCCATGGTGACCATATCGTTGCGGTGACCTCGAACGGCGCCGATGACCTTGAGGACGTCCGCGAGCAGATTGCCGAGGGCTGCGATGCCATCGTCTGTACGGCGCATAACGTGCCCGTGCTGCTCTGCTTTGCCGACTGCGTTCCCGTGGTGCTGGTGGCCCCTGGCGGATTTGCCGTGGTGCACTCCGGTTGGAAGGGCACGATTGCACGTATTTCTGCCAAGGCGTGCCAGGCGCTTTGCGATGCTGCCGGCTGCGATGCGAGCGACGTTTCCGCCTATATCGGCCCCCATATCTTGGGTGACGAATATGAGGTATCCCAGGAACTCATGGATCGCTTTGCCGCCGAGTTCTCGTGCATCGATGCGAGCACCTCTCGCATGCTCGATCTTTCCGCTGCCATTTGCGAGGCGCTGGTAGATGTCGGTGTCGACGCGGATGATATCGTGGATACCCAGCTTTCGACCGTGCGTCAGAACGACCGCTTTTATTCCTACCGTAACGAGGACGGCACCTGTGGGCGCCATGCTGCGATCGGCGTGATGCTATGAGAAAGATCGTATCGGTCCTGAGCGCCGCTGTGCTTACACTTACGCTGTGTGCCTGTTCTTCGGGATCTTCTACCTCTTCCATTACCGTCGCTGGCTCCACGACCTGCCTTCCTATCGCCGAGATTGCGGCCGAGGGCTTTAAGGAGGAGACCGGCATCGATGTGCTCGTTTCCGGTTTGGGTTCTTCCGCTGGCATCGAGGCCGTCAGCGCCGGCACGGCCGATATCGCCAGCTCCTCCCGTGGACTCAATGCCGACGAACAGGATCTGGGCCTGACTCCCATCGTCATTGCCCACGACGGTATCGCGGTCATCGTGAACGACGATAACCCGGTCGATAACCTCTCGACCGAGCAGCTCCGCGATATTTACGCCGGCAAGATTACCAACTGGAAAGAAGTCGGTGGCGAGGACCTGAAGATTCAGGTTATCAATCGCGACGAGGCGTCCGGTACGCGCGAGGCCTTCCGTACCATCGTGATGGACGGCACGCCGTTCGATCGCCGCTCGGCTGTTCTTTCGGGTACGGGCCAGGTACGCGATGTCGTGTCCCGCTCGCGTGGCGCTATTGGCTACATCTCGCTGGGCTTCGTCGATAGCCTCAACGCCAAGACCTCGGTCAAGGCCGTCTCGGTCAATCATGTTGAGGCGTCCGAGAAGACGGTCGCGAGCGGCGGCTATCCCATCTCGCGCGACCTTTACTTCTTTGTGAAGGGCGAGCCTTCGCAGCAGGCGCAGGATTACATCGACTACGTGACGTCCAAAAAGATGGACAAGCAGATTCGCGAGGCGGGCTTTATTCCCGTCACCAACGACGAGAAGGGGAGTGAGTAGCATGGAAGCACGGGAAAACTCCCAGACTGAGCAGAATGCCCAGGCGCCCAAGAAGCGCGAGCTGGCGCTCGTATCGCGCAGTACCTATATCAAGGAGAAAGCGCTGCAGTGGATCTTCTTTGCCTGCGCGTTCTTGGCGGTCGTTACCGTCATCCTGATTTTTGTCTTTACCACGTACTCCGCGCTTCCCGTCTTTACCGACATCGGTCTGGCGGACTTCTTTAGCTTTACGTGGGCGCCTTCCGAGGGCCACTACGGCATCTTGTCGCTGCTTGCCGGCTCGGGTCTGGTGACCGTCGGTGCGCTCGCCATGGGCGTGCCGCTGGGCGTGGGTACGGCCGTTTACCTGGTCGAGATTGCCAGCAAGCGCGTGCGCAAGCTCATCAGCCCCGCCGTTGACCTGCTGGCGGGCATACCCTCCATCATCTACGGCTTCTTTGGCATGATCATCATCCGCCCGTTTATCGCACAACTGACCGGCGGCCTTGGTTTTGGTGCGCTGACGGCGTGGTTTGTGCTCGCCATCATGATCGTCCCCACCATCACTACGCTCACCATCGATGCCCTCAATTCCATTCCTATGGGTATTCGCGAGGCATCCTATGCCATGGGTGCCACCAAGTGGCAGACCATCTATAAGGTCGTGCTGCCGGCCGCCAAACTGGGCATCGTGGACGCCATCGTGCTGGGTATGGGCCGTGCCATCGGTGAGACCATGGCCGTGCTCATGGTCGTGGGCAACGCTCCGGTCATTCCCGATAGCATCGCGAGCCCCATCTCGACGCTCACGAGCCAGATCGCGCTCGACATGAGCTATTCTTCGGGCCTTCACCGCTCGGCGCTGTTTGGCATGGGCGTGGTCCTGTTTATCATCTCCGCCACGCTGGTGGGCATCGTCCGTCTGATTTCCAAGAAGAAGAGGGGGTAGGCTATGTCCGATTCCGTTGACACGACGGTCGATACGACCTCGTCGCGCGAGCGCATCAAGCGTGCCCTTTCCCACGGCAAGAAGGGCCGTATCAACAAGGACCTGTCAAACAAGATCATGCTCGGTGTGTTCCGCGCCGCGGCCTACATCACCACGCTGGTGCTGGTCGCTATCATCGCCTATGTGGTCATTAACGGCTTGCCGCATATCTCGCTCGACTTTATCTTCGGTTGGCCCCAAGGCGTCAACGCCGAGGGCGGCATTTGGCCCACGATCGTCTCGACCGTCTATGTGACGGCGCTCGCCATGCTCATCTGCACGCCGATCGCCGTGCTAGCAGCCGTCTATCTGGCCGAGTACGCCAAGCAGGGCAAGGTCGTCGAGCTCATCCGTTACGCTGCCGATGCTTTGGCCTCGGTGCCCTCCATCGTTATGGGTCTGTTCGGTTATGCCTTGTTTGTCGAGGCCATGGGCTTAGGCCTTTCGATGGTCTCGGCCGCCTTGGCGCTGGCACTTCTGATGCTGCCCATCGTCATGCGCACCACCGAAGAGGCCATTCGCGCCGTTCCGCGCTATATCCGTTGGGGCGCGTACGGTCTGGGTGCCACCAAGTGGCAGGTCGTCTCCAAGATCGTGCTTCCTTCGGCCTTTGGCCGCATTGCCACCGGCATCGTCCTTGCCATCGGCCGCGCCATCGGCGAGACCGCCGTGGTGCTCTACACCATGGGCCAGGCCATCAATCTACCTATCTCTCCGCTCGATTCCGGCCGCCCCATGACGGTTCACCTGTACCTGCTTGCCAACGACGGCATCAACATGAACGCAGCCTACGGCACCGCGCTCTTGCTGATGGTGATCATTCTGGCCTTCAACCTGTTTGCGCGCTTCCTGTCGCGCAAGCGTCGCTAGTTAAGGAGTCCCATGTCCGTTTATCAGTCCGCTCCCACGCTGGAGCAAGCGGCCATCACGGCCAAGGATTTCAACTTTTGGTACGGTGACTTTCATGCGCTGACGGGGCTCGACCTCAACATCGCCAAAAACGCCATCACTGCTTTCATTGGCCCTTCGGGCTGCGGCAAGTCGACGTTTTTGCGCTGCATCAACCGCATGAATGACCTGATCGAGGGTACGCGCGTCGAGGGCACCATGACGCTCGACGGCAACGATATCTATGCCGAGGGTGTCGACCCGGTCGACCTCCGTCGTCGCGTGGGCATGATCTTTCAGCAGCCCAACCCGTTTCCTAAATCCATCTACGAGAATGTCGCCTTTGGCCCTCGTCTGCAGGGCGTGACTAGCAAAAGCGACCTCGATGACATCGTGGAAGAATCGCTCAAGCGCGCCAACCTCTGGAAAGAGGTATCCAATCAGCTCAACAAGGATGGTTTGGCGCTCTCGGGCGGTCAGCAGCAGCGTCTGTGCATCGCGCGCGTGCTTGCGGTGCAACCCGATGTCCTCCTGATGGACGAGCCCTGCTCCGCCATCGACCCCACTTCCGTCTCTAAGGTCGAGGATCTGATGGCCGAGCTGGCGCCCGAGATGACGATTATCATCGTCACGCATTCAATGCAGCAGGCAGCTCGTATCAGTGACTACACCGCGTTCTTCTTGCAGGAAGTTGCCGGCGAACCCGCCACGCTCATCGAGTATGGTCAAACCGACGCGATCTTTACCAGCCCGGTGGACTCGCGGACGGAAGACTATATCACCGGCCGCTTTGGCTGATCGGTGCGACTAGTCCCAAGCCGATCGGACCTGGTCCGGTGCGTATTCACTGTGCGGGCGGCATGACCGCACCCAACTGATTGGAGTGAACCATGCGCAAACTGTTTTCCCGTCAGCTCATCGAGGCCCGTCATGAGATGCTGAGCATCTATGAGGCTGTCGATCTGGCCCTCCACGATGCCGTGAAGGCCTATGTGACCGACGACCGCAAACTCGCCACCAAGACCAAGAAGCGCACGCTTTCAATCGACGCGCGCTGCGCCAACTTGGAGGCCGTGTGCTACAACCTGATTGCTACGCAGTCGCCGGTCGCCTCCGACTTCCGCCTGCTTCAGACGATCATCTACGTCGACTTTAACCTGCAGCGCATGACCGATAAAGTCCGTCAGATCTGCCGTGCCACGCGTCATATGATCAAGGCCGACATCTCGCTGCCCAAGGAGCTTGTCGGCACGGTCGAGGCCGAGGCTGAGGCCGTCTACCAGGTGCTGGGCTCTTCGCTTTCTGCGCTCGTCACTAACGACATGTCCATCATCTGCAACCTGGCCGTCGAGGACGAGCCAGTGCACGCCGCCTACGAGAAGTTCTTCCGCACCTTTAACCGTATGGATACGGGCGACTTTATGGACGACAACAACAACTATGACGACCTGCGCCGCGCTATCATGGTTTCGCGCTACCTCGATCGCATCGCTTCGATTTCCATCGATGCCGCTTGCCGTCTGACCTTCCTGTTGACTGGTCAGCGCATGAATGCCGGCGATATCGCCCGCACTGATGAGGATGAGCTCGAGAGCATGCGCGTGCCTTCGGGCGAGGGCGTCATCATGAGGCCCGCCGTCGACGCGCGCTACGTTGCCAAGGTGCCCGTTAACGAGGTGAGCGAGGGTCTTCGCTACCTGCTCGATCATCTTGAGGACGAGGACGATGGCGAGGATGACGAGGAGTAAGTAACCCCGTTCGTCGAAAGATTGTAAATACCTAAGTGAGCGCGGCCTTGCACATGCGGGGCCGCGCTCTTGCGTTAGCATGGGACTACTTGTTTGGCTGTCAGCGGAGGCGATTGGCAATGGATAACTATTTGGACTTGATGCGCGCTCGCCGCGAGCAGATTCTGGAACGTTTTTATGCGGCGCTCGATCGTGCGGGCCGTCCCCACGACGCCGCGCGTCTCATTGCCGTGTCCAAGACTGTTGGTGTCGATGAGACCGTTGCCGCCATCCAGGCGGGGTATCGTCATTTTGCCGAAAACCGCCCACAGGAGCTGGTTCGCAAGCTCACGGGTCTGGCGGAGCATCCGGAGCTGCCCGAGGTGCGCTTCGATATGATCGGCAACCTGCAGACCAATAAGATCAATGCGGTGCTGGGCTCGGCCGAGCTGATTCACTCGGTGGGCTCGCTGCATCTGGCGCAGGCGATCTCGAGCCGTGCTGTCCGCAAGATTGAGGCAGGCGAGCTCGCCGGCCCCCAGCGTGTGCTCATTGAGGTCAATGTGAGTGGCGAGGAGTCGAAAGGTGGCTTTTCGCCCGATGAGATTCGCGCCGCCGCGGGTGAGCTTGCGGAGCTTGAGGGAATTTGCGTGCAGGGGCTTATGACTATGGCGCCCCGGGGGAATAAGGATGTGGCACGCCGCACCTTTGCGGGGCTTCGTGAGCTGAGGGATGAGCTGGAGGCGGCGCATCCCGATTTGAACCTGCCTGAGCTTTCCTGCGGCATGAGCGAGGACTTTGAGCCTGCCCTTGAGGAGGGCTCTACGCTCGTTCGCCTGGGCAGGGTAGTATTTAGCCCGGAGTTTGCAGTAAAATAAGGCTCTGAAGTGCGCACTGATTATCGGGGCGCCTGCACTAAACCGCGAGAGGACACAACCATGGGCTTCCTTGACGAGATTAAAAATAAGATGCACCTGGGCGGCCAGCAGGGTTACGACCAGGGTTATGGCCAGGACGACGACTACGGCTACGATGATGGCTACGACGATGGCTATCAGAACAACGGCTACAGTGGTGCTTCGGGCGAGGGCTTCTACACCCAGGACGAGCCGAGCAACGGCCTGCTGGGTCAGACGCGCCGTGGTGAAGCTGAGTCGGTGGCCGTGTATACGCGCTCCGGTCAGCTGGTCGGCGATGACTCCCGCCATGCCACGACGTATAACCCGCCTTCGCGCTCGCAGGACAGTGTTGCGAGCGGTTATCGTCCTGGTGCCTATGACACGCCGTCGAGCTACGCCGAGAACACCCGCGCCCGTGCCGCCGCTGCGCCCGCGCCTGCACCGAGCGATGCCTCGGCCTATGCGAGCAATATCATCAACGCCACACCGCAGCTGCCGGCCTATGTCCTGCGCCCCGAGAGCTATGACGACGTGGAGACCGTGGTGCGCCGCGTTCGCACCAAGCAGCCTGTCGCACTGATTTTTGTGGGCGTACGCACCGAAGTTGCCAAGCGCGTCTTGGACTTCTCTTACGGCTTTGCCTGCGGTCTGGGTGCTACGGTCAAGGAGGTGGGCGACCGTGTGTTCATGGTGCTGCCCGCCGGTTGCGAGGTCAAAGATTCCGATCTCAAGAAGCTTCGTGCGGACGGCTACCTTAAGTAAAGACAAGACGAGGAGATTCCCATCAACATCTACACTATCGTCCAGCTGGTCAACACGCTGTTCAACTTCTATTCCACGCTCATTGTCGTCTACTGCTTTATGACGTGGATTCCCATGAAGCAGGGTGGTTTGCTCCAGGATATTGCCGCGGTGCTTGATAGCGTTTGCGGTCCGTGGCTCAACCTGTTCCGTCGTTTCATCCCGCCGATGGGCGGTATCGATTTTTCGCCGGTCGTTGCGATTATTGCGTTGCAGTTGGTGCAGAGGCTGGTTCTGCAGCTTCTTATAGGTATACTCGTGTAGAACTGACTTAGTAACTTACGTCGGGCGTGTAGCGCCGAGGCGATGAAAAAGGAGACTTGTTATGGCTATTACCCCTGCAGACATCCAGGCTCAGACTTTCTCTGAGGCCAAGCGTGGCTACGATCCTGCCGAGGTCGACGTCTTCTTGGAGACGCTGTCCTCCGAGGTTGACGCTATGCTCGCTAAGATCGTCGACCTTAAGGGTCGTCTGACTGCTACCGAGCAGCAGCTTGCCGATGCGCAGGCTCAGCTTGCCCAGGCTCAGGATGCTCCCGCCCAGGCCGTTCCTGCCGCCCCCGTGGCTGCTCCCGCCCCTGACTTCTCCGCTCAGGAGCGCCAGATTTCCGCTGCCCTGATCGCTGCCCAGCAGACCGCTGAGACCATCGTCAACGATGCCAACGAGAACGCTGAGCGCATCCGCAACGAGGCTGACGCCAAGGCCCGCGAGGTTATCCGTCAGGCTCTGACCGAGAAGCAGGCCGAGCTCGAGGAGATCGATCGTCTCAAGGCTTCTCGTGAGGAGTTCAAGGCCGAGTATCTCAAGCTCATCCAGCACTTCATGGACGATGCCCAGAACTCCTTCCCGGCCGACCTCATGGCCTCCACGCCGGTCGGTTCCGCCGCTTCTCCTGCGGTGACTGTTCCCGCCGAGCCGCTGCCCGTCGCTGACCCGGTTGTCCCCGTGGCCGATCCCTTCGCCCCGATCGACAACTTCGCTGCAGACGACCTGGACTAACATTCGGCCTACAATTTAGTGCCTAGAAAGGACCCGCAGCTTGCGGGCCCTTTTTTATGTCTGTGCCGGGGTGCGTAACATAAAAAACCGAGCCCTGCGCATAGTGGCGCAGAACTCGGCGAACGGGTGAGCGGTCAAGGGTAGGTTTTAAGGCATGTCCCAAAAATCTACTTGAGGAGGAAGTCGGAGAGGGGAATGGTGCGGGCCTCGCGATGCTCGAGATCGACGATGTGGTCGGCAGGATAGCCACAGACGAGCATGTGATAAGGATAGACGCCCTTGGGCAGATTGAACTGTTCCTGTGCCACCTCAGGCTTAAAATGGCATACCCAGCACGTTCCCAGGCCCTGCTCGGTGGCCTCCATCATCATTTGATCACACACGATGGACGTATCGATTTCACTGGAATTCATCTGGTCATACGGGCGCACCCAAGCATCATCGGTAACGCTGCAAATAAGGAAGACAAGCGGAGCCCCAAAGATAGACCCATCACGAGCAAACCGAGGCTGACAAGCAGCAGCCTTCTCCAGAAGCTCAGACGTATCCAACACCATCACACGGGTTGGATGATTATTACAAGCAGAAGGAGCAATCCGCCCAGCCTCAACAATGGCATCCACAACAGCTTGCTCAACAGCCCGATCCTCAAAAGAACGACAAGAATACCGAGCCCGAGCCAAATCCAAATAACTCACAACCAAGCCCTCCAACAATTAAAAATCAAACAAATCCAAAGTAACCCAAACAGTACCCAAAGCAGCAATCAGCCAAACGCTCATCAAGGGCCAAAGTGTCCGAACGGATACCAAAGGTCCCTTCGGCCAAACCCCCATTGCGCTATGGCTATCAGCCAAAGTTCCCAATGGTGGTACATAAGGGAGCGGGCCCGACCACTGATAACCTTTTGAACGACTCTGCTTGCAGCCGGAGTGAAAAAAGGTTATCAGTGGTCGGGCCCGCGACCGGTGGGACATGTACCCCCAATTAACTGTTCTTCATGACAATCGAATCCACAACATCGGCCACATTCTCGCAGCAGTCGGCGCAGTACTCCAGGAAGGCGTAGACGTCACGCCAAGCGATGACCTCGAGCGGATCCTTGCCGTTAACGTGCAAGTTGCGCATGGCGTTGATGTAGAGCTCGTCGGCCTCGGACTCGATGGTGTTGATCTGGATGACCAGCTCGCGCAGCGTTTTGGACTTGCGGTAGTTGGGAAGCTCGACCATCAGGTCTTTCATGGCGCGGCAGGCGTCAGTCACCTTGTGGGCGATGACGATGGCGTCGGGATGGATGCTCTGAATGTTGGTGAAGTAGACGCGCTGCACGACGCCCTCAATACGGTCGAGCACGGTGTCGAGCGCGCAGCTCATCAGATCCAGATCCTCGCGCTCGAGCGGGGTGATAAAGGCGGTGAGCAGGGCGTCTTCGAGCTCGTGGTGCTTCTTGTCTGCCGCATGCTCAATCGCATGCATCTTATTGAGCATGTCGTGAATCTGCGCGGGATCGAAGTTCTCAAAAATCTGGGTAAGCAGCTCGGCGGCCTGGACAGCAAGGTCGGCGCAGGCGACGTAGTTGTCAAAGTAGAACGAATCGGGTTTCTTAGCCATGGGTGGGTCCTTTCGAGGCGAAGACGGGTGGGCGAAGTGTTGCGGTCCAGATGGACGTTCGGTTTGACTAGAGGAACATCATGAACAGCTTGGCCATGACAAAGCTGATGAGTCCGCAGGCGGGGAAGGTGAAGAACCAGGTGAACATCATGTCCTTAACGACGCCGAAGTTGATGGCCGAGAGGCGCTTGACGGCACCGACGCCCATGATGGCACAGGTCTTGATGTGCGTGGAGGACACGGGGATGCCGGTAAGGGTGGCAAGCAGCAGGTTCGCGGCGCCCGCGAGGTCGGCGGAGAAGCCCTGATACTTCTCGAGCTTAACCATGCTCTGGCCGACGGACTTGATGATGCGCTCGCCGCCCACGCTGGTGCCAATGCCCATGGTGGCCGAGCACAGCAGCATGATCCAGATGGGGATGCCGGCGTCGCCGACGCTGGTCTGGCCGTTGGCGAAGGCGACACCTAAAAAGAGCACGCCGATGAACTTCTGTCCATCCTGCGCGCCGTGCATAAAGCTCATGGCCGCAGCGCTCGCGATCTGAGCGTATTTAAAGAAGACATTGGCACGTCGCCTGTTGGCGGCGGCAAACAGAATCGAGACGAGTTTGCACAGGACCCAGCCCATGACAAAGCCCAGGCCGATGGAGAGCGCCAGGCCGTAGATGACCTTCATCCACTCGTGGACGTTGACGCTGCTCGCGCCGCCGAGGGCTATAGCGGCACCGGTCAGGCCGGCGATAAGGCTGTGGCTTTGCGAGGTGGGGATGCCAAAACGCGACGCTGTGGCGCCGTAGACGACGATGGAGAACAGGGCCGCGCACAGGCAGGCGAGCGCCATGGTGCTGTTTCCGCCAAAGTCAACGATATGCGAGATGGTGTTGGCGACGCTCGCGTTAAAGTGCGTCATGATGAGCACGCCGAGGAAGTTGAATGCGGCGCTCATGAGAATGGCGGCGCGGGCGGGCATGCAACGCGTAGTGACGCAGGTCGCGATGGCGTTGGGCGCGTCGGTCCATCCATTGACGAAGATGGCGCCCAACGCGAGGATCACGGTGACGGCAAGGACTGGGTTCGACACAATTTGGCCGAGGAAGGTTGAGAACGTTACGTCCATATATGGGCTTTCTCGAAGTTTGCAGACACGTTACAAAAACATGATAAATCGTATCACCTCCTGCGGGTTTCTTTGCCGAGTTCTGATGGGAGAAGTAATTTTTTGGCACTAAAATTGAATATTAGCCCTGTTGACCGTGGGTGTTCTTTTTGCTATCACGCCATGCGGACACGCGCGTTCGCTCCGACACTCCAAAACCACAGTCTGTTCGCTTTACAATATGCAAACATGCGTTCGATAATGGGGGGCATGGAATATCGACAGACAGATGGCAAAACTCGGCGCGTGCACAAGCAGTATGTGGACGTTGTGGCTCGCATCCTCGCGGGCGGACAGGTCGTGCCGGTCACCGTCTGCTGGGTCGACGGTCGCTGCTTTACAATTGACGAGATTGTCTCGTCCACGGGCTTTGGCTTAACGGTTCACGGTGTTCGTACGGCAACGTATAAGGTTCGTTTTGGCGGGCATGCGACCGAGTTGTATCTGGAGGACCAGGCGTGCGGACGGCCGGACGGCTCGCAGGCCCACGTGATGCGTTGGTGGGTCTGGGCGTTTGATCGTACGCTTGAGGGCGAGCGCCGTAGGTAAGGACGCACGGCGTTCGGGTACAATGACAGGAATCTTGTCAGCTACTGCGCCGTTATTTGTGGCGCTTTTTGAAAGGACGAACCTATGAACGATATCCAGGGCTATCAGAACGGCCCCGTCGAGAGCGGCGCAAGCCGCGCCAAGGAGATGTCGCCGCGCGCGTACAATCTCGCCATGTCTGCCCTGATCTTCTTGGGCTTTTGCGCCATGGGCGCCGGCGCCTACTTTACGAGCACCATGTCGTTTGCGCGCATGATGATGAGCGGCGCCGCCTTGCCGCTGGTCTTTGGCTCGTTTGTTTTGACCATCGTCGGTATGGTCATGATGTCGGCCGCCGCCAGCAAGCAGTCCGTGGGCCTGTCCCTTGTGGGCTACGTAATCTTTGCGAGTACCTTTGGCCTGACCGCGTCGTTTGGCCTTGCCAACTACGACCTGCCCACCATCAACACTGCCTTTATCGCCACGGCCGCCATCACCTTTGTCTTTGGCGCCTTGGGCGTGACGTTCCCCAAGTTTTTCCAGCGCGTATATGGCATCGGTTTTGGCATTCTGCTCGCCACTATTCTGGTTGAGATCGTGCTGATGTTCATGGGCGTCTCGCAGACCATCACCGATCTGATCGTGATCGTGGTGTTCGCCGGCTTTATTGGCTACGACACCTATGTTGCCACGACGGTGCCGCCTACGCTGCCCAACGCCGTGCTCATGGCGTCCAATCTGTTCGTGGATATTATCAACGTGTTCCTGCGCATCCTGAACATCCTTGGCCGTCGCGACTAGTGGCGAATTGCGGCGGTGCTTGCCGTGCGTGTAAATCGATGCGAAAGGCGGTCCTTCGGGGCCGTCTTTTTTGTACGCGGCGGGGTATCATGGATGGGAAAAGCCGATAGCGGCAGCGACAGGAAAGGTGACCATGTATGGCAGACGTCGACAACAGGAACCGTAACCGCAGGTCCAACCGAGCGGGTCAGCCCAATCCCAAGCGCGAGGCCCGTGCCAAGGCCGCCGAGCGTCACGTGGCAACTGTGTCCGAAGCGTGCGCCAAGGATATCGAGCGTTCGCTTGACGGTGTTCGCGAGTTTGACGGTATGCCTGCCGGCTTTGTCGCGGCGATGAAGGCCAAGGTTCAGAGTGCTGTGGCCGCCGAAGAACAGGTTGCCGAGGACGTCGAGGGCGCGGAGGCTGCCGAGACCGAGGCAGCGCCTGAGACCGAGGCAGCGCCTGAGCCCGTCGAGGAGCCTGCCGAGGAAATCGCTGAAGCTGAGTCCGCGCCTGCTGAGGAGCCCGCTCCGGTTCTGCCCGAGGTCACCGTGCTCGGTGCCTCCGCCACGCAGGCCATCCTGGACAACGGTCGTGGCTATGCGCAATTCTGCGACATGGCCGTGCTCGCCTTTGCCTCGTTCACCAACCCGGGCGGTGGCTATATTCAGGGTTATCTGGGCCAGGAGGCCACGCTGTGCGCCGATTCGTATCTGTACAACGTTCTCGACAAGCAGCGCAAATGGTACGGCGAGAACCGTCGCCGCAACATCAACTGCGAGCTTTACCGAAACCGTGCGCTGGTGGTGCCTGCGGTACGCTTCGACCGCAACCACGTGCATGCGTATGCCGACGTAATCGTTGCCGCCGCGCCCAACGTCAAGCGCGCTCGCCAGGAGTATCGCGTGGGTGACGATGCCCTGCTGGACGCCCTGCGCGACCGCATTCGCTTTGTACTTGCCATCTGCGACGAGCTAGGTCGCGAGAAGCTCGTGCTGGGCGCTTGGGGCTGCGACAACAATGGCTTTGACGCAGAGGCCGTGGCCGAGCTCTTCCGCAAGGAGCTCGCGTCGGGCGACTTTAAGGTCAAGCAAGTCTTCTTTGCCGTGCCTTCTACGCGCTGGGATGAGGATTTTGCCAAGTTCGAGCACGTGCTGGCAAACTTCCCCGAGCGCAACGAGGAGTCCTATGCCCAGGTTGCCGCTCGCGCTGCGGCAGCTCGCGCCGCCGAGCAGGCCCAGGCTGCTACCGAGGATGATGAGGACGAGGACGATTGGCGCAAGTACCTGTAATCGGTACGTGCTGACAGATAGGTCGAGCCGGCGGGAGAGGCTGCTTCCGTCGGCTTTTTACTGAGCGAGGGGCTTACGATGAAAAACGTTCTATGCTTTGGCGACAGCAACACCTATGGTTACGATCCGGCGGGCATGCGCGACGGCACCGCGGTGCGCTATGCGCAGGATGTGCGCTGGTGTGGCGTGGCCCAACGTGACTTAGGCGAGGGCTGGCATGTGATTGAGGAGGGGCTCAACGGCCGCACGACGGTACGCGACGACATGTGCCATCTGGACACTAACCTCAACGGCATTCGCGCGCTTCCGATGCTGCTCGAGGCCCATAAGCCGCTGGACGCCATTGTAATCATGCTGGGCACCAACGACTGTAAGACGGTCTTTAACGTGACAGCTTCCGATATCGCCCGTGGCGCCATGGCACTGATTCGCGCCGTCCGCGCGTTTCCGTGGACCGACGCTGCGCCTTGTCCGCGCATTCTGCTGATGGCTCCTATCAAGATCAAGCCGCAGATCGCCGATGTGTATATGACCGACTTTGACGAGCGCTCCGTCGAGGCCTCGGAGCATTTTGGCGAGTACTACGCACATGTGGCTGGGCAGTTTGGTTGCGACTTTTTGAATGCCGCCGACTTTGCCGAGCCGGGCGATATCGACTATTTGCATATGATGCCCGAAAGCCACGAGAGCCTGGGTCACGCCGTGGCAGCCAAGCTCCAAGAGATGCTCGGTGAGTAGTGCGATCCCAAGCCGCCGCAAAGGTGTCTGTCCCCTTTGCGGCGGTTTGGGCTGCGAATCTTAATACTGCCACATGTGATTGACGGGGCCGGAACCTTTGCCCATGTTCAGGCCGGCGGCCAGAGCGCCTGTCAGGTATGCCTTGCCCGCGTTGACGGCGTCGGCAAGATCCATGCCCTGGGCCAGCGCGCAGGCGATGGCGGACGAGAGCGTGCAGCCGGTGCCGTGCGTGTTGTCGGTCTCGATGCGCTTGTGGCGGAACCACGTGGTGAGTGGATCTCCCAGATGGTTGCCCTCGTCATCGAGTGGCGCGGGTTCGGCCAGTACATCGTTGGCCTCGTTGACAAGATGCCCACCCTTAACGAGGGATGCGCAGCCAAAGCGGCGGGTGAGGAGCATGGCGGCATTTTGCTGCGTGCGCTCGGAGTCGACCTCGTAGTCGAGCAGGGCCATGGCCTCGGGAATATTGGGCGTGATAACCGTCGCTAGCGGGAACAGGCGGCGGGTGAGCGCCTCGGCGGCATCTTCGGCAATCAGCCGTGCGCCCGAGGTGGCTACCATGACGGGGTCGACGACCACGTTTGTCGCGTTCCAGGAGCTCAGGCGGTCGGCGATAACATCGATAATCTCGGCAGAGGAAACCATGCCAATCTTGACGGCTTTGGGGCGGATATCGTCAAAAACGGCATCGATCTGCGCCGCGACAATATCCGGGGAGATGTTCTGCACGGCGGTGACGCCCAGGGTGTTCTGTGCGGTGATGGCGGTGATGGCCGTCTCGGCATACAGGCGGTGCGCCGTGATGGTCTTGATGTCGGCCTGAATGCCGGCGCCACCGCTGGAATCGGATCCTGCGATGGATAGAACGGCAGGTACCTTACTGCGATCCATGTTCGCTCCCTTGTTCGGTCGGATTCAAATGGGTCTCCTGCCTGCATTATAAAGTTGCCCGGGCCGGCTGTATGCCGATCCCGGGCGGGTGGTGCAATCTTTACGCAAATGTAAGAAAATGTTCACATGTCAACAATTGACGAACACCTTGTGGCCGATTGTGGCTCCGTTGGCGAGTTAATCCTCCATACCGAGGTCGATCGTCGTGCCCTCAAACACTTTGTTGACGGTGCGGACGGCGCACATCTTGCCACACATGGTACAAGTGCCCTCGGTGGCGGCAGGGGATTCCTCGTAGCGCTTCTTGCCGGTAACCGGGTCGAGCGCGCATTCCCACATGGCGTCCCAGTCGAGCTTGCGGCGTGCCTGGCCCATCTTGTCGTCCATGTCGCGGGCGTGCGGCACCTTCTTGGCGATATCGGCGGCGTGCGCGGCAATCTTGGTGGCCATGAGGCCGTCGAGCACGTCCTGGGCGTCGGGCAGACACAGGTGCTCGGCCGGCGTCACGTAGCACAGGAAGTCGGCGCCGGAGCTCGCGGAGATGGCGCCACCGATGGCGGCGGTGATGTGGTCGTAGCCCACGCCGATATCGGTCACCAGCGGCCCGAGTACATAGAACGGTGCATTGTGGCACAGGCGCTTCTGCAGCTTCATGTTGGCGGCGATCTCGTCGAGCGCCATGTGGCCCGGACCCTCGACCATGACCTGGACGCCGGCGGCCCATGCGCGCTTGCACAGCTTGCCCAGCTCGATCATCTCGGCGGTCTCGGTGGCATCGTTGGAGTCGTACAGGCAGCCCGGGCGGCAGGAATCGCCGAGCGAGATGGTCACGTCGTACTCGTGGCAGATTTCGAGCACCTCGTCGTAGAACTCGTAGAAGGGGTTCTCGTTACCGGTGACTTCCATCCAGCCAAACAGCAGCGAGCCGCCGCGGCTGACGATGTTCATCAGGCGTCCGGTCTCCTTAAAGGTCTTGATGACCGACTTGTTGATGCCACAGTGGATGGTCATAAAGTCCACGCCGTCCTCGGCATGCGCGCGCACGACCTCGAGCAGGTCGTCCTTGGTGAGCTTGACCAGCGGCTTTTCCATATAGCCGATGGCGTCATACATGGGGACGGTGCCCACCATGAGCGGCGTCTCGTCGATGAGCTGCTGGCGGAACTGGCGCGTCTTGCCCGAGTTGGAGAGGTCCATGATGGCGTCGGCGCCAAAGTCCTCGGCAATCTTGACCTTCTTCCATTCCTCGGCGGCATCGGCCTTGTCGCCCGAGATGCCCAAGTTGACGTTGACCTTGGTGGACAGGCCCTCGCCGACACCAAAGGCGCGCATGCCCTTTTTGATGTGCACGATGTTGGCGGGGATGGCGATGCGGCCGTCGGCCACGCGCTCGCGGATGTATTCGGGGTCGCGATGCTCGCGCTCGGCGACCTCCTTCATCTGCGGTGTGATCTGCCCTGCGCGGGCGAAGTCGATTTGCGTGACGAGCTTGGGCTCGGTCTGTGTGCTCATTGGCACGGCTCCCTTCGTTGGCATTACCCATATCAGGTTTGCGGGTCAGGGCGGGCGCGCCCAGTCTCAGCCTGCCGTCTTGTCCTGCAAGCTCCCCGTTTATGTGGTGGGCTCAAGTATAGCTCGAATGGGTACGATTGACCTAACGAGCGTGCCTGTGGGGAGGTGTACATGGAAGACAAGCATCTATATCGAGAGACGCAATGGGATGTATCGGCCGAGGAGAGCCGCGCGCACCATGGCCTTGTCGCGATTGGCTTTGCGGTGCTTGCCGTGCTGGTGATTGCCTTTTTTATTTGGACGTTTGGCGGTCGCGGCGGCGCCACCTGGGAGTTCGAGGTTGATGATAGCCTGCCGATCATGACGGTGAGGAGCACTGGCGGTAATGCCAATACGCTCGCCGTTCCGGGCGATTATTGGTACCCGCGCGATGAGTTTGTGCAGTTACAGCTGAGTGGTGGGTCCATTCCAGGTGAAGAAATCGAACGCGTGACGTTTGACGCGACGCTCAAAACGCTCACGGTGAAGCTCAAAGATCAAGGAGATGCGCCCACGACGATGGATATCGCGCTGACGGAATGGCGCCTGGAGCCCCCGGCGGGTGTTGCGGTGTCCGAGGTGGAGCATGTCAAGATTACCTATCAGGACGGCTCGACAAACGGGATTGCAAAGGCCGACGGCCTAGCAGAATAGGTGTCGCACCTAGCCGGCCAAATCATAAAAGTTGCGGTGGAATAGTTCCCGTTTGTGCGATAAAAGGCTCAAATAGGAACTATTACACCGCAAGTTATATAGAGAAGGCTGAGCGGGTCAGTTTTGGGTGGCGGCTCTAGAGCATCTGTTCGTTGATGAACACGAGGGTGCCTGGGTATGAGAGCTCGGGGGCGTGGCGATAGCCGATATTGAATGCGGTAAGTTCGCTTGCATCCTCGAGTTTGTTTTCTGCCATCCACCGCACCATGGAGCCGCGCGCCTTTTTGCTGGCGGTCGACCGTTGGATGGGCTTCCCGTTGCGGATACCCTCGCCAAAGAGGCACGTGACGGCTGTGGCGTCGCCCGCGAGGTTGGGCAGAACGGCTTTGGCATACTCTACGCTGGCGAGGTTGACGATCGTGGTGTTTGAACCTGCCGGGGCGATAGCTCGCGCGAGCTTATCGCTCCAAAATGCGTAGAGGTCTCGGGCATCGTCGACGGCGAGCTTCGCGCCCATCTCCAGCCGATACGGTTCGACGGCATGAAAGGGACGAACGCACCCGTAGAGGCCGGAGAGGATCCACAGATGGTCTTGCAGCCATGCGAGCTGCGCGGAATCCATCACCTCGGGTGCCATGCTCTGGTATTGAATGCCGTGATAGGACATGACGGCAGGGGAGAGGTGACGAGCGAGTGCGGGATTGTCGAGATCGCCGTTTTTCAGGATGGGCTCGAACTCATGTAAGGTGTTGAGGCAAGACCCCAGCAGTTTGTCACTCACGTTCCACAACGCCTGCAGGCCGCCGCTGCCTTCATTCCGCTCGATATCTAGCAGTGCACGGTGGAGGCGAGCCGTCTCGCGCGCAAAGTGTGGAATGCCCAGGACTTCAAACCCATCTTGGGCCACGCGCATTTGCTTGGCGGGCGAAATGATGACTTGAAGCATAGACTCTCCTCTGCCAAAAAAGTTGCGGTGGAATACGGTCTGTTTTGGCCGTTTATGGGCCAGTTTAGTCCGTATTCCACCGCAAGTTATGGGTGGGGTGGATTAGGCGCGCTCGATGAAGGCCTTGTAGCCGCGGTAGGCCTCGTAGATGTCGGCCTTGTTGGCGACCTCCCACAGGGCGTGCATGGACAGAACGGCAACGCCGGAGTCGATGACGTTCATGCCGTACTTGGCCATGATGTAGGCGATGGTGCCGCCGCCGCCCGCGTTGACGCGACCGAGCTCGCAGGTCTGGAAGTCCACGCCGGCCTCGTCCATGATGTCGCGGACGAGGGCCACATACTCGGCGTCGGCGTCGTTGGAGCCGCCCTTGCCGCGGCTGCCCGTGTACTTGTTGAAGCACAGGCCACGACCCATGAAGGCTGCGTTCTTGGTTTCGAACTTGCCGGCGTAGCCCGGGTCGAAGCCGGCGGACACGTCGGAGGAGAGCATGCGGCTGCGGGCGAGTGCGCGGCGCAGGGCCAGCGGGCTGCCCTCGCCGGCGAGCGTCATGATCTCGGCGACGGTGTTCTCGAAGAAGCGGCTCGTCATGCCAGTGGCGCCTACGGAGCCAATCTCCTCCTTGTCGACGATGAGCGTGATGCTCGTGCGCTCGACATTGGCCACATTGATCTGGGCGAGCATGGAGGGATAGGCGCAGACGCGGTCATCGTGTCCATAGCCCAAAATCATGGAGCGGTCGAGGCCCATGTCGCGGGCGGGGCCGGCGGGCACGACCTCGATCTCGGCGGAGAGGAAGTCCTCCTCCTCGACGTCGTACTGCTCCTTGAGGATGTCCAGGAACATCTGCTTGACGGGCTCCTTGGGGGCGTCCTTGTCGTCCTCGTCAAACTTGACGGGACGGCCGCCCACGATTACGTCGAGGATCTCGGCGTCGACGGCGTCCTTAGCGGGCTTGGCCATCTGCTCGCTCGAGAGGTGGATCAGCAGGTCGGAGATGGTAAAGACCGGATCGTCTGCCTTGTCGCCGATGTTGATGTCGACGGTAGTGCCGTCCTTTTTGCAGATGACGCCCACGAGTGCGAGCGGGGAGGCCACCCAGTGGTAGCTCTTGACGCCGCCATAGTAGTGCGTGTCGAGGTAGGCCATGTCGCCTGCCTCGAAGGCGGGGTTCTGTTTAAGGTCCAGGCGCGGCGAGTCCACGTGGGCGCCCAGGATGTTAAAGCCCTGCTCGAGCGGGGCGGTGCCCAGGTTGACGAGCATGAGGTCCTTGCCGTGATTGGCGGCGTACACCTTGTCGCCGGCCTTGAGCGCGCGGCCCTCGGCGATCACGGTCTCCAGATTGACGTAGCCCGCCTCCTCGGCCATCTTGATACCGGTCTTGACGCACAGGCGCTCGGTCTTGTTCTCGCTCAAAAACTGCTTATAGCCGCGGCAAAGCTCCTCGAGCTCCTCGATCTGCTGTGGCGTGTACTTTTTCCATGCGCAGGGACGCTCCATAACGCAGGCTCCTTTCGGATCGATCGTGCTGGTTGATGTACCGTGAGCCATCGTATCACGCGCGGGCCCGCGGCGGCAGGGAAGCCTGATGTGCAGTGGCCGTGGGACGGGGAGCGTGTAAACTGGAGTGAGCAAACCGTGCCCAGCCCAAAGCGAGGTATTCAATATGTCTGACAAGCGCCGTACCTTTGCCGTCATCGACGGCAACTCGCTCATGCACCGCGCCTTCCACGCCGTGCCGCCCACCATGAACGCGCCGGACGGTCGCCCCACCAACGCGATCTTTGGCTTTCTGAACATGTTTCTTAAGATGATCGATGCCTTTGACCCCGACGGTGTGGTCGTGGCGTTTGATAAGGGCAAGCCGCGCGTGCGCATGGAAATGCTGCCGCAGTATAAGGCGCAGCGCCCGCCCATGGACCCCGATCTGCACGCGCAGTTTCCGATGATCAAGGAGCTGCTCACCGCGCTCAACGTGCCGATTCTGCAGTCCGAGGGCTGGGAAGGCGACGATATCCTGGGAACCATGGCGCGCCTGGGTGAGGAGGCCGGCTGCGACATGCTGCTGGTGACCGGTGATCGCGACATGTATCAGCTCGTGACCGAGCACGTCAACGTGGTCTCGACCCGCAAGGGCCTGTCCGACGTGGCGATCATGACGCCCGAGAGCGTGGACGACCTGTATCACGGCATTACGCCGGCGCTCGTGCCCGACTTTTATGGTCTGAAGGGCGATACGTCGGACAACATTCCCGGCGTACCGGGCATCGGCCCCAAAAAGGCGAGCGCGCTCATCGCGCAGTACGGCAGCTTGGACGAGGTCATCGCGCACGCCGACGAGGTCAAGGGCAAGATGGGCGAGAACCTGCGTGCGCACATCGACGATGCGCTGCTGAGCCGCAAGGTTGCGACCATTCGCACCGATGCGCCTGTCGAGCTCGACTTTGAGGAAACGTCCTTCCCGGCGTTTTCTGCCGATGAGGTTTCCGCGGCGCTGGGTACGCTTGGTATCACCGCCATGCAGAACCGTTTCTTGGCGCTGATCGGCGGCGAGGGCGGGGCTGCTGCCTCCAGTGTGTTTGAGATACCTGCGATGGTTCGCGCAGCCGCCGGCGATGCTGACGCGCTTGGTGCCGTTACGGCTGAGGTCTCCCGCGCGATTGATGCCGGCGAGTGGGTCGCCGCCGTGGTGGACGATGACAAGGAAGAGGGCGCGCTCTTTGGACTGACGCGCACGCTGTGGTTGGCGACGTCCAAGGGCCTGTTCGCGCTCGAGGAGGGCGACGGCGGTGTCACTGCCGTAGTCGATGGCTTCAACTTCGCCCACGGCGTGATTGCCGGCGTGCTTGCGCGCCTGTTTGTGGAGGGCCGCGTGGCGAGCCCGGATATGAAAGCGCTGCTGCATGAGCTTTCGCCCATCGATTCTTCCGAGCCCGAGCTTATGGATCCGCTGGCAGTCGATTCCACGTGCATCTTCGACACCGTGGTCGCTGCCTATCTGCTGGATTCCGATCGCTCCGAGTTTGACGAGACATATCTGGCCGATACGTATCTGCAGATGGCGCTGCCTGCGGCGCGCGGTGCAGAGGGTGCCGGTGAGGACGCTCCGGCGCCCGCCGCTCGCACGGCGGCCTTGACGCTGGCGCTGGTCGCACCGCTGCGCGACCGCATGGCCCGCGAGAACGCCGCCAACGTGTTCGATGGCATCGAGATGCCGCTCGTGCCGGTGCTTGCCAAGATGGAGCGCGCGGGCATGCTCGTGGATCCCGACCGCCTGCGTAATCTGTCCGAGGGCCTGGCGACCCAGATCACCGAGGTCGAGCGCAGCATTCGCGACCTGGCGGGTGACGAGACCTTTAATATTGGCAGTCCCATGCAGCTGTCGCATGTGCTCTTTGATGTGATGGGGCTTCCGACCAAGGGCCTCAAGAAGACTAAGCGCGGCTACTATTCGACCAACGCCAAGGTGTTGAGCGACCTTGCCCGCGACCACGAAATCGTGCGTCTGATCTTGGATTGGCGTGAAAAGTCTAAGATCAAGTCCACCTATCTGGACATGCTGGGCCCGCTGCGCCGTGGTGACGGTCGCGTGCACACCACGTACAACCAGACCATCACGGCAACGGGGCGTCTGTCCTCGAGCGACCCGAACCTGCAGAACATCCCGACGCGCTCGGAGCTGGGTCGTACCGTCAAGACGGCGTTTTCGGCAGGTGAGGGAAGCGTCTTTTTGGCGGTGGACTACTCGCAGATCGAGCTGCGTCTGCTGGCGCATCTCTCGGGTGACGAGCACTTGGTGCGCGCCTTTAACGAGGGCGAGGACTTCCATGCCGAGACGGCGGCGCGCGTGTTTGGTGTGCAAGTGTCCGAGGTAACGCCCGACCTGCGCAGTCGCGCCAAGGCCGTGAACTTTGGCATCGTGTACGGCCAGCAGGCCTACGGCCTGTCGCAGTCGCTGCATATCTCGATGGCCGAGGCGCGCGACATGATCGACCGCTACTACGAGGCCTACCCGGGCGTGCGCACGTTCCTCGACAACGTGGTGGCGCGTGCCAAGCAGACGGGCTACGCCGAGACCATGTACGGTCGTCGGCGTCATATTCCGGAGCTCAAGGCCAAAAATCCGCAACTCCGCGGCTTTGGCGAGCGCACGGCCATGAACCACCCCATGCAGGGAACCGCAGCAGACATTATCAAGATCGCGATGGCCCGCGTAAGCCGCCGTCTGGAAGAAGAGGGCTTTGCCGCCCACATGATTCTGCAGGTACACGACGAACTGGACTTTGAGTGCCCCGTCGACGAAGTCGAGCGCCTCACCGCCATGGTCCGCGACGTCATGGAGCACGTAGTAGACCTCCGCGTACCGTTGATCGCCGAAGCCAGCACCGGCATAACCTGGGCCGACGCCAAATAGGGAAGCAACCACAGTTCCAAAGTAACCAAAAACAGAAGGGGGCTCCTTGTCAACAAGGAGCCCCCTTCAACCGTAATTATTCAGCCAAAGTATCTAGACGCCAAGACGCCATCCAGGCGGCAAACAAGTCACCCAAGGACCTGGCCGGGCGAGGCGGGTAAGTTTTTCGTAGATTCCGCACGAGCCGGAAAGCACTTAATGTGCTTTCCGAGCGAGCCCAGGACCTGACCGAGCGAAAAACTTACCCGCCTCGCCCGGCCAGGTCCGACGAGTCACGTTAACGAGCCGCCAAGATGGCGTCGATGAGCGTCAGTACGCCCCCGTCGTTGTTGCTCGGAATGCGCCACTTAGCATGCGCGTTCATGTGCTCCTCGGCATTGTCCACGATAAAGCTGTGGCCGACGCGCTCGAGCATGGGGATGTCGTTGTAGGTATCGCCCACGGCAGCGGCGTCGGCAATATCGATTCCCAGGTGCTCGCACAGGTGCGCGACGCCGGCGCCCTTGTCGACGCCCAGGTTCATGAAGTCGATCCACTCGCGCCCGGCGTTGGTGACGTAGAGCTTGTCCGAGAACTCGGGGCTATAGGTCTCGCGAAACGCGGGCTCGGCGTCGTAGCCGGGGAAGAAGATCGAGATCTTGTTGGACTCGATATCAATGCCCTCAAAGCTGTCGACGTAGTTGATTGTGTTGTAGTAGACGCTGATCTCGTCGTGGTATTGATGGTCGCGGGCAAGTACGTAGAACTCGTCGAAGCAGCACAGGACGGGGACAGCGCGAGGATCCTCCGAGGCAAGGCTCAAGACCTGCTGGTACAGCTTCACGTCAATATTGCTCTTATAGATATAGCTGCCGCGATATATCACGCACGCACCGTTATCGGGACAAAAGGCGAGGCGGTTCTTGATGCCCTCGAACATCTCTTCGAGCTTGGGGGCGGGACGTCCGCTGGCGGGGCAGAATACGATGCCGGCTTCGGCGAGCTTGTCCAGGCGTTCGTCAAGGCCTTGCGGCAGCACGCGCTCGTCGGTCAGCAGCGTCTTGTCCATGTCGACGGCGATGAGCTTAATGTTTCCGATATTGGCGTCCGATTCGTAAGTTTGCATAAAAGCGAGCCTTTCGTTTCGAAATTGTTTCAGACGTTATAACCATCAACTCGTAGTCAGGCGTATTTTCGCAGGATTGGCGCGCGTTTGCATCTTCATTCACAAAGTAATGAAAAAACTTTTCAGAAATATGAATTTGTCGCTTGTACAGCAGGCACTTTAGCGTAATATAGCGACCATCGAAAACGGAGACGGAAAAACAACCGTTTACCGAGGAAAAGGTACCGTTTACGATATAAGAATTGCGCCCGGGGATAGGTGAAAGGAGAGGCAGATGCAGTTCGTAAAGATCATCACTACTGCAGACAATGCCATCCGACGCCAGCGCGCAATTTCCCGACGACGATAACAATCGTCTCTGTCCGCATGGGGCGAATTGCCTCAACAGAGTCATTTTGAGGTCGTTGGGTTTTAGCACGACATTGCTGCATGTTTCTAGGGCATGTATGTGCTGATTTTTGCTATTTAACCTGATATTGCACGGTATATGACCTTGAAATGACTTGCAACTGACCGATGTTCTAACTAGCTACCAAGGGCGAAAGGAAACAGCCATGAGCAAGGAAAAAGTCGTTCTCGCATATTCCGGTGGTCTTGATACATCCGTATGTGTCAAATGGCTCCAGGACGAGAAAAATCTCGATGTCGTTTGCGTCTGCGGCAACGTGGGCCAGGTGGAGACCGGCCTGGATGCCAAGAAGCAGAAGGCGCTCGACCTGGGCGTTCTCGATTGCCAGGTGCTCGACCTGCGCGACGAGTTCTCCGATGAGTTCCTGACTAAGGCCATCGCCGCAAATTCCATGTACGAGAACAAGTACCCGCTGCTCTCCGCTCTGTCTCGCCCGCTGCTCGCCAAGAAGCTTGTCGAGGTCGCTCACGGGTTTGGCGCGACCTACGTCGCCCACGGCTGCACCGGCAAGGGTAACGACCAGGTTCGTTTTGAGGCTGCGGTCAAGGCCCTCGACCCCGAGCTTAAGGTTATCGCCCCCGTTCGCGAGTGGGATCTGAAGTGCCGTCCCGACGAGGTCGCCTATGCCCACGCCCACAACGTGCCGGTCCCCGAGGGTGCCAACGACAACCCCTATTCCATCGACGACAACCTGTGGGGTCGTGCCATTGAGTGTGGCCACCTGGAGGACCCCTGGAATGAGCCGCTCGACGACGCCTGGGTTATGACCAAGAATCCCGAGGACACGCCCGACACCCCGACGTATACCGAGATTGAGTTTGAGGTCGGCAAGCCCGTCGCCGTCGACGGCAAGAAGATGAAGCTCTCCGAGATCGTCATCGCCCTCAATAAGATTGCGGGCGACAACGGCTTTGGCCGTCTCGACCTGGTCGAGGATCGTCTGGTGGGCCTCAAGAGCCGCGAGTGCTATGAGGTTCCCGGCGCCCTGACGCTCATTACCGCCCATAAGGCACTCGAGGACATTTGCGTTGAGGGCGACCTGCTCAAGACTAAGATTAAGCTCGAGCAGGATTGGGCCACCGCCGTGTACAACGGCCAGTGGTACAGCCCACTCAAAAACGCGCTCGACGCCTTTATGGCCGACACCCAGAAGTTCGTGACCGGCACCGTCCGTCTGAAGTTCTTTAAGGGCAACTGCCATGTCGTCGGCCGCAAGAGCCCCTTCAGCCTCTACGACTACGGTCTGGCCACCTACGACCGCGACACCACGTTTGACGAGAAGGCCAGCGCTGGCTTTATCGAGATCGATACGCTGTCGCTCAAGACGTGGGCTAAGGTCCAGGGTCCCAGCTCTGCTGCCGCCCAGGCTTAAGCCTTCCTTCCCTTGGTATCCGCGCGGCCCATCCGCGTGATACATAACGGGCGCACGGGGTCCCTACCTTTCGTTATGCTTGCTGACACTTCTTAACATCGGTGACCCCTACGTTCCGCCCGCATATATGATGCCGCGTCTGCGGCTGAGTCCGAGCCCCGCCGGGGTTGTCCGGCGGGGCTCCTTCTATCAATTTGGCGGCTCTGCGCCTATATATATGAGGAGTATCCATTATGCTCAATGCTATCGCGCATGCTTTACTTGCCCTCGTGCCCGAGTTCGATGCTGCAAAGGTCGAGGACGTCCCTATGAGCCTGAAGGCCTGGATCGATGATTCGCAGGGCAACATCCGGAGGGAGACGTTGGGCGCCAAGTGCATGGTGCGTCACTTCTTTGCAAATTAGCTACATGGCCCAGCGCACGGCAGGGAGTGTGTAAAACTAGCGGTTGAAAATCGCTTTAGCGACAGGGCGCATTGCTTTGGGCGCTTGTTTTGGTATTTGATGAAAGGGGACGGTTCCATGGCTCTTTGGGGCGGTCGTTTTGAGGCGGGCGTGGCCGAGGTCACGCAGGAGTTTGGCGCGTCGCTGCCGGTCGACAAACATCTCTATAAGCAGGATATCGCCGGATCTAAGGCACATGCCAAGATGCTGGCGGCCCAGGGCATTATCAGCGCCGAGGACGAGCAGGCGATTGCCGAGGGCCTGACCGGAATCGAACAGGATATCGATGCCGGCAACTTCACCTTCGACATCAACGACGAGGACATTCATATGTCAATCGAGAGCGAGCTGACGCGCCGCATCGGCGAGGCCGGCAAGCGCCTGCATACCGGGCGTTCGCGCAACGACCAGGTTGCGACCGATACGCGCCTGGGCGTCAAGGCGCTGGCCAAGGAGCTCATGGAGGCCAATCTTGAACTGCGCCATGTGCTGGTGGATGCGGCCAAGAAGTACGACAAGGTGATTCTGCCGGGCTATACGCACATGCAGCACGCTCAGCCCGTGCTGCTGTCGCATCATCTGCTGGCGTATTCCTGGATGTTCGCGCGCGACTTTACACGCCTGAAGGCCGCCTTTGATGCCGCCGACAACTGCCCGTTGGGTGCTGCCGCTCTTGCCGGTACGAGCTATCCGCTCGATCGTCAGATGACGGCTGCCGAACTTGGCTTTGCGGGTGTGATTCCCAACTCGCTCGATGCGGTTTCCGACCGTGATTTCCTGCTCGATCTGCATTACGCCGGCTCCGTCATGGCCATGCACCTGTCGCGTCTTTCCGAGGAGATCGTGCTGTGGTCGAGCTCCGAATTTGGCTTTATCACGCTTTCCGACTCCTACTCCACCGGCTCGTCCATCATGCCGCAGAAGAAGAATCCCGACTTTGCCGAGCTTATCCGCGGCAAGAGCGGCCGAGTCTATGGCAACCTGGTGCAGCTGCTCGTGACCATGAAGGGCCTGCCGCTTGCTTATAACAAGGACTTGCAGGAGGACAAGGAGGGCGCCCTCGATACCGCCCATACGCTCATGCAGTGCCTGTCCGTTATGGCCGGTATGATTTCGACCTGGACCGTCAACGAGGATGCCATGGCGCGCGAGTGCGGCGTGGGGCACCTTGCCGCCACCGATGTTGCCGATTACCTGGCCAAGCGTGGCCTGCCGTTCCGCGAGGCACATGCCGTGGTGGGCCATTTGGTCCTGATGTGTGAGAAGCGCGGCTGCAACCTTGAGGACCTGCCGTTTGAGGTGTTCCAGGAGGCGAGCCCGCTCTTTGAGCACGACATTACCGAGGCGCTCGACATCCCGTCGATTGTCGCCGCGCGCACGACCGAGGGCGGCACCGCCCCTGCCGCCGTTGCCGTGCAGCTGCAGCGTGCCGAGGCACAGCTTGAGGCCGACAAAGGCGTGTTTGGATCGCTGACCAAGGTCGTCGAAATGGGCCACGGGGTAAAGTAGGGGTTTGGCTGAAGCCGTTTTGGCCATGTATTGATAAATTGTTTTTGTTTACGGGCGTCTGCTGTTGCGGGCGCCCGTATTTTGTTGCTATGGGGGAGGGCCTTGTCGAGAACTTCTGTAGGACCTTTGGGCAGGTTGTGAAGGGGATACGTTCGCGGGCGGCAACCGACCGCCTGCTCTGTTCGGTGCGGTTGATGGGCGGTCGGATGGTACTCTAATCGGGCTTCGAAACAGAAGTGACACATATGGAGCGCTTTAATAAATTGCAGCGTTTCAATAAACAGCTTTTTGTTTAACTGCAGCTAAAACTCTGTTACGATGCAGTCCAGGCGGGTGCCGGAATGGGACTTGGGCACGCGCGAACCTACTTGAAAGGCTACCTTATGGCTATCGAGAAGACTTTCATCATGATTAAGCCCGACGCCGTGCGCGACCGCAAGATCGGCGAGATCGTTGCTCGCATTGAGCGCAGCGGCCTTGTCATCGAGCGCATGGAGATGACCACGCTCGAGCGCGCTACCGTCGAGGAGCACTACGCCCATCTGGCCGACAAGCCCTTCTTTGGCGGTCTCTGCGACTTTATGACGAGCGGTCCGGTCGTCAAGATGGTCGTTTCCGGTCTCTCCGCTGTCTCCAAGATGCGCACCCTTATGGGTGCTACCAACCCGCTTGATGCTGCCCCCGGCACCATTCGCGGCGACTTCGCTGTCGATGTCAACGCCAACGTGATCCACGGCTCCGACTGCCTGGAGAACGCCGAGATCGAGATCAAGCGCTTCTTTGGCTAAACCAGCTTTGACTCCTTAAAGCTGTTAGCGTGTGGCTTGGGCGCCGCGGAACTCCGTCCGCGGCGCCCTTTATATTCCAGTAGATTTCTGGTAACAGCGTAGAAATCTACTAAAGAGTCCCCGTCCGGATGTGTGCTCCGGGCGGGGGCTGGCGTTAGCGTTTGGCTTTGTAAGTCTTTAAGCCTCGTCGACGACCTTGAGTCCGCGGGTCTGGTCGATTTCGTTGAGGAGATTGACGCGACGCTCGTGGCGGCCGCCCTCAAACTCGGCGTCGAGCCACTCGTCGACGATCATCTTGGCGAGCTCGGAGCCCACGACGCGGGCGCCAAAGGCGAGTACGTTGGTATTGTTGTGCATGCGCGAGAGCTTGGCGCTGAAGGGTTCGGAGCACACGACGGCGCGTACGCCCTCGACCTTGTTGGCGGCCAGGCTAATCCCGACACCGGTGCCGCAGATCAGGATGCCCAGGTCGACGTCGCCGTTGGCAACGGCCTTACCCACCTTGTAGCCGGCGATTGGGTAGTCAAAGCTCTCGGAGGTGTCGGTGCCAAAGTTCACGACCTCGCAGCCGCGCTCCTTCAGGTGCTCGGAGATGATGTTCTTGAGCTCGACGGCGGCGTGGTCGTTGCCGATACCGATCTTCATGGATGGTTCCTCTCTGGTCTGTGCGGCGAGATTGCTAAAGGTTTTACCGCGTTCGACTGCATGATAGCGCGACTTTTGCGTAAACGCTCGGGCGTTTTTTGGTCAAACGCTTTAGTTTGCAGCAAGACTATCTTTTCATGAATGAATGCTGTCAGATTGCGCTTGAACGCCGTCCGCCGGAACCATGGTTGCGGTTTTTGATGCATTGTTATCAAATAAAAGAGCTAACTCTTTTTGAGAGCCCAGTCCGTTATACAAGTAGGAGATACCTATGCCTGCCGATTCCCTTCGTGATACCGCGTTTTGCGATGTTTTGAACCGCGAGCTTGTCTGTGCGCTCGGATGCACCGAGCCCATTGCCGTTGCCTATGCAGCGGCGTTGGCGAGCCAGACGCTCGGTTGCGAACCCGATCATATGGATGTTGCCTGCTCGGGCAACATCATCAAGAACGTTAAGAGCGTGACTGTGCCCAACTCGGGCGGTATGCACGGTATTGAAGCGGCGGCCGTGCTGGGTGCCGTGGGCGGCGACGCCAAGAGCGCGCTCGAGGTGCTCGAGAGCGTTGACGATAAAGACCGTGCTCGTGTGGCCGAGCTCCTCGCCGATGCCGGCTACTGCGATGTGTCGCTTGTCGAGGGTGTGCCCAACCTCTACATCAAGGTGACTGCCACGGCCGGGGGCCATACCGCGGTCGTCGAGATTACCGACCACCACACCAACGTCACGTGCCATACGCTCGACGGTATTCCGGTGTGTGGCAAGTCGGCGGGGGAGTGTGCCGCCTGCGCCGAGCGCGTCGTGGCCGAGCGTGCCGCAGATAGCGCTGACACGCCCATGTCGATTGAGGCCATCATCGATTTTATCGAGGGCGGCGACATTGAGGACGCCCGCGCTGCCGTTGAGCGTCAGATTGTGCTGAATGGCGCGATCAGTGCCGAGGGCCTGGCGCACGCTTGGGGCGCCGAGGTGGGTCGAACGCTGCTGGGTGCTCGTGCCGATGACGTCGCCTGCCGCGCCCGTGCCCGTGCGGCCGCAGGGTCCGACGCCCGCATGAACGGTTGCGCGCTGCCGGTCGCCATTGTGTGCGGCTCGGGCAATCAGGGCATTACCTGCGCATTGCCCGTCATGGAGTATGCCGAGTACCTGCGTTGCGACCACGAGCGCCTGGTGCGCGCCGTGATGCTGTCCGATCTTATCGCCGTGCATATCAAGAGCTATATCGGTGCACTCTCGGCGTTTTGCGGTGCTATTTGCGCCGCATGTGGTGCCGGTGCCGCGATTACCTGGCTGTGTGGTGGCACGCGTGAGCAGATCGGCGCGACGGTCTCGAACACGCTCGGCAACGTTGGTGGCATCGTGTGCGATGGCGCCAAGGCGAGCTGCGCCGCCAAGATTTCCGCTGCCGTCGATGCGGCGATTCTGGGCCACGATATGGCCATGCAGGGCCGCGGCTTCCGTGCCGGCGAGGGCCTGATCCAGGATACCGTCGAGCAGACAATCGCCAGTATGGGCTATGTGGGCCGTGTGGGCATGAAAGACACCGACGTCGAGATCCTCAACATTATGATCGGCAAGACTCGAGTCTGTTAGTTACGCGGTTTTACCAAACCGCGTAACCAGTCGACGCTGCAAACGCCCCGAAGCGGCAATCTGCCTTTCAATCGTCGGGCATGGCCAGAAGGCCTATGCCCTCCTCTTTCAAGGCACATTGCTCGCTTAGGGGCGTTTTCGCTGAATTATGCTCAACCTGCGGCGCTATTTTGTTTGGTGGGAGGGGTCCTATGACAGTTCGTCGGCTACTTGGTGTTCGTAGAAGGCTTCTACTACGGCGTTGAAATCGCGTGCGAAGTCTTCCATGGTTCCGTGCCAGGTGGCTCGGCTGGGTTTTCCCTGGCCAACATAGGCAGTTTGAATACCGCAGGCGGGACTGGGGAAGTCGCGCTTGGGGTCGTTGCCCACCATAAGGACCTCGTGTGGCTCGAGTCTCATCACCTGAAGTTGCTCTAGATAGTAGGTGGCATCGGGCTTGCAGCGGGTGGTGTTTCCCATGTGCGTGATGAGCTCAAAGGGGGCGTCGGCCAGGTCGCCCCAACCCATGCGGCACTCGATAGCCCCCTGGGGAAAGCTGGGGTTGGTAAAGAGCGCGCAACGCAGCCCTGCGTCCTGTACGGCCTGAAGCGCGGCGTGCGCGCCCGGCATGGCGTGGGCGTTGATGACATCGTCATTCTTGTGCGGAAGCACTTCGCGGTCGTAGTAGGTAAACGCCTCGTAGATGATAGGATCGGAGAGGCAGATGCCGCACCTGCGCTCGACCTCGGTGCGGTAAAACTCAAGATTGGTGCGGTTGTCCGTGCCGCTTCGGCGGTTGGCGTTGAGGTCGACCAGGATGGTGCCGAGGCGCGCCATCGTGCCACCGCGGCTGCGTCGTCCGATATCCGCGAGCATCGACGAGACATCCTTAAAATAGCGAAGGATGAACGCGTTGAGGTTGATGCTGAGAAGCGTCTCGTCCATATCGAAAACGACTGCTTTGAGCACGCGGGCACCTTTCTCGATAAATCGTTCCAGAATCGTTGCTCCGGATACTTTACCCCAAAGCCGTATGCCTAACTGCCTATCGTCAACTTATGGAGACGGTCGTCCACAAGATTGCGAAAAAGTCTCCATACGAGTAAAAAATCGCAGTTCACGCTTGAAATCGAAATGATTTCCCCGTAACCTATACGAACGTGATTGCATAAGCGTCACATTAGTATCTGTCGGCTCCCGAGTGTTCCTAAACGTTGTGTGCTTGTCGCACCCTTCTGTAGGTCCTAGCAATCGGGGCCCCGTAGTTCGAAAGGGGTCCACCTTTGAGTGAGATTCAGAACTCGTCCATTTTCTCTCTTGACGATGTCAACGAGGAGGAGATGAACAACCTCATCGACGGTACGATTACCGACTTTGATGAGGGCGATCTCGTTAACGGCACTGTCGTTAAGATCGAGCATGACGAGGTGCTCGTTGACATCGGATTCAAGTCCGAGGGCGTTATCCCGGTCCGCGAGCTGTCCATCCGCAAGGACGCTAACCCTGCAGACATCGTTGCACTCGGTGATCCCATCGAGGCTCTGGTTCTCCAGAAGGAGGACAAGGACGGTCGTCTGGTCCTGTCCAAGAAGCGTGCCGAGTACGAGCGTGCTTGGAACCGCATCGAGGAGAAGTTCAACTCCGGCGAGAACGTCGAGGGCGAGGTTATCGAGGTTGTCAAGGGCGGCCTGATCCTCGACATCGGCCTGCGTGGCTTCCTGCCCGCTTCCCTCGTCGACCTCCGTCGCGTCAAGGACCTCAACGCCTACATGGGCACCCGCATCGAGGCCCGCGTCATCGAGATGGACCGCAACCGCAACAACGTCGTCCTCTCCCGTCGCGTCGTGCTCGAGGAGTCCCGTAAGGCTGAGCGCTCCGAGATCCTGTCCAAGCTCAAGTCTGGCATGCGTCTCCAGGGCACCGTTTCCTCCATCGTCGACTTCGGCGCCTTCGTCGACCTCGGTGGTATCGACGGCCTCATCCACATTTCCGAGCTCTCCTGGAACCACGTCAACCATCCTTCCGAGGTTGTCAAGGTCGGCCAGGAGGTCGAGGTCGAGGTTCTCGACGTCGATCTCAACCGCGAGCGCATCTCCCTGGGTCTCAAGCAGACCACCGAGGATCCGTGGCGTGCACTGGTCAAGAAGTACCCCGTCGGCGCTATCGTCGAGGGCACTGTGACCAAGCTTGTCCCGTTCGGCGCTTTCGTCGACCTGGGCGAGGGCATCGAGGGCCTGGTGCACATCTCCGAGATGGCCAACAAGCACGTCGATCAGCCTTCTCAGGTCACCCACGTGGGCGACAAGGTTCAGGTCAAGGTCATGGAGATCGACCTCGACCGTCGTCGTATCTCCCTGTCCATGAAGTCTGCTGCTGAGACTCTGGGCGTCGAGATCGAGGTTACCCCGCTGCCTTCCGAGAAGAAGGACGAGGAGACCGACGCCGAGTAAATCGGTTTGACGATCACTTGTTTAAGGGATCCGTCCGCAATGGACGGATCCCTTTTTGCATTTGCTGCTGAGGTGCGCGATGCTGCCCGTGCTGTCCACACGTTATTTGGTTGTCGGTGCATGAAAAATGCCGACATCCCGCCTCGGGGAGGAGGCGGGAACGCACCGAGTAGACGGAGGGGTGCGGAGCGCGGTCGCGTCTCGACTGACGACGTTGCCCATCGACGACCCTATTGTACTGTATATCGTGGTTCTTGGTTTATCGTGTCGAACGCTTGTGTTGTGCCATTGCCTGCGGCAACGGTGTGCTACACTCTTGCACTGCTGAGTGGGCCAGACGGTCGCGCGATGTGCTGCTTGCAGCACGCGTGAGGAAAGTCCGGGCTCCAGAGGGCGGGATGCCGGCTAACGGCCGGGCGGAGTGATCCGACGGAAAGCGCCGCAGAAAAGAAGACTCCCACCTGCGCCGCAAGGCGTAAAGGGAAAAGCTGAAACGGTGGTGTAAGAGACCACCAGCGTCGTGGCAACACGGCGGCTTGGCAAGCCCCATCCGGAGCAAGCGCGAATAGGAACGCTATGGGCCGGCCCGGTCCGCGTTCGGGTAGCGTGCGTGGAGCTGCACGGTAACGTGCAGACAAGATAAATGACCGTTCACGACAGAACCCGGCTTATCGGCCCACTCAGCACTTTGTTGACGCTGCGAACCCGTCAGCGCGGCAATCTGCCTTTCAAGCCTTCGGGCATGACCATAAGGTCAATGCCCTTGTCTTTCAAGGCACCTTGCTCGCGCTGACGGGTTCTCGCTGTTGGTGACGGTATCATTGGCGTTTCCGTTCTTGTTGGCGAGGTCAACGGTGCTGTCTTTGCCGTATTATTGAGGCTGTTTGTTGCTGCGCTTTATTTTGTTGAGGGGCTTTGTTGGACAGCTATTTTACTCTGCAATCGAATATTGAGGCTACGGGCGAGTTCGTTGACCGCAAGAGCCGGTTTATTGCCCAGCTGGTCCATATTGAGTCCGAGGATGAGGCGAATGCCTTTATCGAGATGGTTCGCAAGCGTCATTACGACGCTCGACACAATGTTCCCGCGTGGATTTTAGTCGATGGACGCGAGCGCCAGAGCGATGATGGTGAGCCGAGCCGCACGAGCGGTATGCCGACGCTCGAGGTGTTGCGCGGCGCAGAGCTCAAAAATGTTTGCTGCGTGGTGACGCGCTATTTTGGTGGCACGCTGTTGGGACCTGGTGGCTTGGTGCGCGCCTATACTGCGGCGACGCAGGCGGCGGTGGCAGCTGCTCGGGAGGCCGGGCAGATTGTCGAGATGACGAGTGTCGTGCCTGTTGACGTGCATGTGGCCTATCCGCAGTATGAGCAGGTGCTTCGTTTGGCGCAGGATTCGGGTGCCAAGGTTTCGGATACCGATTACGCGGATGCCGTGACACTTCACCTGGTATTCAAAGCGGGGGAGCAGGAGCAATTTTGCGCCAAGATGCGCGAGCTTATGGCGGGGCGCGAAGAGATCGAGGTCGGCGCTCCCAAATTTGCCGAGTTCTAACGGCGACGGCCGGCGTTCTTTTGGATGGATCCCAAACGCGCCGGCCGTCGTTTTATGTTGCTGCCGTTTACTCAGCGAGCTGCTTTAGCACATCGCAGGCGATCTCGACGGCATCGTCGATGCAGCCGGGGCAGCTGCGGAGCGGACCTTTATCCGATCCGATGCCCTTGAGCGTGCCGCAGACGGTCGTCGTGTTCTTCTCGCCAAATCGCTTGGCAATCTCGCGCGACAGCTTGTAGGTCTGGCCTTTGGTCTTGGGGTTCTCCATGCCGTCGCTCATTACAAAGCCCATGATGGCAACAGCGCCCGAGATGGCGCCGCAGGTCTCGGTCATGCCACCCATGCCGGCGCCAAAGCCCTCGGTGAGGGTAAAGGCGGTCTGGGGGTCGAGCCCGACGGCAGGTGCGAGCGTGCAGGCAACGGCCTGTGCGCAGTTAAAGCCGCGGGCGTGGTATTCGGCAGCCTGAGCCTGGCAGGCGGCGGTGTCGAGCTGGGTGGTATCGATCTGCTTCATCGTTGTCTCCTTGGTCACGGTGTACCCGCCTATGGTACCCGTGACGGGGCATGTAATCATCGAGAGCTTCATGTATGCCTCATTTTTATCTATCGAGCAAATGCCCAAGGCTTGAGATAAATACCCCTAATCAATTTGTCCCATAACCTACCTTGGGGATGGGTTGAGAGGGGTGCAGGGTAGCGGTATCGTGAACCGAATAAAACAAAACCCAAGTAAGGGAGTTGGATATGAGCGAGCAGACCATCGGTACGACGTGTGTTCAGGGCGGTTATCGCCCGGGTGATGCGGAGCCGCGTCAGGTGCCTATCTACCAGTCCACCACGTGGAAGTACGACACGTCCGAGCACATGGGCAAGCTTTTTGATCTGGAGGAGTCGGGCTACTTCTATAGCCGTCTGCAGAATCCCACGTGCGACCTGGTTGCCGCCAAGATCTGCGAGATGGAGGGCGGTACCGCTGCGATGCTCACGAGCTCGGGCATGGCTGCGAACTTCCTTGCGATCTTTAACGTTGCCGGCGCCGGCGATCATGTGGTCGCAAGCTCTGCTATCTACGGCGGTACCTACAACCTGCTCGCCCATACCATGGAGCGCATGGGTCTGACCTGCACGTTCGTTGCCCCCGACTGCACCGACGAGGAGCTCGAGGCGGCCTTTGAGCCCAATACCAAGCTCGTCTTTGGCGAGACGATCGCCAACCCCGCCCTTGCCGTGCTCGATATTGAGCGCTTTGCCAAGGCCGCGCATGACCACGGCGTGCCACTGATGGTCGACAACACCTTCCCGACGCCCGTGATGTGCCGTCCCTTTGAGTGGGGCGCCGACATCGTTACGCACTCCACCACCAAGTACATGGATGGGCATGCTGCCTACCTGGGCGGCGTGATCGTCGACCACGGCCAGTTTGACTGGATGGCTCATGCGGACAAGTTCCCGGGTCTCACCACGCCTGACGAGAGCTACCACGGCG
Organism: uncultured Collinsella sp.; assembly: GCA_958429225.1. Lineage (GTDB taxonomy): Bacteria > Actinomycetota > Coriobacteriia > Coriobacteriales > Coriobacteriaceae > Collinsella. The sequence goes on from CAUAJB010000006.1 coordinate 42,696, forward strand.
TGACCTATGCCGAGAAGTTCGGTCGCGAGGGCGCCTTCATTACCAAGGCCACCGCGCAGCTCATGCGCGACCTCGGTCCCATGCAGAACCCGCAGGCGGCGTTTTTCCTGAACAGCTCGCTCGAGAGCCTGCACGTGCGTATGCCGCGTCATTGCGAGAACGGCCTGGCCGTTGCCAAGTTCCTGCAGAGCCATCCCAAGGTGCGCTTCGTGAGCTATCCGGGCCTGGAGGGCGACAAGTACTATGACCTGGCTCAGAAGTACATGCCCAACGGTACCTGCGGCGTCGTGAGCTTTGGCTTTAACGGTGGTCGCGCGGCGGCCGAGACCTTTATGAAGAGCCTCAAGCTCGCCCAGATCGCCACGCACGTGGCCGACGCCCGCACTTGCTGCTTGCATCCTGCTAACGCCACGCATCGCCAGATGAACGATGAGGAACTCATCGCCTGTGGCATCTCCGCCGACATGGTGCGCCTGTCGTGCGGCCTCGAGGACACAGCCGATTTGATTGCCGACCTTGAGCAGGCGCTCGAGCAGTGCTAGGCTAGCGTTCGCACAAGGCGCCGATGCTGGCAGAAAGCTTCGGCGACCTTTCGTTCCGATTCCGTAGGCGGGACCCCAATCGCAACTGTTCGCAGGCGATGGGCCCCGTTTTTTTGTGTTGCGCCACTCGAAAGGATGGATATGGAGAAAACCGCAGAGCAGCTGCGCCGCGAGCACATTGCCCTTGAGGGCGACACCCATGGCAAGAACAAATGGGCGATTCTGTTTACCGTGCTCATCATGACGTTTATGTCGTGTCTGGATTCGACCGTCGTGACCGTGGCGCTGCCCGTGATGCAAAAGGAGCTGGGCGTGGGCCTCGATCGCATCCAGCTGGTGAGCTCGGTGTATCTGCTTGCGACGTGCGTGGCCATGCTGCCGTTTGGCCGCCTGGGCGACGTGCGCGGCAAGGTCGGCGTATTCCAGCTGGGCGTAATCGTCTTTACGGCCGGTTCGCTGCTTTGCGGCCTTTCGGGCTCGCTCGAAGTTCTTATTCTGGCGCGCATCGTTCAAGGCGTCGGTTGCGCGGCGGCCATGGCTAACAACATGGGTATCATCACCGAGTCGTTCCCGGCGCGCGAACGAGGCCGTGCCATGGGTATTCTCGCGACCTTCGTGGCCCTCGGCATGATGTGTGGCCCCGTGCTCGGTGGCATGCTGGTGGCAAGCTTTCCCTGGGAGAGCATCTTCCTCATCAACCTGCCCATTGGCGTCATCTCGTTTATCGTGGGGCTCTACACGCTGCCGCATGTTAAGCCGGAGGCCGGCGAGCGCCCCATGTCCTTGATCGAGGCCGCTCGTCGCTGCTTTGCAAATTCGGCCTTCACCATCAACCTTGCCTGCATGCTCATCGTGTTCGTTGGTATCGGCGCATCCGAGTTTATTCTGCCGTTCTATTTTCAGGACGCCCACGGCTTTGGTTCTGACATTTCCGGACTGCTCTTTTTGGCGCTGCCGATGGTGAATGCCTTTATCGGCCCGCTTTCGGGTACGGTTTCGGACCGTGTTGGCTGTGAGGGTCCCACGGCGGTCGGCCTGGGCGTGTACGTGTGCGGCCTCTTTGCGGTAAGCACGCTCGACGAGCACTCTTCTATCCCTGTAATCGTGTGTTGCGTCGCGTTTATGTCGTGCGGCACGTCGATTTTCCAGAGCCCCAATAACTCGCTGTATATGGGCTCGGCTCCGCGCGAAGCGCTCGGCTTTGCGGGCAGCCTGGGCAGCCTGGCGCGCTATGCGGGTATGGCAGTGGGCATTACGGCGGCGTCGCATATCCTGTATGGGCAGATGAGCGTGGCGATGGGCGAGGCCGTGACCAGTTTTGTTGCGGGCCGTCCGGATGTATTCCTATTCGGCTTTCGCTCGGTGTTCTACGTACTTATGGCTGTGGCCGCTGTGGGCTTTGCGCTTGCCATGGTGCGTTTAGTGAAGATACGCGCCCGCCATTAGCGTGTTGGGAGGCTGTCTGCCACGATTCGCGCCGTCCCAAAAAGACTGGTTTGTGGTGCGATGCTGCTTGTGGGGCGGGCGGGGGTCGGTCCGTGGTAGACTATCGAACAACGTTTATTAATCGCGCGGTATCGTTGCCGCGAGAAGGGGTTGCGCCATGCAGGAGCTTGAGGATCGTATTCGCCATGACGGCATCGTAAAGGCCGGTAACGTCCTTAAGGTTGATGCCTTCCTCAACCACCAGTGCGACGTTGAGTTGTTCGACCACATGGGCGCCGAGTGGGCCCATCTGTTCGAGGGCGTCGAGATCAACAAGATCTTGACGATCGAGGCTTCGGGCATTGGCATGGCTTGCATCGCGGCCCAGCATTTTGGCGGCGTGCCGGTTGTCTTTGCCAAGAAGGCGCAGTCCATCAACCTCGACGGCGAGCAGTATGCCACGACCATCTACTCCTTTACCAAGCAAAAGGAGTACCCGGTCATCGTTGGCAAACGTTTCCTGTCCGAGGGCGACAAGGTCCTGATTATCGACGATTTCCTGGCCAACGGCTGCGCGCTCGAGGGTCTTATCAAGATCTGCGAGGCTGCGGGTGCCGAGGTATCCGGTATTGGCATTGCGGTGGAGAAGGGCTTCCAGGGCGGTGGCGATAAGCTCCGCGAGCGCGGCTTCCGCGTCGAGAGCCTGGCCCGTATCGCCGATATGGACTGCGAGACCGGCGAGATCACCTTCGCCTAAGCGCGCAACACAAGCGATTGGTATGCGATGTGACAAAGGGACTGTCCCTTTGTCACATTTTTTGTATGAGGGGAGGTGTTGATATGGATGAGAACAAGATGGGATGGCGTGAGTATGCGCACTATGCCGAGATGTCGGTCGAGGAGTTGGCGCGCGATTGCGAGGTGCAGGTGTTTCGCGCGACGGGCCCGGGTGGGCAGGGCGTGAACACGACGGACTCGGCGGTGCGCATGAAGCATGGGCCCACGGGGATTACCGTGACGGCGCGCGAGAGCCGCAGTCAGTTCCAAAACCGTAGCAGCTGCCTGCGTAAGCTGCGCGCTGAGCTTGAGCGTCGCGGGCGTCCACCGCGCCGACGCGTAAAGACCAAGGTGCCTCAGCGCTCTCGCCAGCGCAGGCTCAATGACAAGCACTTCAACGCCATTAAAAAGGCCAACCGTCGCAAGCCGGGCAGCGACGAATAGCCTCCTCATAAGTTGCGGTGAAATAGGGACTGTTTTGCGGCGCTTGCTGCATAAACAGTCCCTATTTCACCGCAACTTAGGTGGGGTTAGCGGATGGGGCGCCAGACGTGGAGGGCTCCGCCGAGGACGTCGACCTCGATGCGCGAGGCGACAGCGGGCTCGCCGTCGGCTTGGATGGGGTAGTCGGGCTCCTCAAAGGTGAGCTCGGCATGGCGGCAGCGGCGCATGCGAACCGGTGGCAACTTGGTATGGTGGCCGTCCTTGGCCGAAAGAAACATAGGCAGGGCAATCGCGCGAGGGACGGGGCCGCATGCGTAGCAGACGTCGAGTATGCCGTCGCAGGGGTCGGCATCGGGGCAGATGCGATAGCCCGAGCCATACGTGGGGCCCAGCTGAATCGCCATGATGATCGCCCTTACGCGCTCGGCGGGCGCCCCGTCAAAGCTGACTGTCATGGGGTAGTTGCGGTAGCGCAGACCAAACTGCTCCAGACCCGAGAGGGTGTAGAGCGGAGCGCCAGCGAGGCCCGTCTTTTTGCGCAGCTCGGTGGTGCCCAGGCCGATGGCGGCATCAATACCGACGGAGAGCGTCTGGTCGTAATACTCGACGATCGCCTCGCCGCTGCCGCTTGTGGGGTTCCATGAGCGAATCCGCCCGATGTCCTGACGTTGCAGCTCACAGGTGAGCAGCGCGCCAAAATCCTTGCCGGAGAAATCTTCGATGCCGAGCGTCTGGGCAAAATCGTTGCCGGAGCCCACGGGCAGGACGGCAAGAGCGGGGCGGGCGTTCTCCTTTTGCGTCATAAGCCCGTTGACGACCTCGTGGATCACGCCGTCGCCGCCGAGTGCGATAACGGTACGATAGCCCTGAGCCTGTGCGGCAAGCTCCTTGGCGTGTCCCATGTGCTCGGTTAGCACCAGATCAAACTGGGATGCGCGCGCGGTCATGTCCAAAAAGCGCTGCAGGCGCTCAGCGACCTCGCGCGCCGCACCCGACTGGGCGGCAGGGTTGGCGATTATGAGCGTGCGACCAAAATCAGTTGCGTGCATGGAGCGACTCCTGGCGTATGACGTGACGGTGCGGTCGCGCTCAGGTCGAATTGCCCCCGATTGTGGCTGCACGGCGAATACTAACGTCTACTCTATCAGGTCGTTGTGGCGCTCGATAGCATCCGCTACCGTACCGCCCTCATCCACAATAAGCGAACGGCGTTTAGGCGAGACAATGCGCTGCGCGGGATATACGCCGCGGTGGCCGCCGACAAGATAGCTGATAAACGCCACGATCACGAAGAAGCCGGCTGCCGTGCCGTGGAACAGGTCGATGGCCATCATACAGGTGGTGATGGGCACGTTAAGGCCGGCGCAGAAAACACCGAGCATGCCCAGCGCCGCCAGAAAGCTGGGGTCGATACCGACGAGGCAACCGATCCAGCCGCCGAGCGCCGCACCGATGCCAAACAGGGGCGTGACCTCGCCGCCTTGGAAGCCCGCACCCAGGGTAAGCGCCGTCACCACGAGCTTGATGGCTGCGTCCGCCAGGGTCGTGTTACCGGCGAACCCGGCGCCCGAGAACCAGGTGGCAAGGCCGGCATACTTCCAGGCGTCGAGCATCGCGTATGCCGCGAGCACCACGAGCGCGCCCACGAGTGCGCGAGCAAGGTAGTTGGTGATAAAGCGACCGTACAGGCTTTTGACGGTTCGAACCGACCAGGCAAAGAGGCGTGCCGTCAGACCGAAGATAATGGCGCTGATAACAACGATGGCAACCGTCCGTGGTGTCATGTTGGGAACGCTGGCGATGACATTCGCTTCGTACTCGGTACCCAGGGCGAGTGATGTAAAGTAGCCGGTAAACGAGGCGACCAGACAGTAGATGCCCGCGGTGTAGTCGATCTTGCCGATAAAGCACATTTCCATGCCAAAGAACGCGCCGGCAAGGGGCGAACCGAATACGGCGCCAAAGGCCGACGAGATGCCGGCGAGCATGAGGTCGTGGTGGTCATGCTTTTTGAGGTGGGCGAGGCTCGAGATGTTGCTGGCGATGGTGCCGCCAATCTGTACCGCGGCTCCCTCGCGACCGGCCGATCCGCCCGTTAGGTGCGTGAGCGTGGAGCAGACGAAGGTGAGGACGGCCATGCGCATATGGATGAGACGTGTGTCCAGAGCGGAGTCGATGACCAGGTTGTTGCCTCGTTTGGCGGCAAGGCCGTGGTTTTTGTACACCCATGCGGTGGCCATGCCCACAACGGGAAGCAGCGCGTAAATCCATGCATGGTGCTCGCGATAGTCGGTCGCGATATTCAGCGAGGCCAAAAAAGCCCAAGCGGCAACGCCCATGGCGAGCGAGACGATGACGACGAGTGCGAGCAACTTGGCGCTTGCGAGTAGGTTGCGGACATTGCGGCGCGTGTCGGCAGCTAAGAGATGCTCGGAACGGGTGATCTGATGCCTGCCAGCCATGATGACGTCGTTCAGGGAGAAAAAACCGCCGTCGTCGAGCGGCTGGGAATGATCCTGCGCCTCGTTTGCGCTTTCGGGTTTGTCGTTATGAGCCATATGTTCCTCTTTTAGGTTGTAACGCAAGCATTATAAAACGCGGTAAACGCGACGAGCCGGTGGGTTGGTTTCCATTCTGTTTCGTGGCCTGCAACCGACAGGTGTATTTGCGGGTACAGGCCGAGTCGCGGTCGTGCGTCGGGGGATTATACTGAGACAAGCATAAAGAATCGGCGCTCCTGTTGTGCGCCGTGGCATTAAGAGGTGCATATGGCAGAGAAACTCATTCCGCTGGAGGACGCGCAGTCGATTGTTCTGTCGCATGTTGTTCCGACGGATCTCATCGAGATTCCCGTGTGGCAGGCCGCCGGTCTTCCCTTGGCCGAGGACGCGGTGGCCGATATCGACATCTCGCCGTTTGCCAACAGCGCTATGGACGGATATGCCGTGCGCTCGGCGGACTTGGTGCAGGCGTCTGGCGAGGCGCCGGTGACGCTCGACGTTATCGGACACGAGGCCGCGGGCCATGTGTTTGAGGGCGCAATCGCCCCGGGCGAGACCGTCCGCATCATGACGGGCGCGCCGGTTCCCGAGGGTGCGGATGCCGTGGTGAAATACGAGATTGTCGAGGTGCTTGACGGCAATGGCAACGAGGGCTCACGCGTGAGCTTCTCGGCGCCTGCCAAGGTGGGGGAGAACGTTCGCTCTGCCGCCGAGGAGGCTCATGCCGGCGATGTTGTGATGCACGCCGGCGAGGTTGTGGCTCCGGCCGGCGCCGGCCTGCTGGCGAGCGCAGGGTATGCGAGCGTGAAGGTGCATGCCGCCCCGCGTGTGGGCATTATCTCGCTGGGGACGGAACTGGTCGCGCCGGGTGAGCTGCCGGCGCGCGGTCAGATTCGCGATTCCAACTCCTCGGCGTTAATGGCCGAGGCATTCGATGTCGGCGCCGAGCCCGTGTTCTACGGCATTGCGCCCGATGATGAGCAGGCGATTGCCGAGCTGGTGCATCGTGCCGTGCAGGAGTGCGATTTTGTCATTACGAGCGGTGGCGCCTCGGCGGGTGATTACGATTTCGTGACGGCGCTCGTCCGGCGCGAGGGCGAGGTGCTGTTCGATCGCATCTCGATGCGTCCGGG
>CAUAJB010000007.1 GCA_958429225.1 uncultured Collinsella sp.
TGGGCGTGGGCCGCATGACACCCGCGTTTATCCAGGAGCCGTTCTGGGCCCTCACAGCGCAGTTGCCGCAGGCCGGCTACATCGCCGTGAACAACAGGACCCAGTTTCTCCCCCGTGCAATCGAGGATCGGGGGCTCGCCGTTCGTGCCGATATCGCCGACGTGCTCGCCGACGTGCGCAAGACGCTGGGTAGGTAGCGCATGGAAACGGTAAAAGCGGTTCGTATCGGCCAGGCACTTGCCGAGGCGGATCTTGTCATCATCGGCGCCAGCAACGGGCTCGACATGGCGGAGGGGCTCAATCTCTTCTGCGCCGACGCCCATTTCCGAGAGGCGTACGGGGACCTCGCCCAGGCCGACGGCATCGGCTGCATACTGCAGGGGCTCGCCTCTCCAGATGCAAACGTACGACGCCGATGGGCCGAGCGGTTCCATCAAAAGGAGTATGTCGAGTATGAGCCCAGCCCGCTCATGAACAGGCTGCGGCATCTTACGGAGCACGCTGACACCTTCGTGATCACGTGCAATATCGACGGACACTTCGCACGTGCAGGGTTCAACGAGAACAGCGTGCTCGAAACGGAAGGGAGCATACGCACGTCGATTGACGAGCGGCGTCTCGCCCATCCAGATGCCCTCGCCATGGCACAGCTCGAAGAGCTCGCACACCTTGTGCAAGCCCATCGCAACCACAAGGTTGCCATCCTCGAACTTGGTGTGGGACTGCGCAACGGCGTCATAAAGCGCATGCTCGCTCAGGTCGCGAACGTCTGCGAACACGCCACCTACATCGTGTTCAACTACAGTCAGGCCCTGGCGCCCGATACATCGTGCGAGACAATTCTCGTTGACGGCGATATGGCCCCGGCTTTTGAGGAGATCGCCCGATGCCGCCTCTAGAAAGAGAAGCGATGAGGCTTCGAAGCCTTATCGACGATGCCGACGCCATCATCGTCGGCATCGGCTCGGGCATGTCGAGCGCCGCCGGGTTCAACCATTACAACCACGCGGGCATGACGCGTGCCGGAATGGCGGACTGGCAGCAAGCCTTTGGCTTCAAGAGCCTTTTCGACGGCTTCTACCACCTCTACCCCAGCCTCGAGCAGCAATGGACCTACTATGCGCGATACATCGACTTCATACTGCGAGAGCCTGCCTCGCAGCCCTATCTCGATCTGCGGTCCCTCATCGGCCATAAGGATTACTTCATCCTGAGCACCAATGTGGACACCCAGGTCGAGAAGACGTTTCCCGCCGAGAGGACCTGCAACTATCAGGGAAGCTTCGCGCACCTTCAGTGCAAGCAGCCATGCTGCGACGAGCTTTTCGACGCGAGTCCCTACGTCGAGCGCATGCTCGCGGGCATGGCGGGATTCGAAATCCGCAGCGAGGATGTCCCCCGATGCCCGTACTGCGGCTGGCAGCTTGTGCCGTGGGTACGCGACGACACGTTTCTACAGGGTGCGGCATGGCGCGAGGACCTCGAACGATATGAGCACTTCGTGCGCGAGCGCAGTAGTAGCCGCGTGCTGTTGCTGGAGCTCGGCGTGGGCGAGATGACCCCCGGCATCATTACGCTCCCGTTCTGGAGTATGACCGCAAAGCTGCCGGATGCGCATCTGTTAAGCGTAAACATCTCGGGCGACTCGGCCCCGCTGCAGCTCGGGAGCAAGGCAGAGGCGATTCAGGCCGACTTGGGCGCCTTGCTCTCGGCAGCGCAGACGGCGAAGGTATTTAAGCCTCCTTGCTAGTCACTTTGAGATATTCCTCGTCGTTCACTGGCTCCAACCACTCGTTAGAGGTCTCCTCGCCCGGAACCTCCACCGCGAGATGGGAGAACCAGCTGTCGGGCGCTGCACCGTGCCAATGCTTCACCCCCGGGGCGATGTTGACCACATCGCCCGGGCGCAGCTCCTGTGCCGGTTTGCCCCATTCCTGGTAAAACCCTCGACCAGCCACGCAGACGAGAATCTGTCCGCCACCGCTTTTGGCGTGATGGACGTGCCAGTTGTTGCGGCAGCCGGGCTCGAACGTCACGTTGTAGACGCCGACCTGCTCGGTGGAAAGGGGCGCAAGGTAGCTTTGCCCGATAAAGTACTTCGCGAATGCGTCGTTAGGGGCACCGATGGGAAAGGCCATCTCGTTTTGGTGCTCGGCCTTTGCGTCGGCGGCATCGTCATCCGCCCAGACCTCCTTCGCCATGCGGAAGGCCGCCCATGCCTTGGGCCAGCCCGCGTAAAACGCCGCATGCGTAAGGATCTCCGCTATCTCCGCCCTGGTCACGCCGTTGTTCTTTGCGGACATCAGATGATATTGGAACGAGGAGTCCGTCAGGCCCTGCGCCATTAGGGCAACCACCGTCACTATGCTGCGATCGCGCAAGGAAAGCTCGCCCTCCCGGCTCCACACCTCGCCGAAAAGCACATCGTCATTGAGCTGTGCGAATTTGGGGGCAAAGTCCCCCAAGGCATCTCTACCTGCCGTCTGTTTAATTGCCATGATCGATTTCCTCCTGTCGATGGTTTTGAGTGCAAAACTGCTTCCGCGCAGCTAAGCCGCGCCTAGACTCCCATGCCCACTCGTTGCACCTACTCCAGAGCAAAATGCCCCGTGCTTTCGCCCACTTCGTTCACGCCGCCGGCGAAAACCGTTCCGGCAAGCGTGCGCCTTTGGCGAAAATCCCTTGCGCTCCCGATTTGTATTGACGAAAATAAAGGTAATACCTAAACCTAACTTTAGGTCAAGGAGTAAATTCGAGATTTGTCCGGAGGGACCATGTACACAATCGGACAGGTGGCGGAGATGTTTGATCTGCCCGTTTCCACGCTGCGTTATTACGACAAGCAGGGATTGTTCCCGGAATTGGAGCGGACGTCCGGCATTCGCCGATTCGGTGATACGGAACTCGAGGCGCTTCGGGTCATCGAATGCTTAAAGAAGGCTGAGATGGAGATTAAGGACATCCGACTGTTCATGGAATGGTGTGCGGAGGGCCCATCGACATATCCCAAGCGCAAGGCCATGTTCGAGGAGCGAAAGGCCCACATGGAGTCGGAGATCGCGAATATGAACCGTGCGCTGGATATGTTGAAGTTCAAATGCTGGTACTACGAGCAGGCGATCCAAGATGGCAACGAGGATAGAGTGAAGGCGCTGATTCCCGACAATTTGCCGGAAGAAATCAAAGATACCTACGATAACGCCCACACTCAATAATGCCGCCCGATGCTCAAGGGGCTTTGGCAAGGAGTCGTTTTAGGCAGACATGCAAAAAGAAAGCCTCCGAACCAGAAGGTTCGGAGGCTGTTATTCCCGTTGTCCCCATAGGCATAAGCGCATCTGCTCGCGATTGCCTATCGATGCTTTGCCTCGAGCGCGGCAGACACCGCATCGAGGAACTCCCGTACATGGTCTGCGGGGTGCGACGAATGAAGCAGCCCGTAAGACACGAGACAGTCCCAATCGGTAGGGACGGTTTTGAGCATGGGGTGGACGTTGGCCCACAACGGCAGCGTCGCAAGCGCGAGGTCCTCGTTCGCGCCGCGATTGAACACCTCCGCCCGATATTGCGGGAAGTCTACGAGCGCGATTTGAGGATGATGCAAGAGTATCTCGTCGCGCACGCGGTCGATTTCGGCGTTCCAGCCCCGGCGTATAAGCATAAGACTGTGATTGTGGAGGTCGTCGAATGTGACGATGTCGCGTTTGGCGAGTTCGTTGTCGACGGGAACGGCGCACCAGAGCGGCTCGCGCGAAAGCTCGAGGCCCAGGCACCCGCGCTCTTTAAGAAAGGCATCGTCGAAAATCCCCGCCACGATATCCATGTCTTGCCCGAGGTTCGCCAAGCCGCGCGCCGCCGAGGGTGTGTTTTCAAACGTGACCACCTGAAGGCTCATGCCAGGGCAACGTTCCTTCACCTTCGGCCACAGCTTCGTGAGCGGCGTGCTGGGCGTCATGAGCGACACTCCCACGCGGATGATGCGCTTCTCTCCACGCTCGGCGACGCGGGCGCGTGCGATTGATTCTTGAGAGTACTGCACGATATGGCGGGCGTCGGCGAGCAGCGACCTGCCTGCTCGCGTAAGCGAAAGCCCCTGATGCGATCGGTGGAACAGCGTAAGGCCTAGCCGCGACTCCAGCAGGTTCATCTGCTTGATGACGGCCGTGGGCGTGATGAAGGACTCTTGTGCCGCCTTGGAGAAGCTGCCCGCCTCCGCCACGCGGATGAAAGTGTCAAGCTGTGGGTTGTACATCGATCCTCCTGTCACGCATTATGTGCCGTATATACCCCATGGTTATATCCATCATTCCAACGTGAACTTCTCGCACGTCAGTAAACGCCGTAGCCTTGTATTCGAAAAGTCACCATTAAGGAGGAGACCATGGAGTATCTGAAGCTCAACAACGACGTAGAGATGCCCATCGAGGGTTTGGGCACCTTCCTCATGACCCCGGCCGAGGCCGAGGCGTCCGCAACCGCCGCGCTCACGGCTGGCTACGAGCACATCGACACCGCCAACGCCTACATGAACGAGCGCGCCGTAGGCCGTGCCATCGCCAAGAGCGGCGTCGCGCGCGACAAGATCTTCGTCTCCACCAAGCTTTGGCCGAGCGTCTACGACGCGGGCATGTCGGCGGTGGACGCCACGCTCCAGCGCCTGGGGCTCGACTACGTCGACATGCTCATCCTGCACCAGCCGGTAGGCGACTACCTGGCCGCGTGGCGCACGATGGAAGAGGCGTACCGCGCAGGCAAGGTGCGCGCCCTCGGCCTCTCCAACTTCCCGCAAGACAAGATCGCCGAGGTCATCGAGGTCGCCGACATCAAGCCGCAGCTCGTGACCGTTGAGTGCCACCCCTACCACGCCCAGCGCGACCTGCGCGCCTACCTCGCGCCGTACGGCACGGTGATCGAGGCGTGGTACCCGCTCGGCCACGGCGACAAAGGTCTTCTGGAGGAGCCCGTCTTCGTCGCTCTCGCCGAGAAGTACGGCAAGACCCCGGCCCAGGTGATCCTGCGCTGGCACGTGCAGATGGGCACCTCCATCATCCCCGGCTCCAAGAACCCCGCCCACATCGCCGACAACGCGAACATCTTCGACTTCTCCCTCACCGAAGACGAGATGGCCGAGATTGCCAAGCTCGACGGAACCATGACCTACTACACCGCCACCGAGGAAGCACTCGAGGGCTACCTGGCCATACGCCCCGATTTCGACGCGCAGGAGTAGCGCTCAGACGATAACGGACCAACCAAGCCGCCGCCGAGGACCAGTCGGCTGTCGAGGACGAGCCCGCCGCAGTGCCCGCTGCAGACGGCAACGTCCTCGTGGCCTGCTACTCGGCACAGGGCCACACCGCTGTCGTAGCTCAGGCCATCGCCGACGAGCTCGGCGCCGATCTCTTTGAGGTGACGCCTAGAACCCGCGGATTATAACCCCGTGCGCACCCCAGCGTTATAGAACCCTCACCAACGGAAACTTCCGCCGGTACGGCGCCCCTCGTATGGTGGATACGTCAAGTTGCGAGGAAGGAAGGTACCATGGACTACATCACCTTGAACAACGGCGTCAGGATGCCGCAGCTCGGCTTCGGCGTGTACCAGATCCCGGACGCCACGGAATGCCAGCGCGCCGTAGAGGACGCGCTCTCGGTCGGCTACCGGCTGCTCGACACGGCCGCGAGCTACGGCAACGAAGAGGCGGTCGGGGCCGCCATTCGTGCGAGCGGCCTGCCGCGCGACGAGGTGTTCGTGACGACCAAGCTGTGGATGTCGGATGTGAGCTACGAGGGGGCCAAGCGCGGCTTCGACGCGTCACTCAAGCGGCTGGGGCTCGACTACGTCGACCTCTACCTCATCCATCAGCCGTTCGGCGACGTCTTCGGCGCGTGGCGCGCCATGGAGGAGCTCTACGAGCAGGGCGTTATCCGCGCCATAGGCACAGCTAACTTCTACCCCGATCACCTCGCAAACCTCATCTCGTTCAACCGCATCGCCCCCGCCGTGAACCAAGTCGAGTGCAACGTGTTCTTCCAGCAGCGCGAGGCGCAGGAGTACATGGCCGGCAAGGAGGTGGCCATGGAGGGCTGGGCGCCCTTTGCGGAGGGCAGAAACGGCCTCTTCCGCAACGAGGTCCTCGCTCGCATCGGCGAGGCGCACGGCAAGACGGTCGCCCAGGTCGTGTTGCGCTGGCTGCTGCAGCGCGGTGTGGTCTGCATCCCTAAGAGCACGCACCGCGATCGCATGGAGCAGAACTTCGACGTCTTCGACTTCGCGCTGGGCGACGACGAGATGGTCGCCATCGCCGCGCTCGACACCGGGCGCAGCGCGTTCTTCGACCACCACGACCCCGCCACCATCGAATGGATGTCCGGGCTCGTGCGCAACGTGTAGACGAGCGTCAGAGCGCACTGATAACTTACTAGGAGGAATTGCCATGAACTCATTCACGTACGACTACCCGGTCAGGAACTACTTCGGCGAGGGGGCCATGGACCAGGCACTCGACGCCGAGATGGGTGCCATGGGCAAGACAGTGATGCTCGCCTACGGCGGAGGCTCGGTCAAACGAACCGGCGTTTACGGCCACGTGGTCGATAAGCTCACGAGCGCGGGCAAGCGCGTGGTGGACTTCGGCGGCATCATGCCCAATCCGACCTACGAGAAGTGCCAGGAAGGCGCCGCGCTCGCACGCGAGGAGCAGGTCGACTTCATTCTCGCCGTCGGCGGCGGGTCGGTCTTCGACTGCTGCAAGGTAGTCTCCGCGCAGGCGATGCTTGACGAGGACATCGAGACGTTCGAGCACGCCGACGGCAAGATGCCGAGTTCGTTCATCCCCATGGGCTGCATCGTTACGCTCTCCGGCACGGGTGCCGAGCAGAACAACGGCGCCGTCATCACCAACGAGGAGACGCACGTGAAGGGCGCCTATCTGGGGGCGATGCCCATGTGGGCGGCGCTCGACCCGGCACTCACGCTCACCGTACCGCACGCGCAGTTCATGAGCGGCGCGTTCGACACGCTCTCGCACTGCATGGAGAGCTATTTCGGAAGCCCGCGCGGGCGCAATGTCACCGACGACATCAACCTCGCCATCCAGCGTAACGTCATCCGCAACATGCGGATCATCGCGAACGACGACCAGAACCTCGAGGCGCTCAGCGAGCTCGTATACGACTCCGCCATGGCCGAGAACGGCGTGCTCAAGATCGGCAAGTCAACGGACTTCCAGGCGCACATGATCCAACACCAGTACGGCGCGTACACCCACACCAACCACGGAATGGGCCTCGCGGTCATCCACCCTGCGCTCTACCGCCACCTGGCCCCCGAGGCGCCCGCGCAGTTCGCCCACTGGGCGCGCGAGGTGTGGGGCGTCGACGCCAAGGGCAAAGACGACCTTACGGTGGCGCTGGAGGGCATCGACCGCCTGCAAACGTTCATCGGCGAGATGGGGCTTCCCACGAGCTTCGCCGAGATGGGCTCCGACGCGTCCGACGAGACGCTGCACAAGGTTGCGGACACCTGCGTACTCACCGGCGGCTGCGCCAAGAAACTGGAGCGCAGCGAGGTGTTCCAGATTCTGACCGAGTGCCTCTAGATCGGCGCTCGGTCCCAATCCGCCCGCGCCGAAGGAAACCGTACGACTCCGAGATGCCATCGTAATCGTAGGACCCGGCGAGCCCGCCGCGCCTGATGAATCCGTCGAAGTCGTCGTCGACGGCCCCCTGCTCGTCGAAGTAGGAGCGGTATTCGCCGAAGCTGAAGGGGAGGATGTGTACCTCCCTGTGGCGCCCTGTGAACGAGGTCGCCAGATCCGAACTCAGGAGGAACGCGTTCGATCCCGTAAGATAGATATCCCATCCTCCACGTGCGCGAATGCTGTTAATTGCTTTCTCGAAACCCTCGCACAGCTGCACCTTGTCGATGAAGAGACGGTTGCGGTCGACCCAATCCATCATCAGCTCCTTCTCGGTTTCGAAACTCGAATTTTTTTAAAGTTTCGAAACCGATAAGGAAATACGCACAAGGGTGCATCGAGGAGCGGATCCCAGTTGCGCCATGTCAGCAGCGATGCCGGGCGCATTCACGCGTGCTACAATGCGTCCACCAGAGATGAAAACACAGTCCCCGTCGGGTAGTCGTGGGCGTGCGGGAGTCCGCATCAGTAACCTGCCTCCTTGGTTGTCCCTTCTCTGCATGGTCATCTACATAAAGGAGGAACCAGCCATGCAGATCAGCATGTCGTCCACCCTGACCGTATATCACGACGGCCAATTCTGGGTCGGGCTGGCGGAGCATGTCGAGGACGGAAGGTACGGCGCCGCCCGCATCGTCTTCGGCGCGGAGCCGTCCGATGAGGAGATCCTGCGATTCGTTGTCGGCAAATGGGCGAAGCTCTCGTTCTTCGGTCACGATTCGACCGAGGCGAGCAAGCCCGCGAAGAACCCCAAGCGGCGCGCCCGCGAGGCGGCGAAAGCCCTCAAGCAGCCAGCGATGAGCACCAAGGCGCAGCAGGCTCTCGCGGCACAGCGGGAAGCGATGAAGCGGGAGTCAGCCCATGCAAGAAGCCAGCGTCGCGCGGATGAGGCGGAGGCGCGCTTCGAGCAGCGAAAGCTGAAGCGCAAGCAGAAGCATCGTGGGCATTGACCGGCGCCGACATGGGTCCTGGTGTGAACAGAGCTACGTCCCCTGTTCACACTGTTCACAAATGCGAAGGCGGGCGAGCCGCAGCTCGCCCGACCTGGTACGTCTTACAGACCGTGCTTACCGAAGGCCGCCATGCGCTCATTGATGGTGGCGCGGTATGCCGCGGCCTTCTGCTCGTCGGGCTCGCTCTGGGGGCACAGAGTGGCCAGGATGGCGCGAATGGAGTGCTTGCGGTTCTCGGCCTCGACCCAGCACAGGGAGCGCTCGGGATCGTCCATGACCTCGTCAACCACTTCTTCGCCACGGTTGGCGGGCAGGCAGTGCATGAACATGCTGTTCGGACCGGCAACGTTCATCATATCCCAGGTCACCTGGTACTTCGGATAGAACACATCCATGTAGCTGGAGCTGGAGACTTCACTGTCGTAGAGGCCGTACCACACATCGGTGTACACGAAGTCGGCGCCCTCGATGCAGGAGATGTCGTCGGAAATGGTGATGGTGCCGCCGGAGACCTTGCAGTTCTCCTCGCCAATAGCCATGAGCTTCTTACCGAACTCAGCACGCTCCTCATCGGTGCCGATATGCAGGCAGCCGTCGGGAATCTGATGCCCCTTCGGCCCGAACTGCACGAAGTCCATGCCCATCTTCGAGCAGATGAACATGAGCGACGCGCAGGTCTGGGTGGCATCGCCGATCCAGGCAAACTTGCAGTCCTCGATCTTCTTACCGGCGGGCAAGTTCTCGATCATGGTCATGAGGTCGCCGAGCTCCTGGGTGGGATGGTTGTACTCGCTCATGCCGTTGATGACGGGGGCCGCGGAGTACTTCGCCAAGCTCACTACATCCTTATGACGATCAACGCGGGCCATGAGGATGTCGACGAGGCTTCCCATGACGCGGCCGGAGTCCTCGATGGACTCATGGCCACCCAGCTGGATGGAGCCGGGGCCGAAGAACTGGGCGTGACCGCCGAGGTCGGTCATGGCCGTCTCGAAGGAGATGCGGGTACGGGTGGACACCTGCTGGAAGATCATGCCGAGGGTCTTGTCCTTCAGCAGGTGCGGGTACTCGCCGCCCTCCTTTATGAGCCCCTTCATGGCGATGGCCAGATCGACCATGCCGAGCAGCTCTTCCTTTGTGAAGTCGTTGGTGTCGATGTAATCCTTGACCATTGAAATCTCCTTCAAAATTCGTTGGCCGGGCCGCCCCTTGCGGACCGCGCTCCCTAGAAGCGCCCCGAAATGAGCGAGACGCTCCCTTACGCCACACAGCATGGGGCGCACCCGTAGTTTTGAGAAGAAATAACCAAGATTATTTTCAGATTACGATAGCTCACCGCACACCTAATCCCCAATAATCCTAACGCCTAGACGTATTGAAATTGAACTGGTTTCTGTGGCAGAAGAAAGCCAATGCATTTTTTGCCGGCTTCTCAACGCGTGATGCAGCCTAATCCGCCCTAGATCGCCATGGTTCATCATCGGACTCTGTGCATTATCGAGGAGGCTCGCTTTGGAGACAGCGTTCTACCTCTATACCATCTTCGTGATGCTCGTCTGCGTGGCATCGGGCTCCGTGTCACTTTCGGCCTACTTCGTTTCGTGGCGTCGCTCGTTCCTCTTTGCCGCGGCTATGCTGTTGTTCTATTTCCTCGATCTCGCGCTTATCTTTCAATACGAGTACCTGGGCCAGAACGTCGAGTATTCCATCAACCAGTTCTATACCATCGACCATCCGCACCCCCAAGGGAGTATAAAAGATAAAGAAAAAGCCTCCGTTCCAACATGGGGACGGAGGCTCGATAATCGGATTTACTCACCAATGTCGCTGGTGGCTTTGCCGTGACTCTCGTACGAAACGAAACTCAGCGGCACAGTGCGGCACTCAAAAGTGCAAGTCAAAGCCCCATCGGCTTACTCCCACTCAATGACTAGAGCCCTGGTGTAATTGGCTGGATCACCGATCCGGGAACCGGTATCGACCTACCTGTCCGCCAAGCTCCTTCTTCAGCTCCAGCCTAGTATCTGACTCGCGCCGTTATAAGCGAAAACCGGAGAGATGCGTCTTAGCCAGGAAAATGAGGTTAGCCTTATCTTACTGCATGATTCGTGTGTTATGGTTAGATTGCTCTAACTTTTTGGGGGCGACAGCCATGCACGAACGCGAGGGTTTCTGGGACAAGAATGCCGGTCGGTATGACCGTTTCATGCGAAACGACCGGGCGGCGTATGAGAAGATGTATGGGCTGATCCGGCCGGTGGTGAAAGCAAAAACCGTGCTGGAGGTTGCCACCGGCACGGGGCTTATCGCAAAGAGCATCGTGAATACAGCGGAGCATATCGAGGCTACGGACGCTTCTGCACAGATGATCCTTGAAGCAAAGCGGGACAATCAATCCGCAAAGTTACACTTTTCCGTACAAGATATGTTCTGCCTGCCCTATGCACAGAAGTCCTTCGAAGTGGTGATCGCGTCCAACGCGCTTCACATAGTGCCGCATCCAGAAAAGGCCCTGCAAGAAATCAGGCGGGTGCTGAAGGACGACGGCGTGCTCATCGCGCCAACCTTCACCCACGCGGGAAACTCGGTTTCCGGCAAGGTAAAAGCCTTTTTCATGAGTATGGCAGGATTCCCCCTCCACAGCAGGTGGACAAGCGAGGAATACCTGTGTTTCCTGCGTCAAAACGGCTGGGCGGTGCAGAAAAGCGCGGTGCTGAAGGCTTCGTTCCCGTTGACCTATGCGGAATGCACGAAATCGGAGGGACCAGATGTCGTTCTTTGAAAACACCCGCAAGCCCGTGGGCCTCGGCGGAAAACTTATGGTTGCCATGATGAATCTGGGCCACAGCCCTGTGGCGCAGTGGGGACTTCAATTTCTACGACTTGCGCCAAATGCCAAGGTGCTGGATTGCGGCTGCGGCGGCGGGGCAAACATAAAACGGCTGCTGAAAAAATGCCCGCATGGCGTCGTCAAGGGCATCGACTATTCGCCCGTCAGCGTGGAGAAGGCTAGAAAGCTCAACCGAACTGCAATTCAGGAGGGGCGTTGCGCCGTTCTGCAAGGCAGTGTGGCGGATATGGCGTTTGAGGACGCCATGCGGGCATTTTTGCATCCATCCTGCACGTGGTGATAGGTATGACGGTCATAGCGGCTGTGCTGGCGGCAATTATGACAGTTTTTATTCACTGAGGAAGGAACCTATGAAATGTAAAATTGAGAAAAACACCGTGCAGGAGACGCTGATCCTCCCGCTGTATTCCCGGAAGCTGTGCACCGAGCTGTATCCGAACCTTTACCAAGACGAAACAGCGGTGCATCTGATCGACCAGATCGACTACGACTTTTCAGAGGCAGAGAAAAACTCCCGCAGCCTGATGCAGCGCTTTGGTGCGCTGGAGGTGGCCACACGGCAGAGTGATCTTGCTTTCGAGGTGCGGGATTACCTGAAAGGCCACCCCAATGCGGCGGTGGTCAATCTGGGCTGCGGGCTGGACAACACCGGCAGAACCTGCGACAACGGTAGATGCAAGATCTACAATCTGGACTTCCCGGATGTGATTGCCTTGCGGCAGCAGCTGCTGCCCGCCGGGGAGCGGGAGCAAAACATCCCCTGCGACCTGAAAGACCCCGCATGGTTTGACAAGATCGATGCCTCCGGCGGGGCGGTGTTCTTTGCCTCCGGGGTGTTCTATTACTTTCTGACCCAGCAGGTCCGGGAACTGGTACGGGGGATGGCAGACGCTTTCCCCGGCGGTGTGCTGGTCTTTGATGCTGCCAATCGGACGGCAGTAAAGATGATCGCAAAAACATGGCTTAAGACTGCAAAAATCAAGGATGTAGGGGCATATTTTGCGGTTTCGGATGCCGCCAAGGAAATCGGCACGTGGGACAGCCGTCTGCAGGTCACAAGTCGCGGCTATATGCTGGGCTACAACGATTTGAGGGATCCTTCTGTCAGCGGCTTTTTCCGGTTTCTCGCAAGGGTCGGTGACAACGGGATGAAAATGCAAATCGTGAAAATAAGATTTTGAGAGACAAAAATGCAAAAGACGAGCGCTTCTTGCCGCCCAATTGGCAAGAAGCGCTCGTCTTTCCTTAACGCGTTGTATGGCGGAGAGAGCGCAAGTTACGCGAGCGCCCTTCTTGCCAGCTCGGCCGCGCCGAGGATTCCTTGGTCGCCGCCGCAGCCCGGGGCGCAGATGTAGCTCTCCATGTCCTTAAGCTCGGCGGTCTGGATGTAGCCACCCAGATATTCGAGGGTCTTCTTGCGGACGATGCCGTAGAGCTGCTCCTGGTGCATCACGCCGCCGCCGAGGACGATGCGGCGAGGCGAGTACATGAGCACGAGGTTCGCACACATCTGCCCCAGATAATCCCCCTCGAGCATCCACACCTCATCGTTGTCCGCGAGCTCGGCCGCGGGCTTTCCCCAGCGCGCGGCGATGGCGGGGCCGGAGGCGAGGCCCTCGAGGCAGCTCGCGTGGCTCGGGCAGACGCAGCGTCCTTCCTCGGTGGGACGAGTCCTTACCAGCATGTGGCCGGCCTCGGGGTGCAGCATGCCGTGAAGGAGCCTGCCCGCGCACATGACGCCCGCGCCCACGCCGGTGCCGATGGTCACGTAGACGGCGTCCTTGAGCCCCTTGCAGCAGCCGAAGACCGCTTCGCCGAGACAGGCAACGTTCACGTCCGTATCGTAGGCCACCGGAATCCCGAGGGCGTCGGCGAACGCGGCGCGAAGACCATAGCCTCGCCACGCGAGCTTGGGCGTTTGGAGGATGGAGCCGTAGCGCTCGTCGGCGGGGTCGACGCAGGTCGGGCCGAAGGCGCCGATGCCCAACGCGTCCACATCGCGGGCGGCGAACCACTCGATCATCTGCGGGACGGTCTCGGCGGGCGCAAGCGTCGGGGTCTCCATACGGTCGAGGACCTCGCCGTCGCCGGACACCACGGCACAGACCATCTTGGTCCCGCCGGCCTCGAGGGCGCCGAGCCTCATTTGCTTTTCGCTCATGTGATCCTCCTTACAAAGGGGCGCCCGCAGTCATGGTCAACCGCGGGTGCCCATAACGTTGGCTTGTTTCGAGGCGACCCTACCTGGGCACGCGGTCCTGCCTTGCGGCAAACGGGGCGAGCACGGCGTGCGGCTCGCTTTGGTACCAGTAGGCGACGGTGGAGATGTCGTCCTCGCGCTCGTAGAGCTTGATGTCGTCGTTGCCGAGGTCCTGGAACGTCACGCGCAGGTCCTCCTTGAACGAGATCGGGTCGGGAAGGTGCCACCTGTAGAGGCCGTGCCTGGGCAGCGCGTCGTCGTTGGTTGCGAGCATCGGGTTCGGGTTCGGCTTGCCCGCGCTGAAGCGGTCGCGCGTGGCGTCGCGCGTCGAGCGGTACGGGTAGCCGGCGAACAGCGTGTTGAAGCACTGCGCCTCGGGCAGCGCATGGGGCGGCCTGTCGAGGAAGGCCCAGGCACCGCCGAAGTAGTCCTCGGCTCCCGTCGAGGTGACCGTGGGGAACTCCTCGTCGCCGTCGAGGAAGAACTTCATCTCGCCCTCGCCCCACCAATAGCGCTCCAGGGCGCACAGGGCCATGTAGGTGCCGACGTAGTAGCCCTTACCGCGCACGCCGTCGAGCACGGTGTAGTCGACGCCCCTGCGGGTGCTGCGCTCGCGGTTAAAACGGGCGTGGAAGTACATGGCGTCGTCCGGCACGTCGGTGAGCGCGTAGTTGAACGTGTAGAAGATGTACTTAATGAACCCGGGGTGCTCGCTCGTAAGCGTGACCTTGGCGTGCTTCCTGAAAGGCATCTCGAAGTAGCAGTTCATGCCGCCCGTCGGGTTCACGCAGATGGGCATCGAGTTGACGATGGCGCGCTCACCGAAGCCGTTGCAGAAGAAGTCGCCGACAGGGCACTCGACCGAGGGGGTCTCCTCGTCGTCCCAGTAGAAGCGCAGCACGAGGTCGCGCATGACGAAGCTGCCGGCGGCGGTCTTGTCGGGGACGGTCATCCAGATGTGGCGGATGATGCCGGGGCCCTCGATGTCCGCGAGCGTGATGGTCTCGCCGGACTCAAGGGGCACGCAGCACGAGCCCTTGCGGCCGACGCCGAGGTGGCTGGCCGACATGGCGGCACGGCCCTTCTCGCCCGTGATGTTCTCGGGGGTGATGGCGCGGCTTTCCTCACCGCCGTGCATCCACACGTCCTTAAGGAACTCTCTCATCGTCGACCTCCTCTATTCGTCGTCTTCGCACTCGGCGGAACTGGCACCGTTCACGTAGACGATCTGCTGGCGCGCCTCGTCGACGAGGGCGTCGAAGTCGAGTTTCTCGTCGGGGCGCGCGAGCACGACCGTCATGGCGAGCGGGAGGTTGACACCCGCGATCACGTGGATCCGGTCGGAGGCGAAGCGAGAGAAGCGCTGGTTCACGCTGCCGCCGAGCGCGTCGGTGAGGACGACGACCTCGTCAGTGCCCGAAAGAGCCGCCTCGACCGCCGCGTCGAGCCCCTCGCCGTTGTCGTTCACGTAGGCGCACACGGCGTTGACGGCGTCGCTCTTACCCGTAAGGAACTCGAGGGTGTCCTTGAAGCCCTGGGCGAGAAGGGAATGGCTCGCCACAACTATCTTTCTCATTGATTCACCAATCTCTTGGGTCGAAGCTAGGCGAGGATGCCGGCGGCGGAGGCGACCATCGCGAGGACAATCACCACGAGGATGAGGGCCGTCATGCTCGCGTTCTTCTTGGTAAGAAGGTAATACGCGCTTCCCGTGATGGCGGCGGGGATCATGGCAGGCAGGATCTTGTCGAGCAGCGGCTGAATCTCCATCGAGACGTCGCCGAAGCTGAAGCTAATCGGGCAGGTGACGCCGATGACCGAGGCGATGAGGCAGCCGACCACGGTGAGGCCGAGCACGGAGGCGGCGGCAGTGAGATTGGGAAGCTTCTCGCTGAAGTCGGTGACGAGCTTCACGCCCTGCTTGTAGCCGAACTCGAGGGCGTGCATGCGGACCCAGAAGATGGCCAGGATGAGCGCGAACCAGATGCCGGCTCCCACGGGGTTGCCCTCGATGGCCATGTAGGCGGCGATGGAGCCCATGATGGTCGGGATCATGGTCATGAGCAGGGAGTCGCCGACGCCGGCGAGCGGTCCCATGGTGCCGATCTTCAGGTCTTGGACGGCGTCCGCCGCCGCTAGGCCGTCGCGTTCCTCCATGGCCACGCAGGCGCCAAGGATGATGGCGGCGAGCCAAGGCTGGGTGTTGTAGTAGCGGAAGTGGTTGTTGAGCGCTTGCTTATAGTCCTCGTCGTTCGTGTAGATCTTCCTCAGGACCGGCGAGAGAGCGTAGGCGACTGAGGCGCCCTGCTGGGTCTGGTAGTTGAAGGTGCACACGCTCATGAGCCAGCGCCAGTTCGCGTTGCGCAGGTCCTTCTTGGTGACCTTGTAGCCGGAGGGCTTGCCCTCGGCGACGGCGGTGATGTTCTCGTTTTCCATGGTTACTCATCCTCTCCGATGAAGGCGTCTGCGGAAGCGTGGGCGGCGAGCTCGGTGTCCCTCTCGGCACGCTGGTAGAACGCGATCGCGAGGGCAACGCCGACGATGGCGGCGCCGATGATGGGCACGTTCAGGAAGGCCGAGAGGAAGAAGCCGGCGAGCAGGTACTGGAAGTACTTGCCAGTGGGCATGTAACGCAGCAGCATGGCGATGCCGACGGCCGGGAGCATCTTGCCGGCGAGGGTGAGGCCGGAAAGGAACCACTGGGGCATAACCTCGAGGAGCCAGTTGACGGCGGGCTGGCCGAGGGTCACGGAGACAAAGACGGGCAGGGCGGCGCACAGGCCGAAGAGCACGGGGCAGACCCACAGGATGGCGTTCATCTGCTTGAACTTGCCCTCGTCGCAGAACTTCTGGGACTTCTCGACGACGAAGCCGTTGAGGATCTTGACGATGACGTCGAGCTGGATGCCGAGCATGCCGACCGGCAGGCCGATGGCGAGGCCCGTGTCCGCGCCCAGGGTCACGCCGTAGGCGGTGGCGATGATGGCCATCGTGCCGTAGTCGGGAATCGACGAGCCGCCGAAGCCCGCGACGCCGAGCTGCATGAGCTGGATGGTGCCGCCGATGACGAGGCCGGTCTGCCAGTCGCCCATGACGACGCCGGTGATAAGGCCCCAGAAGACGGCATAGTTGACGAAGATCATCGGGATGCCGTAGTAGTCCACGTGCTTGATGAAGGCCAGCAGGGTCAAAAGGACGACCTGCAGGATAGTGAAGTTGACCATGATCCCTCCTTAGATGAGGTCGGCGACGGAGACGGGCTTGTCGGCGGGCACGAACTGTGCCGTCACCTTGACGCCGCGGGCGATGAGCGCCTTGTAGCTCTGGACGTTCTCGGCGGAGGCATAGGCGCGCTGGGTGAGCTGGACGCCGCCCTCCTTGACGAGCGAGCCGCCGACGATCAGCGACGGGAGCTCGACGCCCGACTCGACCAGGTGAAGGATCGTCTCGGGCTCCTTGGCGATGACAAAGACCTTCTCGCGGTCGTACTTGCCCGCCGCGAAGTTCTTGAGCGCGGTCTGCTCGGAGATGATCGAGACGGCCATGCCCGCGGGGCGCGCCATCCTCATAGTGGACTTCAGGACCTCGTCGCCGGCGACCTTGTCGTCGATGACCATGACTCGGGTCGCGCCCGACACCGGGGCCCACTGCGTCACGATGATGCCGTGAAGCAGGCGATTGTCGATTCGTGCCATAACAACACTCATGTTTGCTCCTATCAAATGAAGTTTTACGTTCGGTACTGCCTCGGCGCTATCCGGATTCGCGCCGGGCAAGGGGTTATCGGATTATTGAGGACGCGCAGTCAGCTTGCGGCGGCGCGGGGAAGGTCACTCGTCGAGCAGGAGGTCCGAGGAGCCGAGGCGCTCTTCTCGCGCCGGGGCGGCGCTCACGCTTATGTAGTCGAAGACATATGCGATCTCGCTTACGGGAACCTCTACGCGATAGCGCGTCGAGATGCTCGAGAAGCTCTGCCTGAAGGACTCGATGAAATCGGCACGCTCCTCCTCGAAGCGGTCCTGGCCAACGTAGGTCTCAATGGGGTTTCTGGTAACAAGGCGCTCGACGAGACAGCAGAGGTGGACGTAGAGCCCAATGATGGCGTTGCTGCCGATCTTCTCGCCTGTCCTGCGCTGAAGCTCGTGCACGGCACTCTCGATCTCGTGGAATAGCCGCTCCGGGTCGAGGATGGTGATGGAGCGGATGACGTTCTGCAGCGTCATGTTCGAGAGCAGCTTCTCGTGGAAAGAAGAGAGCTCGGAAGCGTCAAGCCACCTGCCGAACACGGCATCGACCTTAGAGGCAGACGCCGTCGACATGATGTCCTCGAGGGCGACGAAGGGGACGGAGGCGACCCCGGGGTCTCCCGTGCCGATGACGGCGCAGACGCGGTGCTCGGAGAAAACGGCGTCGTTCGACCCGTTCGCGACGAGCTGCTTGAAGGGCCTCGTGAGCAGGCGCGCGCCTATGGTGCGCGGGAGGCTCTGCGAGACGAGCTGGCGTATCCTCTCCGCGGCGTCGACCCCGGACTCGGAGCAGAAGACGATGGCGTCCTCACGGTTGACGCGCTCGATCACTTTGCAGTGCGTCACGCACGCGGCGGTCGCATCGCCAAGAACCTCGGCGATGGACTTGCCGCCGAGCAGCCCGACCCCGATCTCGAGCGCAAGACCGGTAGAGACGTTGTTCACCACGCCGATAGTGGAGTCGGTAACGTTCTCGAGGGCCTTATAGGCCTCCTCCAAGGAGCCCATGTCGACGAGGAACACGACCCCGGTGCAGTAGGAATGGCGGTCGACGAGGCGCTGGAGCGGACCGACGATGTCCTTCAGCTGCTGGTCGTAGGGCATGTCGACCGCCTTGTACACATGCATGCCGAGCATACGGTTCGCCGCGTCGGCGATGCTCGTCGCCGTTGAGTAGCCGTGGGACAAGATGACGCAGAGCGTCCGAAGGGCCTTCGCATCGCGAGACTCCGACGCGACGCACAGCGTCAGAAGCGTCTTCGTGAAGTGATCGAGCGAGATTCCGAGCGCCCCTTCCACGTCTGCGGCGACCTGATCGGAGACACTCGAGGCAAACGGCAATTCGGAGGTCACGGCACCGAGGAGATGGGCGATTTGCTCCGCACAGGCAGACTTTCGCTTAGCCAGGCCGATACCCGGCCACAACTGCAGGCAAATCTCCTGGGCCAGTAGAAAAGCGACCTTCCTCGAAAGCTCGATGCCATAAGAAGAGCCTGCGTCGGCAAGGACCGCGCCCACGATGCGCTCGAAGGCGCGCGACCTCGAGGAGGTAACGCCGCGGCCGAAGATCAAGTGATCCTCAACGCCGCGCACAGCGGAGACAGCTTGCGAGACGAGCTCGGAGACAGAGAGCTCCCCGGCGCAGAATCGCTCATCGAGAGAGCACAGGGCATCGAGCGCCTGCTCGACCGGCCCTGTGCTCTCGGCGGCATCCAGGGACGCGTCGATCAGAACGCCATCGTCGGGCTGTTGATCGATCTGCGCGGAGGAGAGGAGTCCGCTGGGAAGAAGATACGGGCGAACGACGACGTAGTCGCCCTCGCGATTGAGGAACGCTTTGGCGCAGCAGTTCGTCACGCAGGCGCGCAAGCCGGCGATGTTATCGGAAAAGTCCGCGTTCACGAGGCAACGGTATGCGCCGCGGCTGATCTTCACATCAGAACCGATTCGGCACCCCTCGCTGCGCAGGAAGCTCAAGATGAGATCCTCGCGCTCCTCGGGGGTCCGCTCCTTGAGTAAGGGGACGCGGGCACAGATGGGCATTTTGCTGTAGGCCGAGGAAACCTTCAGGTCATCGGCGGAAAGCGTCGTCGAAAGAACGAGGCGAGCGCGCGGCGCATCCTGGGAGGCATCGAGTCCGAGGGCCGTCGCAAGGCAGTGCTCCATCGCAGAGGGAGAGAGTGCCTCGATGCCGTTTACAAAGACCACACCCCCGCGCGATTTCGCGATCGACTCGTCAAGAAGCCCGTTGAACGAGGCGGCGTCCGGGACCCCGGCGCAATCGATGCGCACATAGGAGGAGTCGCGGGACAGCAAGCCCTGGTTCTTGCCGTACTCGTACACAAGGCGAGAAAGGAAAGACTTACCGACACCCACGCCGCCGCTCAAGAGGATGGGTAGGCCAAACGGAGGGTACTGAACCGCAGCCTTGCACTGCTCGACAACGGAGCTGAGGCTCAGGTCAAAGCCCACGGCACGCGCGAAGTCGCGGTGATCGGCGATTCCCGTCGCCTGGATGAGGTCGGCGAGCGAGGCGTACTCGCTTGCAGAGAGCTTTACCTGAAAACGCTTCTGGAACGCGCGGCGATGAAAATAACGGACAGGCCTGCCCGCCACTTTAACCACAAGGCCGGCGCGAACAAGGTCGTTGAGGTACTGGCTCGCCAGACTCCTGGAGATGATGAGCGTCTCGGCGATGTCGGAGGTGGACAGACGGGCAAGGTCGTCGAGCGAGACGGCAGAGGTGAGGGCCTCGAGATGCTCGAGAATCCTATCCCTCATGTCGACGGGCTTCTTTGCCAAGCTGTCCTGTGCGGTCTTGTCCATGACTTCTTACCTCCTTGTACAAGGAGTATAAGGGGAACACAGAGAACGGAAGGGGGCGCGTGGGGGAATCAACAGCCCCGAGGAGAAGTTCACCACTTGAGGGGCAGAAAACAACGGCCATTGAACATTCAGGGCCGACGCTCAACACTTCGGCTCGACACTTCGCTTTGGAAAGGGCCCTGCGCGCCGGGATCCCAACATAAAGAAGGGCCCCGGCGCGCAGGGCCTAAAGCTTAACCATGCGCGTGGCGATGCGGGCGCAGTCGCAGGCGGCCTTCTTCTCGAAGGTGTTGTAGTCGACGACCTGGCCCTCGGCGCAGGGCTTGTCGCTGATGGCGCGCACGACGACGAGGGGCACGCCGTTGAGATAGGCGGCCTGCGCGATGGTGCAGTCCTCCATCTCGCAGCACAGGTCGCCGAAGGTCGCGAGGATGCGCTCCTTCAGTTCCGCGGGCGAGACGACTCGGTGGGCAAGGTCCTCTCAAAAGGGGTCGTCCGACGCCGCAAGACCTCGATGACCGACTACCGCCTCGAGCAAGTGGCGGATTACCTCTGCACTATCGAACTTGCCTTGGTCAAGTACGAAGCCAAGGAGAACGGTGAGACGTACAACAAGTTCTTCGGAGGTATAGGCTCTTTCAAGAGGAACTGGCTCAAGCAAGCCCGCAGCAAGCGGATATAGGTGGTTCCGTAGTCTCGCAGGGAGCGGTCGTCTCTCCTCCGGCCAGGGCCCCAAGCGACACGCTTCGAGCAGCGGAAGCTGAAGCGCAAGCAGAAGCAGCGCGGGCATTGATCGGTGCCGACATGGGCCCAGACGTGAACAGTGCTGCGTCCCCTGTTCACGGGGCGCGAAACCGCAAAGGTTGCACAGAGGTTGCAAAATAAGAAGCCCCCGACCTGTTTTCGCAGGTCAGAGGCTTGAAATCAACGAATATCGTTTATTCCCACTCGGTGGTTATAGTTTTGCCGTCTCGTCACTCCAGTTGCACCCAGTTTTCGGCGGCATCTCGAAGTGAGTGCCGCTGAATGACGCGACGTCGCGTTTCATCGGCTTCGGGGACAAAAGCTGGGACAACTTCAAAAACCATTTTCAAACTCAGAGTATTGAGTTTTTATTTTTGTCCCAAGGGGCACGGAGAGCCGCCTTTGGAGGCTCGATATCGCCGAAAAACGCCCGTTTTGAAACTCAACCGCCTTTGAGCCTGCAAACCACCAGCTTCAACAGTAAGTGAGTCGACGCGGGTGGCTTACGAGCCGTTCACAAAACCGCAGGCCACAGGTCTTTGTCAACGATAAGCAAAGTGAATAGTCTCAGGTGGCTTGCCCATGAGTTGGCGTAAGCCTGTTTAGCAAAAGGCTAATCGGACACGACAGGCCGCCCGCATGGCGACGGCGTTTCCCGTGCGGGCACAAACAGCCCTGCGTGCCCTGTCGCGCGATATCCCAATGCGACGTTCAGAACCCTACCCGCCAAGCAGCCACCTCGCGAAATTCAGCACGAGCACGCCCTCCCGGGTATGGGGCTCATGCCTCGTGCGAGTGATGAGAATCTTCGGGAATGCATCCCCGATGGATAGAATCGGCGCAATCTCCCTCTCGAGCGTCGAATCGGCGCCGATATCGTCGCTCACATACACTTTCCTTCCCGGTTTCGAAACTTGGAAGGCAGTATGCGCAAGGATGCGTCGAGGTGCGATCCCAGTCGTACCATGCCAGCAGAGATGTCGAGGCACATTCGTTCATGCTGCAATGCGGGCATCGGAGATGAAAAACAGCCCGTCGGGTAGTCATGGGCGTGCGGGAGCCCGCATCAGTAACCTGCCTCCTCGGTTGTCCCTTCTTTGCATGGTCGTCTACATAAAGGAGGAACCAGCCATGCAGATCAGCATGCTTGCCCTTCTTGGGTCACGGACCGGGGAGGCGAGGGCCTCCGTCGGGACCGCCCCGAGCAACCGGCATATCCAAGGAATGACAAGGCTCGATCGCTGTGCTGGTCAGGATGCCGAAGCGGGCCGTCCGCCAATCGGAATGCGGGTCAGGATGCTGCAACGTGATTCCAGCTGCAGGATACGGCTCCTTTGCGGTTGCCGCAAAACCTGCTGGCAACATTCTTACTATCCGAATGATGTACGCATCCCTTGGGATCGTTTCGCCTGACCAGGGCCATCTTCAGCGCCTCATCGGCCAGCTCGGCAGGCGCCTCTTCCACGCGTAATAGCCCTGGCGGGTCACCTATGCAACCAAAGATACAAAAGGAATCGAAGAGGATTGCCCTTTCCGATGGTCGATTCTTGACAGGCAAACTCAAGCCTCGTTAATATTACATGGTTTGCCAGACCGAATTAACAAAGGAGGGGTGTCGTGGTTGGTCTTTTCCGCACGTGGATGAGCGCCTAGAAAGCGGCGCTGTTGTGGCGTCGCGCTGTTTTTCTGCACGCCATTTCACGATTGGACATAACCATGATATTTGAAACCTCTCGGGGCAGGTCTGTTCTGCTGTGCCATTCATGGCAATTCAAGCTTTGTTTCGTATGGGGCGGGGAGCTCGTTTCGACATTGACGAGTTCGATTCTCCAAATGGGTCTTATTTGGCATCTCGCCCTCACGACAGGGTCGTCTTCTCTCCTCTCCTTAGCATCGCTGGCAGGCTTTCTGCCGATTGCTTTGTTCGGAATCCTTGCGGGCGCCGTTGTCGACAGACTGCCTTTGAAACGTGTCCTCATCGGCGCCGACCTCTTCATTGCCGCGGTGGGTGCCGCCTTGGCGATTGCCTCGTTGGCCGGCAGCTTACCTGCATGGCTAATTCTCATCGCCCTGTTTCTCCGTGCAGTTGGTACTTCGTTCTACACGCCAGCCTCCCAATCTCTCACGCCCCATCTCGCCCCGCCAGAGCATCTCGTTCGCCTATCGGGGGTGACTCAGGCGATTCAGTCCGGCGGATACATTCTTGGCGCCGCGCTTGCAGCAGTGATTTATCCCGTGGCGGGCATTACCGCTATGATTGTCCTCGACGTGCTGGGAGCGCTTTTCGCTTCTTTAGCCGTCCTCGCCGCACAGATAGACGCAGGGGGCCTCGATGAAGCCGACCGCAGCTTGTCCTTTTCCAATAAGGTTCGAGAGCTCTTCTCTGAGATTTCGGACGGCTACAAGCTGATTAGGGAGTACAGGGGGCTGTTCGCCCTTCTTTGGTGCGGGTTCGTCTTCGCTTTCGCGTTCTCTCCGCTCGCGGCATTGTTCCCAATAATGACCTTGGGGCATTTTGGCGGTAGCACGGGGGATGCCGCTTTGGTGGAAATCCTTTTTTCTGCAGGCATGCTGGCTGGGTCCGGCATCTTGGCGGTTACGGGAGGGTTCCGCAATAGGTCGTTCACCATGGTCGCCGCGATTGCCGGCTTCGGCATTGCCGCAATCGTATCCGGATCGCTCGGCCCGTCATTGTTCGCTGCTTTCCTGCCGGTGAGCTTTCTTATGGGCGCATGCTCCCCGTTGTACGCGGGAACCCAGACTGCCCTTATGCAGGAGCAGATACCTCCTGAGTACCTAGGCCGCGTTTTCGGCCTCTACGGAACCATCATGGCGTGGGCCATGCCCATGGGCCTCGCAGCCCCCTCCGTTTTTGCGGATCTGCTTGGAGCTCCGTTATGGTTCGTCGGCTCTGGAGCGACCATGGTACTGCTTGCGATGGCTATGCTGCTTGCTCCGAGCGTCCGAAACGCGGGGAAAAGAGATACCGGGCAGATTCAATAGCCCAAGTATTCGAAAAAAAGAGGCAGCAGCCATCGGTTCAAGCGTCAGCCTTCAAGCCCTTGCGACGACGAGGTATTGCACCGACATTCCGCATCGCGCTCCTTATTCGTCGCCAACTATCATTTTCGGATTTGCCGGCTTGCGCAAGGTCAAAACGCTCGCGCCGGCAATTGGGCAAAGGCGAAAAATCGACGTGAGCAATCTTTTTTGGCATGGCTGCGCTTCCAGTAAAACGCTAATACACAAAAGGCGGTTCAACCTATGGAACTCATAGTCAAAGCTAAAGACATCTTTTTGGAATATGCCGGCCGCGATATCCTAGATATCGAAGAGTTGGAAATCTACTCCTACGATCGCATCGGCTTGGTGGGAGACAATGGCGCAGGCAAAACCAGCCTGCTTAAAATTCTGAGCGGCAATCTTACCATTGCGGACGCCGACGTCAGGCGTTTCGGCAGCATTGCCCTCATCGGCCAACTCGATGAACTCGACCTTGATGCGGCTCAGGGCAGTGGTGAGATGCTCTCCCGTCTCAACGTCGCCGGAGTGGCGCAGGAGACGATGAGCGGCGGAGAGGAGACACGCGCCAAGATTGCCTCTGCGCTCTCCCAGCAGGCAAGCGCGATCTTTGCTGATGAGCCTACGAGCCACCTCGACCAAGACGGCATCAGTCTTCTCGTCGGACAACTCAAGGCATTTGATGGAGCCCTGCTCATTGTGAGCCATGACCGTTATTTTCTCGATCAGGTAGTGGACAAGATCTGGGAGCTCAAAGACGGCGGTATTTCCGAATTCTGGGGTGACTACTCCGACTATCTGCGACAGAAAGAAGAAGAGCGCAAAGTTCAGGCGGCTCGATACGAAGAGGCGATGCGCGAGCGCGAGCGCCTTGAAGCCGCCATCGAAAAACAACGGAAAAAAGCACGGCAGGTCGACGCCAAGCAGAAGGGCGCAAAGAAAAGCAACGAGAATGCAGGTCGATTGGGACATCAGAAAGCAACCGGCACCAAACAGAAGAGGATGTACCAGGCGGCTAAGAACATGGAGAAGCGCCTCGAAGCGCTCGAAGGGATTGAGGCCCCTGACAGCATTCGCACCGTGCGGTTCCGCCAGAGCAAGGCCCTGGAACTGCATAGTAAATTTCCCATCTCGGCAGACGATTTCAACTTGAGCTTCGGCAACTGCATGCTCTATGACCACGCGAAATTCGAGATACCGCTCGGTGCCAAAGTGGCCATCACCGGTGGCAACGGTACAGGAAAGACCAGCCTGCTGAAGGCAATCGCTCGACGCGCCGACGGTATCAACATCTCTCCCAAGGCAGAGATCGGTTACTTCGAGCAAACAGGCTACAAGTTCGACGCCCGTCAGTCTGCGATCTCGTTCATGCAGGATGGTTGCGAGTACAGCATGACCGAAATCCGAAGCATCCTCGCCTCTATGGGAATCGGACCGCGTGACCTGGCAAAGGACGTTGGCGTTCTCTCGGGAGGCGAAGTCATCAAGCTGCTGCTCGCGAAGATGCTGCTGGGCAGATACAACATCTTGCTCATGGACGAGCCTGGAAATTACCTGGACATCAAGAGCGCCGAAGCCCTCGAGCAGATGATGAGCGCCTATGCCGGAACGATAGTGTTCGTCTCCCACGATAAGAGGCTGGTCGAGAACGTCGCAGACATTATTTACGAAATAAAGGACACCAAGCTAGTCAAAATCTTTCAGCGCGAATAACCCTAAATGAGCAAGAAATAATCCCCGAACGGAGACAAGGGAGTAAAACGGCAAAGAAAGAGCCTCCGTCCCAACGCAGGGAACGGAGGCTCTTTAATCGCTTTTACTCATCTCCGTCGCTGGTGGCTTTGTCATGACTCTCGTACGAAACGAAACTCAGCGGCATAGTGCGGCACTCAAAATCGCAGGTCAGAACCCTGTCGTCCTACTCCCACTCGATGGTCGCGGGCGGCTTGGACGTGATGTCGTAGCACACGCGGTTGGCGCCGGGAACCTCGGCAACGATGCGGCCGGAGATGCGGGCCAGCACGTCGTAGGGCAGCTTGGCCCAGTCGGCAGTCATGGCATCGCTGGACTCGACGGCGCGCAGGATGATCGGGCGCTGGTAGGTGCGCTCGTCGCCCATAACGCCAACGGACTTGATGTCGGGCAGGACCGCGAAATACTGCCAGCAGCTGTGCTCGGAGTTGCGCTCACCGGTCTGCTCAAACAGGCGCTGGTTGTAGGCGTCGAGCTCCTCGCGCACGATGGCGTCGGCGTTCTTGAGAATCTCGAGCTTCTCCTTATCGACCGCACCGATGATACGGATGGCCAGACCCGGGCCCGGGAAAGGCTGACGGAACACGATATGACCCGGCAGGCCCAGCGCCAGACCAAGCGCGCGGACCTCGTCCTTAAAGAAGTGGTCAAGCGGCTCAATGAGATCGAAGTGCACGCCATCGGGGAACGGGATCAGGTTGTGATGGCTCTTGATGGTGGCCGTCTTGCCGCCCGTCTTACGAGCGCCGGATTCGATGATGTCGGGGTAGATGGTGCCCTGAGCCAGGTACTTGACCGGCTTGCCATCGGTCTCGAGCTGCTGCGCCACGGCGAAGAACTCTTTCCAGAACTGCGTACCGATGATGCGGCGCTTCTCCTCGGGCTCGGTCACGCCGGCCAGAAGCTCGGCATAACGGTCCTCGGCGTGGACGTGGATAAAGTCGACGTCAAACTGCTTGGTGAAGACCTCCTCCACCTGCTCGGGCTCGCCCTTGCGCAGCAGGCCGTGGTTGATGAACACGCAGGTCATCTGCTTGCCCACGGCGCGGGCGCCCAGCGCAGCCACGACGGAGGAGTCGACGCCACCGGACAGGGCCAGAATCACGCGGTCGTCGCCGACCTTCTCGCGGAACTCGGCCGTCATGGTCTCGACCAGGTTGTCCATGCTCCAGTTGGGCTCCAGGCCGCAGATCTCAAACAGGAAGTTGCTCAGCAGCTGCTGACCGTACTCGGAGTGCTTGACCTCGGGGTGGAACTGCGTGGTGAAGATCTTGCGCTCGACGCACTCCATGGCGGCAACCGGGCACACGTCGGTGCTGGCGGTAACGGTAAAGCCCTCGGGCACCTCGGACACGGCGTCGCGATGGCTCATCCACACGGTCTGCTCCATGGGCGTGGAGTTAAAGAGCTTGGCGCCTGCCGTGCGCGTGATGGTAGCGCGGCCGTACTCGCCCACCTCGGAGTGGCCGACCTTGCCGCCGAGCGTCACGGCCGTGATCTGATGGCCATAGCAAAAGCCCAGGACGGGAAGGCCCAGGTCAAAAATGGCAGGATCGATGGACGGAGCGTCCTCGGCGTACACGGAGGCCGGGCCGCCAGAAAGGATGAGCGCAGAGGCGTTCATCTCGCGAATCTCGTCGGCCGAGATGTCGCAGGGGACAATCTCGGAATACACGTTGAGGTCGCGGACACGACGGGCAATGAGCTGACCGTACTGCGCACCAAAGTCGAGTACGAGGACCTTTGCGGAAGCCTTTTGATCCATGGTTCCCCCTCTTGTTGGCGGGGAGCCGGTGCCCACCCGCGTGAATGAACGAAAATAACCTCCATAGTGTACACGTTATATGGGGTTTCTCGTTCCTCGCAGCCATCAGCGCACGGCAAACGCACGACCTGGGCCCCTATTTGACGGCAATTGAAGTGTTACCAGACGTTACAGATGATGTAATACGCTTGAACATTGGACGCCCTGTGCCACAATACTGCCGAACGACCCCGCCTCTGCGGCGGCAAATACGATAGGAATACCAGCATGAAGCGCATCCTTCTCATCGCCACGGGCGGCACCATCGCATCGACCGAGGACGGCAACGGCCTCTCCCCCGCCCTGACCGGCGAGGAGCTCGCCCAGAGCGTCCCCGAGATCTCGGGCCTCTGCGAGCTCGACGTCGTGCAGCCCATGAACATCGACAGCACCAATATGCGTCCCAGTGACTGGATGCGTATTCGCGACGTCGTCGTCGAGGGTTATGCCGACCACGACGGCTTCGTGATTCTGCACGGCACCGACACCATGAGCTATACCGCGGCAGCGCTTTCCTACCTGATCCAGGACAGCCCCAAGCCCATCGTGCTCACCGGCTCGCAAAAGCCCATGGGCAATCCCTTTACCGACGCCAAGCTCAACCTGTACCAGAGCCTGCTCTATGCGCTCGACGAGCACTCGCACGACGTCTCGATTGTGTTTGGCGGCGTAGCCATTGCCGGCACGCGCGCCCGCAAACAGCGCACCATGAGCTTTAACGCGTTCATTAGCGTCAACTATCCGCCCATCGCCTATATCCGCAACGACCGCATCGTGCGCAACGGGCTTCACGGCACGCATCAAGGCGAAAACCCGGTGCGTTTCTACGACAGCATCGACCCGCGCGTATTTGTCCTTAAGCTCACGCCCGGCGTGAACCCGGGTATCCTCGACGCCCTTGCCGATAGCTACGACGCCGTGATTCTGGAGACCTTTGGCGTTGGCGGTATCCCCGAGTTTGGCGAGTCCGGCGAGTCATTCCAGGAGGCGATTTTCCGCTGGGTCGATTCGGGTCGCACCGTCGTTATGACCACGCAGGTCCCCGAAGAGGGCCTTGACCTGGGTGTTTATGAGGTCGGTCGTGCCTACGCCGATCATCCGGGTATTTTGCGCGGCGATGACATGACCACCGAGACGCTCGTAGCCAAGACCATGTGGGCACTCGGCCAGTCACGTGATGCGGCCGAGATTCAGCGCCTGTTCTACAGCCAAGTCAACCACGACCGCATCCCGATGGCGTAATTCAGTTTTCGACGGGTATCCCCTATTCGATGCCCTCGAGAAGCTCTGACACCGTCATGCCGAGTGCGGGCGCGATCTTAAATAGAACCTTGAGCGTGAAATTTGCCGTCCCATCTTCGATTCGGTCGAGGTAGGGTCGGCTGATTCCTGTCGCCACACAAAAATCAACCTTGGAGATACCAAGGTCCCTGCGTGTCTCTTCGACCCGCCTGCCAAGAATCTGTTTCGCACGTTCGTCCATGCAGCCGAGTTTGAAATGGAGCCGAACATAAACGTAAACTATAGTTTACGTTTTGCCGAATACACAGGAGTTTTCTATGTCGGGTTCTTCGGTCCGCATGTACCGAGCCACGCTTCGCACAAACAGCGCGCCGCCCAAGCTCGTCGTCGTTGAAGCAGAATGCCTTTCGCCCGATGAGCGCACGGCATTTGCATTGCTATCAAGTCGCGTCGCCGCCGTTCTGACCCCTTGCCCGGCGCAAGGTGAACTTGCCATCCAATGCCAAGCGCACAGCTGCTCGCTCAATCAGGCTGCCGTAATCGCAACCAGCCAGCGTGGCCTGCCCCTTCTCCTGGAAGCCGGTATCGCGCTCGCCCTTCGCGGCGCCGGATACGAAAACGAGGCCGCCGCTGACATGGTCTTTAAACCACGATCGAGCGGCGGCCTCGCAGCAGCCATTGAATATGCGTGCAGGCTCGTTGCCTAAAAGGACAAGCTAGAAACCAAGGCCAAAGCCCGTTCCGGTAATCGCCGAGTACATAAAGTAAACGTTGACCACGTTGAGGAACACACCCGTGATGCAACCGTTGCGCAGGTAGCGCTCGCACACGATGCGCGCCATGGCGGCGGAGTCATCATTGTTTTTAGCCTGGCGCCCTGCCGTAAAGTACGTCGCCACGCTCAGCAGCAGGTTGAGCACCGGCAGTGCCAGCAACTCGTAGCTCTTGCCCCAGCGCGTCGCCTCGCCGGCGGCATTAAACTTTGTTGCCACCTCGGGACCAATGTTGGGGATAACACACGCTGCGACCACCAGCGGAATCACCGCAAGCACGAGCAACGCAATACCCATGTAGCCAGCTTTTTTGCCATATTTAAACATATGCGTCGTCCTTACACGTTAAAGCGGAAGTGCACGACATCGCCATCGGCCATGACATAGTCCTTGCCCTCAATACGCAGCTTGCCGGCGGCCTTAGCGCCCTGCTCACCGCCGAGCTCGATGTAGTCGTCGTAGCCAATGACCTCGGCCTTAATAAAGCCGCGCTCAAAGTCGGTGTGGATGACGCCGGCGGCCTGCGGGGCG
The DNA here is from genome assembly GCA_958429225.1 of uncultured Collinsella sp. Taxonomy (GTDB): domain Bacteria; phylum Actinomycetota; class Coriobacteriia; order Coriobacteriales; family Coriobacteriaceae; genus Collinsella. The sequence goes on from CAUAJB010000007.1 coordinate 30,143, forward strand.
GTCGCGCCCTGACGAACCGTCCAGGCCTTGACCTCCATCTCGCCGGCCGTAAAGAACGACTGCAGGCCGAGCAGCTTGTAAGCGGCCTGTGCGAGCACGTCCAGACCGGGCTGCTCCAGGCCCAGGCTCTCCAGATAGTCGGCGGCGTCCTCGGGATCGAGCTCGGAAAGCTCGGCCTCGATCTTGGCGCAAATCGGCAGCGGCTTGACGCCATCGATGGGCGCCAGGTCCTCGTTGAGCATGTCCTCGTCTACGTTGGCCACATACAGGATGGGCTTCATGGTGAGCAGGAACAGGCCCTTGGCAGCGGCGCGCTCCTCGTCGGTCATCTCCATGGACGCGGCGCGCTTACCCTCGTTGAGCCAGGCAAGCAGGCGCTTGGCGACCTCAAACTTGGGCATGAGCTCCTTATCGCGCTTGGCCTCCTTCTCGAGCTTAGGCAGCTGCTTCTCGAGCGTGCCCATGTCGGCCAGGATGAGCTCGGTCATGATGGTGTCGGCATCGCCGGCGGGGTCGACGAACTCGCCTGTGCGACCCACCTCACGCATGACGTTGGGGTCCTTGAAGTAGCGCACGACCTCACAGATGGCATCGGTCTCGCGGATGTTTGCCAAGAACTGGTTGCCCAGGCCCTCGCCCTCGTTGGCACCCTTCACCAGGCCAGCGATGTCGACAAACTCGACCGTAGCCGGCACAATGCGGCCGGGGTTAACGATGTCGGCGAGCTTTTGCAGGCGGCTATCGGGCACATCGACGATGCCCACGTTGGGGTCAATCGTGGCGAACGGGTAGTTGGCGGCAAGGCCGGTTTTTTTGGTAAGCGCGGTGAACAGCGTCGACTTGCCCACATTGGGCAGGCCCACGATACCGATGGAAAGGGACACGACAGCTCCTTTTGGTACAGGTACTTCAAACCGTATAAGTATAGCGCCGCCGCAGCATCCGGGCGAATCCGGACGCCACGGCGGCGCAAATGAAGCAGAGATGCGTGAGGGTTCGAGACAGTAGTCCTTACTTAAGCTCGGGCCAGAAATCCTTGTTGGCCTCGATGAGCTCGTCCAGGATCTGCTTAGCAACGCTCGCCGAAGGAATGGTCTTGGAGAGCGTGAGTGCCTGCCAGAGCTTCTGGTAGCTGCCCTCGACCCAAGCCTGGACAACGAGCTTCTCGACGGAAACCTGCTGCTCCATCAGGCCCTTCTGGAACTGCGGGATCGGGCCCTGGCAGATCTTCTCAAAGCCGTTGGAACCGACGATGCAAGGCACCTCGACCATGGCCGTCGGGTCGAAGTTGGGCACAGCGCCATCGTTGGGGACGATCAGCAGGAAGCGCTCGAGCGTATTCTCGGCCAGTGCGCAGGCAAGGTCGACGATGTAGTTGGCATGTACATCTGGCTCAAAGCCGCCGTCCTTGGCAGTACCCTTGGCGATGATGTCGCGGCAAGCGCCAAAGACCTTCTTCTCGCGGCCGTCCATAACCTCATTGGCGCGAGTGTAGTTGGGGTCGGACGTCTCGACGACATAGTCCGGGTACAGGTAGTACTTGAGGTAGGTATTGGGAATCGTCTCGGGATCGACAGCATAGACATCCTTGGCCTTGCCGAAGGTGTGAATCCAGCTCTCCTCGACATGTTGCTCCTTACCGGCCTCGTGCTCGATGCCGTCCAGGTAGCCGTTCTTAGCCATGTGCTCCTTAATCTGCGGCATGAGGTCGTTGCCCTCCTTGTCGTAGATTTTGCTCCACCAACCAAAGTGGTTGAGGCCGTAGTAGCTATACTGCAGCTCGCGACGATCTTTGATGCCGCACATACGGCTCATCTTATCCATGAGGTCGATCGGCATGTCGCAGATGTTGATGATGCGGCTGTTGGGGCGCAGCACGCGGCAGGCCTCGGCGACGATGGCCGCGGGGTTGGAGTAGTTGAGCATCCAGGCGTTGGGGCTGTACTTCTCCATGTAGTCGAGGATCTCGATGACGCCACCAATGGAGCGCATGCCGTAGGCGATACCGCCGGCGCCGCAGGTCTCTTGGCCAACGCAGCCGTACTTGAGAGGAATCTTCTCGTCGAGCTCACGCATAGCGTACAGGCCGACGCGGATGTGAGCGAGGACGAAGTCAGTACCGGTAAAAGCGGTTTCGGGGTCGGTGGTGTAGTTGAACTCAACCTCGGGGGCGTTCTCGTGGAAGTAGATCTCGCAGGCCTTGGCCACGGTCTCCTGGCGCTCGGCGTTGTTGTCGTAGAAGGTCACCTTGTTGACCGGGAAGCGGTCGCGCTCCTCAAGCAGCATCAGGGCAATGCCCGGAGTGAAGGTAGAGCCACCGCCGGCAATGGTCACGGCATAGTTTTTCTTGGACATGATGTCCTCCTCATTCTGGCCGCTTGCTCAATCCATCCCCGCACGCGGCCTGTACGGTTTGGAATTGTTACCTAGAAGTGGAGTTTTTTATCTCTAGAATCGGCCTTGCGGTGCATACCGGCTCTGCAAGGCCGATTGTTTCGATGGACGATGGTTTACAGAAGACTCTCGAACTTCAGAAGACTCTCGAACTTCTCGCGAACCTGCGGGACGGTAAGGCCGATGATGACCTGGATTGACTGACCTTGGACCACCAAGCCATGCGTACCGATCGCCTTGAAGGAAGCCTCGGGCGCAACGACGCTCTTGTCCTTGACGTTAACGCGCAGACGGGTAGCGCAGTTCGTTACATCGATGACGTTATCCGTGCCACCGAGCAGATCGAGGATGTTCTCGGCAAGCACCAAGCGCTCATCATCTTTACTCTGGGCGACCGATTTGCCAGCAGCAGCACCCTGCTTTTGCTTGTAGTCGGCCTTGGACTTGAGCTCGACCTCAACATCGTCATCCTCGCGACCGGGGGTCTTAAAGTCGAACTTGACGATCAGGAAACGGAAGACCACGACCCAAAGGGCGGTAAAGCACAGACCGACAAGGATGGAGATGGCGTACTGCAGACCGTGTGCGGCCCAAAGGGGCAGCCAGTCCCACGAGAGCATCGAGATGATGCCGCCGTCGAAGATACCCACGACGCCAAGGAGGTTTTGAGCCATGCAGCCAAGCGCTCCGAGCACGCAGTGGACGACGAACAGGCCGGGCGCGATGAACAGGAAGGTGAAGTCAAGCGGCTCGGTAATACCGCAAAGCATAGCGGTAAGGGTGACGGGAATGAGCAGAGCCTTAACGCGCTGCTTGCGCTCGGGTTTGGCGGTCATATAAAACGCAATGGCGACGCCAAGCGAGCCGAAGACTTTAGTCCATCCAGGGCAGGTATAGGCAGCCCAGGGTGCGGCATCCTTGAGAGCAATGCTCGGATCGGCAGCCAGTTGGGGCAGGATGTTAGCCCAAGCGGCAAAGATGCCGCCATTGACCGCTGCGTTGTCGTAATAGAACGGCGTATAGATAAAGTGGTGAAGGCCTGTAGGGATCAGCACGCGCTCGAAGAAAGCAAAGACGCCCACGCCAAACGTACCGGCGGAAAGGATGAATCCCTGGAAGGCGGCGATAGCAGCCTGAACATGCGGCCACACCAGGCAGGCGATAAGAGCGACCGGAACCATAACGAAGAAACCGATCATATAGATGAACACGGAGCCCGAGAACACGCCCAGCCACTCAGGAAGTTCGGTGTCGAAGAACTTGTTATGCAGCATCGTGGCGATACCAGAGATAATGAGCGCGCCCATGATGCCCATGTCAAGCGTTTTGATGCTTGCGATAGTGGCAAGACCGGTACCGCTGCCCGCCTCGACAGAGTAGTCGACACCAAAGACAGGGCCCCACTGCCCCAAGATTGTGCTTACAAAGTAGTTGAAGGTAAGGTAGATGGCCAAAGTCTCCATGCAGCAGCGAGCGTTCTGCTTGTTCGCGAGCGAGATTGGCAACGCTACGCAAAACAGCAACGGCATCTGGTTAAAGAGCGTCCAACCACCCTGGAGCAGCACATTCCAGCAATCAAACCAAAGATGACCCGCTGTGGCCATCTCGCCAAAGATCGCCTCGGTGGTAAACAACGTACCCAGGCCGACGACGATTCCGGAAAATGCGAAAAGAATTGCAGGCGTGTACATTGCACCGCCGAAACGTTGTATCTTTTGCATCATGACGGGGAATCCCCCTCTCTTCATTCGGAGCGACTGCGGTTTTGGCTTCACTCGAGACCGCAGACGCGCCGTTTGCGTGTACCTCGTGCAATAGGACGGGTGGGCCCGCTTCCCTGACTTCTTGCGCTTCTATTTTTATCATATCACTTATCTAGACAAGTTAATACGGTTTCTGTGTTCGGTCAGCGGTCGATTATTGGCCGTAAACGGTATATGTCCAGTATTTTGCCTGCTAAAGCTGATATAGCTGATGGACACAATTCATATTTCTTTTCTACTTGTCTAGATGTGCTTGTCTATATCTGCATACATGCCTATACTTCATTACAACATTCACCGCCACGTTAAGGAGTCACCATGAAAAGCGCGGTCTTCTATGGAAAGCACGACCTCAGAGTCGAGGAATCGGCAAAGCCGGCCGTGGGCAAGCGCGACGTTCTGATCAACGTCAAAGCTTGCGGCGTCTGCGGTACCGACGTTCATATCTATGAAGGCGACAAGGGTGCAGCGGACGTTACCCCGCCCACGATCCTTGGCCATGAGTTCGCGGGCGTTATCGAGGCCGTGGGCTGCGATGTCACCGGCTTTAAGCCGGGCGATCGCGTGTGCATCGACCCAAACCATCCCTGCGGCTGCTGCGAACCCTGCCGTGACGGAATCAACCACTACTGCGAGCATATGACCGGCTACGGCACCACCGTTAACGGCGGCTTTGCGGAGTACTGCTCCGTCGATATGCAGCAGGTTTACAAGCTCGGTGACAACACAAGCTTTGAGCAGGGCGCTATGACCGAGCCCGTTGCCTGCTGTCTGCACGGTATCGATATGTGCAACATCAAGCCGGGCAGCACCGTCGTCGTTATCGGCGGTGGCATGATCGGCCTGCTTATGATGCAGCTCGCCAAAAACGCTGGCGCCACCAAGGTTGTCCTCCTCGAGCCCGTCGAGGGCAAGCGTGAAGTCGCACTCAAGCTCGGCGCCGACCTGGCAATCGATTCCATCCGCGAGGACGTCCAGGCCCGCCTAGAGCAGGAAGGCGTCGGCAACGTCGACGTCGTGATCGAGTGCGTCGGCAAGCCCGCCACCATTGAACAGGCCATCAGAATCGCCGGCCATAAGGCCACGGTCATGATGTTTGGTCTTACTAAGCCCGACGAGATGATCACCGTCAAGCCCTTCGAAATCTTCCAAAAAGAGCTCGTGCTCACCTCGTCCTACATCAACCCTTACACGCAGCGTCGCGCTCTTGAGCTTATCGACTCCGGCAGGCTCGACGTATCCTCGATGGTCGCCAAGGTAGCCTCCCTCGACGAACTCGGCGCCATCCTGTCAGACCCGGCCCTGCGTGCCATGGGTAAATATATAATCGACCCCAGCAAGTAAATCGATTGACACCTGCGCGGGCGGTCCTCATCCACCGCTCGCGCACTCAGCTCTAGGAGACCGTCATGGCGCGAGCCATCTTCCAAACTATTTATGACACCGTGAAGCAGTCGATTGACGACGGCACATACGCCTATCAGAGTTATCTGCCTTCGGAGACTGAGCTCACGCAGCTGTTTGACTGTTCGCGCATGACGGTCCGTCGCGCCATCTCGATGCTTGCGGCAGATGGTTACGTGCTCCCCCAGCAAGGCAAAGGCATGCGCGTCATTCGCAACATCAGTGACGAGAAGAGTCGTGGTGGCGGCGGACTCGAGACCTTTAAGGAAATCGCGACCAGCCGAGGCTTTGAGCTCAAGACTGTCACCACCGTCTTTGAGCTCCTCATCTGTAGCAAGGCACTCTCCGGGATTACCGGGTTTCCCGAAGGCTGTGAGCTCACACGCGCCAAACGCATTCGTTATGCAGACGGACATGCCGTGTGCTCCGACGACTCCTATTACCTAAGCTCACAGGTACCGGGACTGACACCCGAGATTGTCAACGATTCGATTTATCGTTACCTCGAAGAAGACCTTGGCATTAAGATTGCCACGGGCAAACGCGATGTAACGATTGAGCACCCCACGCCCGAAGATGCGCGCGTGCTCGATCTCGACGACTTTAACGCACTCGCCGTTATACGCGGGCAGACCTACAACGCCGACGGCATCCTTATGGAATACACCGAGACAAAACAGGTCCCCGGGTTCTTTTTGCTCCATGAAACCGTGACGCGCAACGGTACCGGTCGAACCGGCCACCAAAGCAGCATGAACTAACCATTTATTAGTTGCGGTGGAATAGTTCCTAGAATGGCCAGCTTAAGGGCAAAACAGGAACTATTCCACCGCAACTTTTTTGGCCGGTGGGGCAGTACCTGTCCCACCGGCCATCATTTACGCTCTTTTAACTAGTCCGCGAGCTTTTCCACCTGGTCGAGCATCTTGCCGAGCTTGGCCTTTGCCTCAGCCTTGACCTTCTCAGCTTCTTCGTGAGCCTTCGCCTTCTGGGCGGCCTTCTCCTCGGCCTCGGGATCGACGACGATCAGGTTGGATGCATCGTGTTCAACCAACTTGAGCGCATGCTCGGGGCACACCTTGACACAGGCGCCGCAGCCTAAACAATACGTGGACTCCAACGCAAAGCGGCCGCTTCCCACCAAATCGCAGGCGAACGTGGGGCATACATTGACGCACTCGCCGCACGACGTGCACTTGTCAAAATCGCACTCCGGCGTGCTCACCTGCATGTTCTGGGCAAGCTCGGGGTGGTTTTGCAGCGTCGAGAGCACCAGCTGCCGCCCGTGCGTGAGCGAACGGCGACGCTTGGTCGTCGTGGTGCCGCACATGGTGTTGAGCGTGCGCTCCAGCTGGGTAATCTGATGGCGATGGGCTTTGAGCTTCTGCGTCACCGAGGCCAGCGCCGCCGTCGCTGGGTTGAGCTTGGTCACCGTCAGGCCCGTGGTGCGGGCAATCTTTTCCATGTACTCCTTGCGCTCGTACTCGCGGCGCTTATGGCATTTGAGGCTTTTGGGATCGACCTCCAGGCCCATACCCGTGCCAGACCACTCTTCGGCCTTCGCAATCGCCTCGCCCAGAATGTCCTCACCTCCGGTGTTGCGGCATTTATCGCACACGCCCAACGGCAGGTACACACTCACGTTGGGATAGTCTGCCAGTACCGAGAACCAGGTCTCGGCCGTAATATCGCCCACGCAGGCAACGACGACTTCGTTCTCGCGCGGCATGCGCTTAAGGGCACGCGTGCAGGTGACGTAGGCGGTCTCGTGGCTCGTAGCCGCCGAGACAATGTCGTCGTAGACGTTTTTGGGCGCCAGGCGCGGCGAGATGATCGCCTCGGTCGGACAGGCAGCGGCGCACAGGCCGCACTTGCGACAGGAGTCGAGGATCTCGATGGAGTCTTCCTCGACCTCGATAGCGTTGACCGGGCACACGTCCATGCACGCGGTGCAGCCGCTCTTTTCGTTTTTGCAGGTCAGGCACGGAATGGTGTTGCCGCGCGGGCGCTCCTTGTAGTCAGCAGGATTCCATTGAGGCGCCGACGGATCGAGTGCATCGGTCACACCGCCAAGCGGGTTTTTAAGAAAGTCGAAACCCTTGCTGATCTCGATAATGTCATCAAACAGATCGTGTTCCTGCGCCATGCGCGGCCCCTCCCTGAGCAGTGCAAACAAGCAAGAGATAATGATACGCCATCGGCCCACGCCTCGGGCAAATTACACGCGGAGCATCTTTGCGGCAAATAGCCCATGGCCTATCGCCGCCCCGATTGCACAAGGTCGATCAAGCGCCAAGCTATGCCTCGCACATGAGCTGCACAAGCTTTTGTTTGGTCACTTTTGTCTGCTCGTTGGCCATATTGCGTTCGTTTCTAAAGGCCGCATCCGCAACGCTCATCAGGTCGGCATCGGTAATCTCACCAAGCCCCAGCTCCTCAAGCGTCGTCGGCAGACCGACGCGCTGGCAAAACTCGAGCACTTGATTAAGCTCGGACGCACGCTCCAGGCGCAGCTGTACCACCAGACCAAACGCTACGGCCTCGCCGTGCATGGCCTTGCACTCGGGCAAAATCGTCAGGCCGTTGGCAATGGCATGAGCGAGCGCTAGGCCGCCACTCTCAAAGCCAACACCCGAGAGCAGAATATTGCACTCGATCAGGCGCTCAACCGCCGGCGATATACGGCCCTTTTTGAGATCGCGCTTGGCAGCGACGCCGCACTCCATAAGCGTGTCATAGCAGGCACGAGCCGCAACCAAGGCCAAGTGTCCCGGCGCGCCACCGTGCTCGTTGGCGCCATGCGCCGCGGCGCACGAACGCGCCTCGAAGTACGTTGCCAGCGCATCGCCCATACCAGCGACCGTCATACGCAGCGGGGCTGCCGCGAGCACGTTGGTATCGACCACAACTAGGTCTGGATTCTTCTCGAGCATCAGGTAGCGGTCGAACGACCCATCCTCGTGATACAGCACCGAAATCGCGCTGCACGGACCGTCCATCGAAGCCGCCGTGGGGCATACGCACAACGGCAGCTCGGCATAAAACGCAACAGCTTTTGCGATATCGAGCATCTTGCCGCCGCCAATACCCACCACCATGTCGCAATACTCAGCCCGGGCTTCCTTAGCCATTTCGACAACGGCCTCTTCCGTACACGGACCGTTGTAAATCTTAAAGAACGGCTCGCTTAGATCTTCATCCAGAAATCCATCGACAATCTGCCTGCACAGCCGATCCTCGGTGCCCTGGTCAAACAAGACATAGGCAGCGCAGCCCAACCATGACAAATACTTGCCCTGACGCGAGAGCTCACCCGGCCCCTGAACATATCGTCCGGGACCGCCATAAACCATGGGAAGCGCCATACGAGAATCCGCCCTTTCATCAACAACAATTGGTGCAAAGCAACCTGACCCCTTTGCACCATAGCAAAAAGGGGCAAAGCCATCTGCCGGCTTTGCCCCTTCCTTAGCTTGATTTACTCATCCATGAGATAGTAGTGGCCCAGCGCGTCGGCACCCAGGATGGCGTTTGCGACCATCTCGGGCGTCACCTCAAACGGCATGTTGCACATGGTGTCCTCGGGCGCGCACGCGGCCTCGGCAACGACCATGGCCTGCTCGCGCGTAAGCTCGGCAACGCCAAGTTCCTTCATCGTAACCGGCAGGCCCAGCTCAATGCAGAAGCCCAAGACTTCCTCGAGCTTCTCGGTCGGGGCATCCTCGAGTACCAGCTGGACGATAGTGCCAAAGGCGACCTTCTCGCCGTGATACATGCCGTGGCACTCGGGCAGCATCGTCAGGCCATTGTGGATGGCATGAGCAGCAGCAAGGCCCGAGCTCTCAAAGCCAATGCCGGAGAGCAGCGTGTTTGCCTCGATGATGTGCTCCACGGCAGGCGTCAGCGCACCCTTCTCCAACGCGACCTTGGCCTTCACGCCATCGGCCATAAGCGTCTCGTAGCAGAGCTTGGCGAGTGCCAGACCAGCCATACCGCCCTTGCCGCCGGCGCAAGTGCCACCGTCGGCATCATGCGTCGCCTGGGCCTCAAAGTAGGTTGCGAGCGCATCGCCCATACCGGAAACCGTCAGGCGCACCGGGCTCGCCGCGATAACCGTCGTATCCATCAGGACAATGTTGGGGTTTGCCTTAAGGAACAGGTACTTATCGAACTGGCCGTCATCGGTGTAGAGCACCGAAAGTGCCGAGCACGGTGCATCGGTCGAGGCGATGGTGGGGCAAATGATAACCGGGGACTCCAGGTAATAGGCGACGGCCTTCGCGGTGTCGAGGATCTTGCCGCCGCCGACGCCGACGATGATGTCGCAACCGTTGCCGCGAGCGAGCGCAACCAGACGATCGACCTCGCCCTTGGAGCACTCGCCGTTAAAGTCCTCAAACAGCAGCTCGGCTTTAGCCTCGGCAAAGCCGCCCTCGATCTTGGCACCGACGCGCTTCTTGCCCGAAGGCGTCACGATGACGAGGGCCTTAGCACCGAGCGGCTCGACATAGGAGCCGAGCTTGGCCAGCTCGTCCGGGCCCTGGATGTACTTGCTGGGGCTATTGAAAATTGCAGCCATAACTATCCCATTCTCTAAAAGAAAAAAGAAAGGGGCTCCGTACGGATACGTGCGGAGCCCCTCGTTACGATAACAAGAGTCGATTAGAAATCGATGTCGGTGTCGTAGTAGCAGGCCTTGAGGATCTTCTCGAAGTCGGCAGCCTTGGTCTCACGCGGGTTCTCGGGCGTGCAGGCGTCCTGCTCGGCGTTCGCGGCGATCTCGGGGAGCTTCGCGAGGAACTCCTCCTCGGAAACCATCTGCGGGTTCTCGGCGTCGACCTTCACGCCGCCATTCGCGTAATCCTTGATGGACTGCGGAATGTTGAGCTGGTCGTTGAGGTCGCGAATCTTCTGGACGAGCGCAGCGATGAGCTCCTCGTTGGTCTCGCCGGGAAGGTGCAGGATCTCCTTGGCCACGTAAGCGTAGCGCTCGGCAGCACGCGGGTCCTTGGAGTTCCACTGGATGACCTTGCCCAGGTACATGGCGTTAGCAGCACCGTGGATGATGTGACCGTTCTCGAAGGCAGCACCGGTCTTGTGAGCCATGGAGTGAACGATGCCGAGCAGGCCCGAGGAGAAGGCGATACCGGCGATGCACTGAGCCTCGTGCATGTGCTGACGGGCCTCATGGTCGCCAGCATAGGACTTGGGCAGCCACTCGACGATCTCGCGGATGCCGTGCAGAGCGTTGGCGTCGGTGAACATGGAAGCGAAGGTAGAAACGTAGGCCTCCATGCAGTGGGTCAGAGCATCCATGCCGGTGTGAGCGCACAGCTTGGCGGGCATGGTGTAGGTGAGCTCGGGGTCGACGATGGCGACATCAGGGGTGATGTTGAAGTCGGCCAGCGGGTACTTGATGCCCTTGGCGTAGTCGGTGATGACGGAGAAGGCAGTGACCTCGGTAGCGGTACCGGAGGTAGAGGAGATGGCGCAGAAATGAGCCTTCTGACGCAGCTCGGGGAAGCTGAACGGCTGGATGATGTTATCGAAGGACTCCTCGGGATACTCGTAGAAGACCCACATGGCCTTAGCGGCATCGATGGGCGAGCCGCCGCCGATGGCGATAATCCAGTCGGGCTCGAACTCGCGCATGGCCTCGGCGCCCTTCATGACCGTCTCGATGGACGGGTCGGACTCGACGCCCTCGAACAGCTTGACCTCGAAACCGCCCTCTTTGAGGTCGGCCTCAACGTCCTGCAGGAACCCGCCACGGCGCATAGAGCTGCCGCCAGAAACGATGATGGCCTTCTTGCCCTTGAGGTTCTTCACCTCGTGGCGAGCGCCCTCACCAAAGTACAGATCGCGAGGATTGGTAAAACGTCCCATACTGTGCCTCCTAAACAAGCCCCTCTTAGACTTGCGTATATAACGGAGCACCCAATTGGCTCCGTTAGGACCGGTTTGCGCGTTGCCGGCGATGACAATGCGCGATGTCTAAACGTCTCAACGCTCAGACAAACACTATTTTACCGTTCTGGTTGGTCAGTTATTCACCTAAAGCCGCCAATGATGAAACGTTTTTTCTATCCCTGAAGACCCTTGTGCGGCATTCATACTCCCAAGCTGGGCAAACGTTTTATCAAGGTTGACTACATATCCCGGGCAGGACCGTGCCCCTTCAAAATATGCACCGTTCGCCGCCAAAAATCGACCGTTTGCGGCACCGTGATACCACTCGGTCGTCCAAGGTGCCGACATTTGTGCGACATCCGTCTTCGTGGTGCAAAGGTGCAAGTCCAAGTGCGGCACCCCCGGTGTGCCACATGCGGGTAAACTAGAACCTTATATAGAGATATCTGAACCCTAACCGCAGCAAAGGAGGCCCCATGGCATTCGATCCCATTCAAGAGGATTGCCATCGCCTCGTTCTTGAGGCCTTGCGCCGCGACAATATCCCGCTCACCGACGCTGCCGCCGTAGAGCGTCTGATGGAACAATTCACCCGCAACCCCGCACCGCTCATCGTGCACGACCGCGACCGCGCCGGGCACCTCATTGCCAAGGTGGTCGAGGCTGTCGACTACCGCATTCCCTTTATCCCTGACGATACCCAGGCCGAGCAGGAAGAGGCAGCTGCCGAGAACATGCTCCGCGAGGCAGCCGCGCTCGATCCGGCCAACTGGGATGCCCAGCGCATGCTGACCGCCCTCACCGCCAGCTCCAACGAGGAATACGTACAGTACCTGGTGTCCAAGTGCGATGAGGTCGAGCACGACCTGGCACTCAAGATCGCCTCGGCGCAGGACCCCTACGAGCGCGAGGCCGCAGGCGACCTTACGCGCCGTCCCTATCTGCGCTGGCTTGCCGCCTTGGCATCGCGCGCGCTCATTAGCGGACGCTACCGCATGTCGCTCGAAGCCGCAAATCGCAGCTTGGACTTTGCTCCCAACGACCCCGCTGGTGTCCGCCACACCGCGATGCTCGCCATGGCAAAGCTCGAATACCCCGCCGAGGAGCTCAAGCGCTTTCGCTCTGCCCACTCCGTGCCGTACCTCGCGAATAGCCCGCTGCGCCGCCGTCCCAAGGATGCAGAGCGCGACTTGGACCCGTGGACGCTCATCGCGCTGATGAGCGCGGCTTGGCGCGAGCTGGACTACGAGGGCGCCGAGCACTATTTGCGCATCCTCGCACGCTCGTGCCCGCACGCGGCCGAGGCGCTCTACTTCCAAACCGAGTTTCCCGATGGCGTCTACGCCCGCGTCAACGTGGGCGTGGGCTCGACCGACGAGCTCGTCCTTGCGCTGTCCGAGGCGACGCCGGTGCTGCAGGAGGGTCTGGGCGCCCCCGACAACGCCAGCTTTGCCGCCTGGGTCGCCACCAACGACATCGTGCGTTCCCAAATCGACGAGCGCATCCTGCGCGCAGCCGAGCAGGGGCTTCCATTTAAGGGAGGGGACCTCTAATGGATCCGAGCGTCTACATCCCCGCCTACCTGGAGCGCGCCTACCTTGCGTCGCACCCCGAACTCACCGATGCAGCACGCGAGCTTGTCCATAACGACATTAGCGCGAATCCTCAAAAGTATGCGCAGTCCGAGCATGCCCAGGCACTGCTGTCCTATGCCGATGTTCATCGTCACCTGCTCGACGAGCTCCATCGCATCGAGGACATGGGCAGCGACGAGGAGTTCGAGCAGACGCGCAATCGCCTGTTCGACGACATGCGTGATGAGCTGCTCAAGATCGTCCGCATCGATGCGTATGTCCTCGATGCCCAGCTGCTCGCCATCATTTTGGCGGACACGCCCGTCGACGCCTGCCTGGGCGACCTGATGAAGCTCGAGGCGACCACGGTCGATTACCTGCAGCGAAGCGTGCCCGGGTTCGACATGGAGGCCCCGCACTACTGGGCCAACAAGGTGCTGGCAGACGACGTGACAGCGGCCGATCTCACCGTAAGCGAGCCGGCTCTTATCGGGTGGCTCCATACACTCGAGGCCATCTCGCAGCTATGTATGGCGAGCGCTCGCTACCGTGCTGCCGCCAACTACGCCCGCCGCGTCCTTAAAGCAGAAGGCTATCCCACCCGAGCCGCAGGCACCGTGCTGCTCGCCCTCGCTCGCCTGGAAGACCAGGACGGCTTTTTTGCCCTGGCGCATCAGCTCGAGGAACAGATGGGGGCAGACGCACTCGAGAACTCTCCTTGGTATCTGCTCGCCCGCACGATTCTGCTGTTCAAAACGAACAAGATGCGCCCGGCGACACGCGCGCTGCGCGAATTTGCCAACCGCTGCGAGGGCGGCGCGTTCTTCTTGCTGAATCCCATGTACCAGACGCCGTACCTTCCCTGCCGGCCCGAGCCACGCGATCCCTGGGATCTTTCGCACCAGGCCGTTTGGGAAGCGGACGGCATTATCTCGGACACTCCCGACTTTGCCCCCTGGGCCAATGCCTGCGAAGACGTATCGCAGCTTGCCCAGGAATTTGCGCGCCGCTACGGCTTTTAGCGACGCGATCGCCCCGACCATGTTATCTATGTTAGGAACGGCTTCATGAACTTCCGCTCATCTCTTGCCTGCACCTCGAGCGATATCACTCGCTGGGGACTGCGCTCTGTCCTCAAACGCCAGGGTGGCGTGCTTCCCGGCCGCATCGCCATGAAAATCGACCCCGAGCTGCTAAGCGACCTCGCGAGCCTGGTCGACCGCAGCGTGGTGATCACCGGCACTAATGGCAAGACCACCACCTCCAACCTCATCGCCGACGCCGTTGCCGCCAGCGGCGCCACCGTGGTATGCAACCGCGCCGGCAACAATATGGAGCCTGGTGTGGTGGGTGCTCTGCTCGAGGCCCGTGGCGGCCTTAAGCACACCAACAGCGGCAAGCGCGTGGGCGTTTTTGAGTGTGACGAGCTCTACACCGTACGCGTTCTGCCCAAGCTCAAGCCGACGTACTTTGTGCTGCTCAACCTGTTCCGCGACCAGCTAGACCGCTACGGCGAGATCGACCATACCCAAGACGTCATCGCCCATGCGTTGGAGCTCTCTCCGACAACAACGCTCATCTACAACGCAGACGACCCGCTGTGTGCCTCGATTGCCGCGCGCGTTCCCAACGCGAGCATTGCCTTTGGCATCGACGGCGCCACCAACACCGAGTCCGACCGTATTAGCGACTCGCGCTTTTGCTCGCAGTGCAACGCCCCGTTGGAGTACGACTATGTGCAGTATGGTCAACTCGGCGCCTACCATTGCCCCTCGTGCGGCTGGGCCCGCCCTGCGCTTGTCCGTCGCGTGACGGGCGTGGAGCTCGGCTGCGACGGCTACGGCTTTGACCTGGTCTTTGGATCTGCGCCCGACGCGGCTGCCGCACACATCGCCACACGCTACAACGGCCTGTACATGGTCTACAACGTTGCCGCCGCCTTCTTTGCCGCGCACGAGTTGGGCGTGGATACGGCGCTTCTACAGCCTACGCTCGATGCCTATGTGCCCGCCGGCGGACGCATGGGCCGCTGGGATATCGCCGGCCACACCGTCGAGGCCAACCTGGCTAAGAATCCCGTAGGCTTCGATCGACAAATCCAGTCCATCAAGACGGCAGGCGGCAGGCTCTGCGCTTTCTTCCTCAACGACAACGATGCCGACGGCCACGATGTATCGTGGATCTACGACGTCGACTTTGAGCGCATCGCCGACAC
>CAUAJB010000008.1 GCA_958429225.1 uncultured Collinsella sp.
CCTCGAGCTGGTCGCTCACCTGCTTAAACGATGCCGACAGGCGATCGTTGAGCGTGCGGGAGAGCTTCTCGTCCACCGTTGCGCGCATCTGATCGAGTTGCACGTTGTTGTCTTTGCGGATAGCACCCAGCTGGGCATCGACCGTCTCGCGCACCTTGTCCAGGCGATGCTCGATGCCCTCGCGATTGGCGCCGAGCTGTTGGGCGGTCTCGCGGCGCAGATCATCCATCCGGTCACCGGCTTGCGAGAACTCGCGCGCGATGGTCAGGTAACGTTGCTGCTCTACGGCCGCATCGGTCGTCTGCTGCTGCGCGATGGCATTGGCCGTGCGACGGGTTTCGGCCAGCGCGACGTTCAGGGCATCGAGCGCTTTGTTAGCCTGCTCGAGTGCTGCCAGCGTTTCCGCGCTACTGTCGCCACGCTCCCGCAACTCGGCACGCAGGCTCTTGAGTTGGAGGGCGCAAGCCACAGCAGCCCCCACCGCCACCAAGGCGATCACAACAAGCACAATATCAATAGCAGACATAAACTCCGCCCAACAAACCCAATCGAGCACCAATCAAAACCGCGATCAATCTTACCCCGCCATACGCACCGGGCGCCCGGTCCCTTCTTGGGCGCCCCTCTCCTCCGCATATTCCATAATGCGGCGCGCCGTCTCCCTGCTCACCTTTGAGTCATCACCGGCTAAATATGCGTACACGTTTCCCTTATTCAGATTCAAATCGCGGCAGAGACCGTAGCGCGTTACGCCCGATTCCTCTAGCGCTCCCAACGTTCTTTTTCGCATCAGGGCGTTGATCCTTCTGTCCGCCACTGGCTTTTCCTTCACCGCTCTATACGCACGCCAAACGTTGGCATAACGATTAGGAAGTTTATCCTCGGCGCATAGAGATGCCAGGCTACCCGTTTGGGCGTACAAGGACAAAACGCCTCGGTAACCCTCTTCCATCCACGAACCCTCGGATAAGCCCAGAACGTATTCGGCTTTACCCTGTGCCAAAGCGAGCAAAAACAGGGGCTCCGCCACGCGCGGCGCAACCGTCGTCGCTTGCTTAACCAGTTTTCTAAAACTGAGCGACTGCTGTCCGGATAGCTCTCGGCAATAGCCTTTTAAGAATCCCTCAAAGGTCAGATTCAACCGAGCACCTCCTTTTTGTATTGCCTGTATGCACAGACCATCTCTTGATAACTCCGCTCCGAAGGCGACGACGCCAGTGCTTCTCCCTCGTCGAATATAAGCCGTTCGAGCAGCCCCCAATCAAGTCGGTCGACGAATGCCTGACTATGAAGATCGATGATGTCGTTCGGACGGAAGGCATAGAGCTTCATTACCGCCAGATCCTCCAAGGATGGCGTAAAGTACCTGATAAAACGCGCCCCAATATCCAAGGGGATCAAACGATCTTCGTAATTGAATGGCATCTGATTACAATATGCCACCGCCATACCATTCACCTCGGGGTATCGAGCTATGATCTCGCGGAGGCACCTGTCCGCCTCAAACACATCGATGTCATGTGTAACCGAACGATTCGTCACATCGTTTAGCATGAGGGCGCTTCCTCCCACCAATACAACGCTCGGCCTGTCGTCTCTTGGACCTATTTCCAGCTCTGCCTCTTCGTCAATGCCCAACAGAGTCTGCTCTAAATCCTGCTTATACATAACAAATCCTATTATTATTCAACTTCAATAATACTATTCAGTCGCACGACAGGACCAACAGGATGCAAGAATTCCGCTCGTGGCGATAATCCCTACACCCTAGAAGTCCTAATGTTACAAACGCTAGCTCTCCCAGCCGGTGCGGATGGTTGTTATGACGTCGCCTAGGCGCTGGCCCAGGGCCGCTAGATGTTGGAGCACCTCGTTGGGCGATGCGCCGTTGAGGATGCACGTGAGGGCATACGACGCCAGAAAGATGACCGCAAGCCCCAGCGGGATGAGCACGATCATCGCCAATGTGCGCAGGCGCTGGCCCACGCGGCGACGACGCGCACGACGCTTGTCGAACGCGAGCTCCTGCGCATATGAATCTTGCTGTACGGAATAGGCCTCTGGTGCCGATTCGCCCGCAGGCGAAACCACAGGCGTGGCATTTTGCGCAGGGGGCTGGGCTGCCGCCCCCTGCATTTGCATCTCCATGAGTCGTTGCTGCTGACGCAGCATGCGCACAGCTTGTTGCTGCGGAGTCTCAAGAAACAGATCCATGCTGGCCTCCAAAATCGGAGCATTCGACGCTTACGACCAGCATCCCGCACCGCCATGACCGCGACAACGCAATCGCCGGCAATAGCCACAAAGTTTCTTTTGCTCAAAAGCTGTCGAAAAGCTCAACAACTCCCCTACCAGCACTTTCTCTGAGCTTTTTTCGTCAGCAATCTTTTGGCCTTCCACCCTTACGCCAACTGACCAAAAACTAACCAAAAGCTTGACGGAAATTGTGAAGACAGGGACCCCATACAAAAACGTGCCGCCCCAAAAGGGGCGGCACGCTAACTTCTTATCAGTTTTTCAGTAGCAAGCACGCGACGACCCGAAGCCGGAGCACAGGGTAGGGAAACACCTTTACCTCGCGCGACCTGCGCAGCCGTGAGCGAGAGGGAAAGGTGTTTCCCCGCCCCGTGCTCCGCAGTCGGTGGAGGCAGCTTTAGATGCCCGCGAGACCTCGGGTGGCGGTGGCGCACATAAACGCCAAGGCTAGAATCACGAGCGAGCCCGCGATGTCTGCCAGCACGCCCATTGCACGGCGTTCAAACAACCAGCTCTCAAAGTGCGGGGCGACGTTGCGCCAAACACGCCACAGCAAGATGCCCATACCGATGACGCCCGGGATATTGAGCAGTAGGATCTCGGAGCACAAAAGACCGATCAGGTTACCGGCGGCAAAGCCCGCATCGCCCTCGCAGTATTTGCGATAAATCATGTACAGCATGTACGCCACAAACGGCTGCAGACACGCAGAGATAAACGTAACCACCATCGAGGGGTCCTGCGAAAAGACCTCGGTGAGCTTATTGACACTCGTGGCGTCCTTCGAAGCCAAGAACAAGCCGATGACCACAAGGGGCACCACGCCCAAAATTACCTCGACCAGAGTAAACAACTTGGCAGTCAAATCCTCACTAGCCGAATTCAAATGAGGCGCCCACTCAGGATGAGCATGCGCCCCGACCTTCTTGTCCTTCTCAGCACGATCGGCCTTTTTACCCTCGGCAACCCGACGACCAGGATCCTTGCGAGTTCCCGCCGCAGCAACCCGAGCCCGAGACTTCTTACCCATAACCAACACCTCACAAGAGGAAACGAATAGCCAACGCTACCCAGTGTACCCTCTAAGCAACGTCACCGCCCCAACCGGCCCCCACAAAAACGTGCCGCCCCATAAGGGGCGGCACACAAACTTTTTTATCAGCTTTTCTGTAGCGAGCACGCGACGACCCGAAGCCGGAGCGCAGGGCGGGGAAATACCTTTGCCTCGCGCGACCCTGCGGAGCCGTGAGCGAGAGGGAAAGGTATTTCCCCGCCCTGCGCTCCGCAGCAGCCAGCGCCACGCGCTAGTAGTTCACCACCTGCTCCTCAAAGTACGCCTTGGGGTGGTTACACACCGGGCACACCTCAGGCGCCTCGGCACCAACGTGCAGGTGCCCACAGTTCAGGCACTTCCACACCTTCACGCCCTCACGCTCAAACACCTCGCCCGACTCGATGCGCTCGACGAGTTTGTTGTAGCGCTCCTCGTGGGCCTTCTCGACGGCGGCGACACCACGGAACTTCTCGGCGATCTCGGCAAAGCCCTCCTCCTCGGCGGTCTTGGCGAACTCGTCGTACATCGTGGTCCACTCGTAGTTCTCGCCCGCGGCGGCGTCGCGCAGGTTGTCCAGAGTGCCCGGAACGGCGCCGTCGTGCAGATACTTAAACCACAGTTTGGCGTGCTCGGACTCGTTGCCTGCGGTCTCGGCAAAGATATTCGAGATCTGAACGTAGCCATCCTTCTTGGCCTTAGATGCGTAGTAGCGATACTTGGTGTGTGCCTGGGACTCACCGGCAAAAGCGGTCTCGAGGTTCTTCTTGGTTTGGGAATTCTCAAAATCCATAGGTGTACTTCCCTTCAACACGTGCCGCCCATAGGCTTCGAGCGGCCTTGTCTTTAGGATGCCCTCATGCCGGAAATCTAAACCTTACAATCCTGTTCTTCAGATTTGCACAGGCTAGATGCTCAGCCAGCGATCGCCCTCGGCTCGGCAAAAGCCCTCACGCTCCAGATCGGCAAGAATACTTGCGACCAGCTCGCGCTCGACCGAATCTCGGCCGGCTGCCGTCTCCGTCTCGTTAACGCCTGCAACAGCTTCATCAACCGTAATCCCCGCCGGCTGGCCATCGCGCGCTGCCAGCAACATACGCACGATATGCGCGCGCTTTTGGCGACGCGAGCCCTCAAACTTGGACTGACGACTATAGCCCGCCGAGCGCCTGGACGGATTGGGCAACGTCTTTTTTAGATATGCACCGTAATCTAGCAACGCGTAATACCACGCGCGTGGCGTGTCGGCATCGTCTTGAGGCGCGGCAAAGGGCGCAATCTCGTCCGCCGACGCACCGGGAGCCGCCGGACAAGCAGCCTGGATCAGCGGCACCAGCTCGCGATCGGGAACAGCCGGTACATCGGGAAAGAAATGATGCAAAAAGACCGTGCGCACGTTGGTCTCCAGATACACACCTGGAAGATCAAACGCAAACGACCGGATACCCTGCGCCGTTGCCGGGCCAATACCAGGCAGGGCGACCAGGTCACGCGTCTCGCGCGGAAACTCCCCGCCCCAATCCTCTACGACCCGTTGAGCGGCCCCATGAAGCGCCAGAGCGCGTCGGTTGTAGCCCATGCCCTGCCAAGCGTCCAAAACATCGGAAGGCGCGGCCTGGGCAAGCGCCTGCACAGTCGGAAAACGATCGAGCCACACCGGCATGCGCGCCTCCACACGCGGCACCTGCGTTTGCTGCAGCATGACCTCAGAAAGCCAAATGATGTACGGATCGCGTGTGCGGCGCCACGGAAGGTCGCGATAACGCAGGACCCCTTCCGAACGAATCATCGAACGAAAGGGGTCCTGAATCATGGCTATGCTCCTTATGCGGCGCTATTCCTCCCGGTAAGCACACGCGCAGGTGGCGTACTCGGGAAACGCTTCGCGGTCGGCGAACTTGGGATCGACGGCCGGGAACTGGCGATGAGCGACGATGTCGCCGAGCGAAACGGAATCGAGGTAGTCGCGCATCAACGCCTGAGCTCCGGCCCACAGGGGATGATAGCAGCACGCGCCCATGCGCGCACAGTCACCATCGGGCGCGGTGCAATCGTTCATAACCATAGGACCCTGAACGGCCTCGACGACCTGGCGGATAGTGACGTCGTCCGGACTAACCTTGAGACGCATGCCACCGTGGACGCCACGCAGGCTCTCCACAATACCGGCCTGGACCAAACCGTGCTGAATCGAGCGGGCAAACGAATACGGGACATTGACCTCTTCGGCAGCGGTGCGAACAGAAAGCAAACACTCCGGATCCTCGGCAAGCATCGCCAGCATACGAAGGGCGTAATCAGTCTTCCTCGATATGTCCATTTTTCCCCTTTCAAGGAATACGAACAGCTCGAACGAGCTCCGGGGCCGAGCTTGTGTCGAGACGCTAAATGACCGCCAGGACATCCAAATGGTAAATCGGATATCCACTGAGTGCCGCGCTTGGAGCGAAATGCATCAGATGCGGCGCACAGTGCAATTTAGTATAACCTAACCCCCCCTGTCTCGTAGAACAGGTGTTGCGCAACAAAGCTGTTGTTCAGACAGATATACTTATTAGATTATACTCGCGTTCCCGAAGGCGCGGGGATTCTGGGCGAAGATGCACTAGGGCGATCGTTCTATCGAAACAAAGTGCATCAAACGCAAAAAGCCACGTCCGAAGACGTGGCTTTAATTGCGTTGGCGGGAAGTACGGGGCTCGAACCCGCGACCTCCGACGTGACAGGCCGGCGCTCTAACCAAACTGAGCTAACTCCCCAGGCAGACGTTCGCGTTTGTTTCCGCTCGCGTGCGCTGCGGGGATTAGTATACACAGAAGTCTGTCCGGCGCGCAACAACTTTTTTGAAAAATTTTTTGGGGCCATCCGGGAGGGCTTCCGGGGCTGAGGGCGGGGGTTAAGTTTGCTGCCCTACAGTCCTGCGCAAGACGGAAAGCACATTAAGTGCTTTCCTTTGCGTGCGGAACTCGCGACAAACTTAACCCCCGCCCTCAGCCCCGGAGACCCTCCCTGCCGTCACATTATTCAACCAGTTTTGCGGGCGTGCGCCGCTGCGCGGCTAGCCCGCGTGCTCCTCGGCGGGGTTGGTCTGATGGATCTTGTTGAACTTCGGCCTTTGGCTCAAAGAAAAACGGGGGATGCATTGTGCATCCCCCGTTTTTGTTGCGGTTAGTCTAGGTCAATAAACTTGGTACTTATGATCTTGCCGTCTTTTACTAGCATTCTGGCCATGGTGGGGCCTCGGGTGCCTCTGGGGTAGCTGGCGCTGCCCGGGTTGAGGACTAAGCAACGGCCCACTTGGGCTTCTTTGGTTACGTGGGTGTGGCCGTTGATGGCTACGTCTACGGATCCCACCGGAAGGTCTTCGCGGTAGTGGGCTACGGCGAATTTGAGGCCTTCGTAGGTAAAGAGCGCAAGACGGTCTACATCGGGACCGTAGTCGCGGTAGTAATCGTTGTTGCCCAGTACGGCCCGCACGGGGGCGATGGTGCATAGGTGCTCGTAGTCCATCTCTGACGTGAGGTCGCCGGCGTGGATAATCAGGTCTGCGCCCTCAAGCTCATCCAGGAGCGCAGGCGAAAGATAGCCGTGGGTGTCCGAGATGATGTCGATGCGCTTGGAGCTTGCACTGTTCATGGGATCCCTTCCGCAAAAAACGATTCGGCAGATACATACAAAAAGGCCCCACGGCTCCGCAGACGATGGGTCTACAGGGCTGCGGGGCCAGTGTGCTAGAGACTCAGAGCCTTCTTGAGCGGCACGACGCGGCGGCGCGAAACCGGCACGCGTTCGTCGACGCCCGTAATGCCCAGCTGGATGGCGCCCGAGGGCACCGTCTCCACATCCGTGACGCACGCCAAGTTGACGATATAGCGGCGGTGAACACGGAAGAAGCCAAAGTCGCAGAGCTTGGCCTCAAACTGCGCCAGCGAGGTCGTCGACAAAAAGCGATCATCGACGGTATAGATGCAGGAGTAATCGTCCTTGGCCATGATAAAGCGAATGTCGTCCACGGGAATGAGCACCTTGCGGCCGCCCTTTTCCACCGGGATACGCTCGATGGTCACCTTGCTGTCCGTAACCGGCTTGGCGCGTTGCATGACCTTCTCGATCGCGCGATCCAAGCGAGCTTCCTCGACCGGCTTCATCAGATAATCGACGGCATCCACGTCGAATGCCTCGACCGCATGGTCACTATACGCAGTCACAAACACGATCGCCGGCGGATTTTTGAGCTTATGCAGCGCCTCGGCAAGTTGCAGGCCCGAGGCACCGGGCATCGAGATATCGAGAAACACGACATCCACGCGACTTTCCATAAGCATCTCGATGGCGGAGCGGACGCTCGACGCCTCCGTGATCGTGCCGATCTTGCCCGTTTGCTCGAGCAGGAAGCGAAGCTCCGAGCGAGCCGGCGCCTCATCATCCACAATCATCGCACGCAGCATAGGGATAAAACCTTTCGTCAACTAACTACGCCGGGCATCCGTCGCATGACGTTGAGCCCGTAGCCCTTTATTTTACTCTTGAATGTCAAAGATGCTCTCTGACAAATCAAGATGAAGGAGCACTTTGGTGCCCTTGCCCGGCGCCGATTCGACACGCGTATAGGAGTGCGGCCCATAAAAGCGATGGATGCGCTCCGAAATATTGTGCATGGCCACACCGGCGCCGCCACCCTGGGGAGAGCTGGCGTCGGGACGGGCAGAGCGCTCGTCAAACAGTCTGGCGGCGGTACCCTCATCCATGCCCACGCCATTATCGGCCACGGCAATCAAAATTGCATCCTCGCCGTCTTGGTGAACGGTCACGTCGATCCTCAGGGCGTCGTCATCGCCCATACCATGACGTACGGCGTTCTCGACAATCGGCTGGATCACGAACGCCGGCACCAGCGTATCTTCCACGTCCTCGGACACATCGAACGTCGCAAGCACGCGGTCCTCGCCAAAGCGGGCCTTCTCAAAGGTAAGGTAGCGCTTGGTCTGTGCAACCTCGCGCGAGACCGGAATAAGCGATCCCGAGTTGTCGAGCGTGGCACGATAGAACGATGAGAACTCACGAAGCAGTTCGCGGGCCCGCAGCGGGTCGGTGCGCGTAAACGATGCAATGGTGTTCAGCGTATTGAACAGGAAGTGTGGGTTAATCTGCGCCTGCAGCGCACGCACCTCGGCGCGCGCTGTGAGTTCCTTTTGCACCTCGAGCTCGTGGATGGCGAGCTGCGTGGACAAGATCTCGGCAAAGCCCGAGGCAAGCGCGTACTGGGTACGGTCGACGGCGCGCGGGGTCTTGTAGTAGAACTTGAGCGTGCCGACGGTACGATCGCCCACCTTGATGGGGGCGATAATGCCGGCGGGGACTTGGTTGTGCGAGCCATCCGAGCCCACGACATCCACCATACGGTTGAACGACTGCACGATGCCATGTTCGATAACGTAGCGTGTGGCAAGCGTGTGGATGGGAGAATCTGGCAGTAGTTTTTCCTCAAACTCGCCCGCGCAGGCCAACACGTTGCCCTCGTCGGTGATGGCCACCGTCATGGCGCGCGTCTCGGGCAAAATGCGCCGGCACACCAAACGCGCCGACTCCTGCGTCAGACCGCCCTTAATGTCCTCGAGCATGGCCGAGGCCACCGAGAGCGTCTCCTCGGTGTACTGGGAGCGCACCGAATCGGGATTGAGCGTCAAAAAGATAAAGATGCACAGAAAGATGCACAGCAGCGCGCAGGCAATCACCGTGGCGATCGGCTCGATACCGGTCACCAAGGCAAAAATAAAGTACACCAGCACGCAAATGGCGCAGGCAACGGCAATGATGCGAAAGATTGATATTGAACTATCGCGCTGGGCGCGGCGGTCGATCATTCGGCCCCCTCCAGGATACTGATCAGTTGTGCGTCACGCCAAAGCCCGTCCATGATCTTGGGCCAAAAGCTCTGGAAACGCAGGTAGCTTGCGGCGTTTTGGCGCGCGTAGGTCTTGGCCTCGTCAATACCGTGGCGCCAGATGCGCAGGTAGCCCTCATGCTCGCGGGTAAACACGCTGCGGACCATAGCGGTCTTGCGCACGCGGTCGTCGAGCTCGCGCGAAATCCACGGGCCCGGGTAGGGCATGAGTGATGCCGCCGTAACGGGAATGAGCTCCTTTTGATGCGCGGCGAATGTCAACTTGGCCCGTTCGTAGTACCAACGGTATACATCCTGCATAAAGCGCGGTGAGCGCTTTTCGGACTCCGGAGGCAGATGGCGCACGGTCCACTCGTTATCGAACCACACGTCGTAGCCAAACATGCGCATGTTAAAGAGGTAATCCAAGTCCTCGCCGCGGGTGATAAACGGGTCAAAGGCCACACGCGTAAAGGCGCGGGCGTGCAGGGCCATCAGGCCGCCGCACACGTAGTTGGAGCGCGAGATGCGGGTGCCCGAGAGCGCCTTTTTCATCCAACGGTTGAACTCGATGCGCTTGGTCCACCAACGATGGCAGATGCCCGCCTTGTCCGTGGGAGCCAGCGGCGAGCCGTCGCGATCGTAGAAATAGCCGCTCTTGACCAAGATCGGCAAGCCCTGACGCGTCTGCTGCCCCAACGCATAGGTCGCGCGCTTCATAAAGTCGGCGTCGATGACAGTCTCATCGTCATCCAAAAAGATAACCGCGTCATGCCCCAGCACAGCGGCACAGGCTAGCCCCATGTTGCGGATGGCACCGTAGCCTCGCAGGCTCACGCACTCGCCCGAACCCTTGGGCGCGATCTGAGCAACCCGGTCTGCAATGCGCGAGGCCTGGGTGTTGGTAACAACGGTGACCTTGAGCGTGGGATGCGCGTCGACAATCTCGCGCACGCGCAGCGACACATCGGCTGTGGCAGAAACGGGACAGACCACCAAAAGGATGATGCGCGGGATGTCACGTACCTGCTCAAGCGAGGCCAGGCAGCGGTCGAGTTCGGGATTGTCGGCGTTGAGTCGCGTCGAATGGTCATAGGTGCCAGGGGCGTTTGCGCAAGCGTCATCGCCCGCCCAATACGTTGGAATCACGACTGTGGCGTTCATGCCTTACCCTCCCTGCAACACAAAAACGGGACGCCGCCAAACACAGGCGACGCCCCGCGACCTAGCTGATTCCATCATACCCACTTGGGCAAATCATTGCTCGCAAGTCGCAATGTTTATTGCGGATAACCCCAAAAGAGTACCGTGGACAGGCACAATAGCCGCTCGCTCCTATGCGGCATGCTCTGCCGCCCGAGTCATGCGGGACAGGCGGACCAGCAGCATAAAGCCAACGATCAGCAGCACGCCAATGGAAAGGACGCCCAGCGACGGGTTGCCGGTCAGCGAGGTGACGACCGACACTAGGAAAGTGCCCATGACGCTTGCATAGCGACCGAAGATGTCAAAGAAGCCGTAGTACTCGTTGGATTTTTCCTTGGGGATAATGCGGCCAAAGTAGCTACGGCTGAGCGCCTGCACGCCGCCCTGGAACAGGCCGACCATAATGGCAAGCACCCAAAACTCAAAGGCGGTCTTTAGGAAGAACGCGGCGAACAGCACAATGCCCATATAGGCGGCGACTGCCACCAAGATCATGTTGAGCGTGCCCACGCGGCCGGCGAGCTTGCCGTAGATGATGGCGGACGGAAAGGCCACGAACTGCGTGACGAGCAGCGCCAGTACCAGCTGGGTCGAATCGATGCCCAAAGCCGAGCCGTAGCTGGTAGCCATGGAAATGACCGTGTGGACGCCATCGATATAGAAGAAGAACGCAATCATGTAGACCAGCACGGTCTTGTTGTGGGCGATCTCGCGCATGGTGTGTCCGACCTCGGAGAACACACCGCCAACGATGTGGCCGATGGTGTCCTCGGGACCGCGCTCGCGACCATACTTTTGCTTATAGGTGTGAATGAGCGGCAGGGTAAAGATGAGCCACCAGGCACCAGTGATGATAAAAGACAGACGCGTTGCCAGCATGGTGGGGACGCCAAGAGCGGGGCCACCCATGATGAGCGCCAGGCAGATGACGAACGGCACGGTGGAACCGATGTAGCCCCAGGCATAACCCGAGCTGGACACGGCGTCCATGCGCTCGTCGGTGGTAACGTCGGGCAGCATGGCGTCGTAGAACGTCATAGAAGAGTTAAGGCCGATGGTGCACAGCACGTACACGGTCAAAAATGCCATGGCGGACATTGGGATAGCCTGCGCCAGGCAAAGAACCAGGCCCGTGAGGAAAAAGCCCAAGAAGAACTTGATTTTGTTGCCAGCGTAGTCGGCAAGTGCGCCCAGAATGGGCATGAGCATGGCGATGACCAGCGAGGCGATCGTCTGTGCATTGCCCCAGGCGACCACCAGGTCGGCCGAGGAAGCGCCGGTATTGATGGCGTTAAAGTAAATGGGCACCACCGAGGTATTGAGCAGCACGAGGGCCGAATTGCCCACATCATACATAACCCAGTTACGCTCGAGCTTGGTGTATTTCATGGACAGGGACCCTTCGTATTCGCCCGATATGCAGTTAGTTCATCGTACCCCAATTGTCCAGAACCGCCGGTAAGGATTCGGCAAAGGGGCACGCACGGGCCCTATTCCTCGCGGTCGAACTCCTCATCGGCATTGAGCACGCGACCGCTGTAGTTGACGTGACTGGTCACGGCATCCATGTCACCGGTCTCGATAAAACGTGCGACCGTGCACTCGTAATCGCCCAGCGCGCGATCAAAGACCTCGGGGAAACTCTCGTTCGAGGCCTCGTCGGTAAAGGGATTCTTCCATGTCAGATGGCCCAGGTTACCGGTGCGCTCGGGCAACTCCGTCGTCACGCGATGAGCAAGGCCGTCGAGCAGCGAGTAATCGTGCACCAAGCCCTCAACCAGCGAGATCGCGCGCGTCTTTGCGGAGCCGGCCGGCTCAATCGCGCGGTAAAGTCGCTGCATATTGGCAACGGCAGCACCGTACTCCCCCGCCGGAATGTCAATGCCGTACACGCGTCCGGCAACATAGCTCATCAGCACGCCGGCCACGCGATTGATGCGATCGGTGGTGACGATCTCGCCCGCCGGCGGGTAATCGTCGACCGTAGCGCCATCGCGTTTAAGCTGCAGCATCAGTACATCCAGGTCGCTCTCGATCACAGCATGGACCTGACTGCTCGAATCCTCAAGCTCTGAATCGGACTCCACGATGCCAAACTGCTGCTCATAGACAAAGGGGTGGGCGTTGCGGTCGAGCACGTAATGAGACAGCAGGCCCAGCGCAAAGGCACGACCCAAGCTGGCGTCGCGCGGCAGCAGATGCGACACGCCGTCGCGCAGGCACGCGAACTGGCGAGACATGCGCGACCGATGCATGACCTGCGCCAGCAGCGTGCAGTCGGAAACACGCGGTGTCAGAATGTGAAAGAAGAACGGGTCGGGGCCTTGGTTGCCCAAGATAAAGGCAATGCGCTCTTCATCGGACGTGATGACGCCCTGCGGAAGACGGTCGATGCTTTCCTCGCCAAACAGATGATGGGTGATAAGCGCGGGCATAATGATCCTTTCGATTTCATTCGATGCCACCCATTATGCCCACCGCGCGCCCATGCCAAACCTGCGATGGTAAACGACGGCATGCAGACCGTCTACGCAAGCCCCAGGTGCGACTTGACCTCGGCGGCACGACGACGGGACACCGGTACCGTCGAGTTCACGCGGTCGAGCCTGAGCTCCATCAACCCCGTGGAGCCAATCTCAACATTGTGCACGTCTTCCAAATTGACCAGGTAGCTGCGATGAACGCGAATAAAGCCCTCGGAGTCCAAGCGACGCTCGAGCGAAGAGATCGACTCATTGATCAGGTACGTTCCCTCGGCGCAGATGGCGTTGCAAAAATCGGCGCGCGCCTCAAAGTAGCAGACGTCTGCGGCGGGAATGAACACCTTTTTGCCCCCGCGGTCCACCGTCAGACGCAAAGGTTGGCGCGGAGCATGGATAACACGACGGGCACCCAAGGCTGCCTCGATCTTGTCGAGTGCCTTTGACAGGCGTGCGTCCTCGACCGGCTTGACGACATAGTCGACCGCATCGAGGTTATACGCATCGGCGGCAAATTCGGCAAACGCTGTCACAAACACAACCACCGGCGGCGTCTTTAGGTTCTGCAGCGTCTCGGCAAGCTCAATTCCCGAGCGACCGGGCATGGTAATGTCTAAAAACAGCACGTCGGGCTTGTTCGACAGAATCGACTCCACGGCCTCGGTGACATTGCCCGCCTCGGCAATCTGGCCCACACGCGTATCCTTTTCCAACAGATAGCGTAGCTCAGCCCTAATGGGAGGTTCGTCATCAACCACCAAGATGTTCCAGCCTTCGGACATATGTGCTTCCCCTCTTTTTCTCTCAATCCAACCGCGTGCTACGCCGTCAACGGCGCCGGCTCATGCGGCTCGCCGTTCAGCTCGACGATGACCTGCGTTCCCACGCCCTCCTGGGACTTCACGCGCATGCCGGAATCTTCTCCGTAAAAGAAATGGATGCGCTGAAGCACGTTGAAGAGCGCCAGGCCGCAACCTCGCTTGACGGAGCCGTCGGCGGTAATGCTCTCGGGCTCCTCCAGGCGATGTTGCTCAAACAGATGCGCGCAGACTTCTTCGCTCATACCGATGCCGTCGTCCTCGACGATGATCTCCAAACCGTCATCGGTCTCGAAAGCCCTAACATGAATAGAAAGCGGCTCGGTCTCGCGCTGCGCGTGCTTGATGCAGTTTTCGAGCAACGGCTGCAAGATAAACGGCGGCACCATGCAATCGCGCACCTCAAAGTCGATATCGACCGAGACGCGCAGACGGCCGTCGCCATAACGAGCCTGCATAAGATTGATATAGCGAGTGCCCTGTTCCACCTCGTGCTCGAGCGTTGTGAGGGTATCGGAATCAGAAAGCGTCTGACGGTAGTAGTTGGAGAAGTCGATCAGCAGCGATCGCGCCTTGTCGGGCTCGGTTCGAACGAGCGACACGATGGTGCTGATGGTGTTAAACAGAAAATGAGGATCGACCTGCGATTGCAAGGCGCGCAGCTCCACGCGGGCCGTAAGCTCGTCCTGGCGCTCGAGCTCAAAGCTCGCAAGCTGCGTGGAAATGAGGTCGGCAAAGCCCGAGGCAAGCGCCGTCTGGCGCATATCGATGCTGCTCAGACGGGGATAATACAGCTCGAGCGTGCCCACGCAATGCCCGCGCACGGTAAGCGGTGCGACAATACCGGCGCGCAGGCGCGGAAAGTAGCCACCTGTCTCGGTCGAGGCATCGCGCGAGAACACGCTTTGCTCACCGCTGTTGATCACGTTGAGCGTAGTCCGCAGCACCACCGGGGTGCCCGCGGGGCATTTTGCCGAGTCCTCGCCCCAGCTTGCCAACACCTGCTTGCCGTCGGTAAAGCAGATGGCAGAGGCGATAGTTTCGGACAGGATAATCTTAGAGGCGCCCAGGGCAGCTTCGGGCGTAAGGCCGCGCGACGTGTAGGCGAATATTTTTGAAGCGATGGCGAGCGTGCGGTCGGTTGCGCTCGATGTGAGGTCGTCGGGAACGACAAAGACGTACGAGAAGAAGAAGCACAGCATGACCAAGCCGGCAATGACGACAACGGCCGGAACGGGATTGGGATTATCGGTTAGATCCCAGATGAGCAGCAGGATAAGCAGCGGAACGACAATACCGAGCAAGATGGCTTGAACCACATGCTGAGCGGTACGAAAGACCTTGGTAGAGTTGTAGCTCTTGCCCAGAATCAGCCTATTGAGATCCACCGTCATCTCCTTCTTACCGACGCACCCCATAGCAATAAAGAGGGCCGCAAGCGACCCTCTCCATTGCATTATGCAATCAAATACTGTGTTTTACATCAAGCCATCGATGAACGGTAGCTTAGGCGCTGTACTTGTTTGCCTCGCCGAAGGTGCCGCCCTCGACAATCCAGCCGTCCTTCATGATGACGTCCATGTTGTCGGTGTTGAGCACGTGGATGTCGGCGGCGACGTCACCGTTGACGACCAGCAGGTCGGCGCACTTGCCGGCCTCGATGGAACCGGTCTCGTCCTCGATGTGGCACATCTTGGCACCGTTGAGGGTGGCGCAGGTGATGGTCTCGACCGGAGTGAAGCCGATCTTGTCGACGAACTCGTACATCTCCTCGATGGAGCAAGTGCCGTACGGGGTGACGAAGGAGAAGGAGTCGGAGCCGATCGTCATGACGACGCCGCGCTTCTTGGCCTCGCGCAGGCAGTCGTAGTTGCGCTGCAGCTCCTTCTCGACCAGAGTGCCCTCGTACTTGTCGTGCAGCTCGGGAACGTAGACGGGCGGATAGGTGGCGTACCAGGTGGGCAGGAAGGCGATCGTCGGAGTGAAGAAGGTGCCCTGCTCGGCCATGAGGTCCATGGTGCGCTCATCGATATCGAAGCCGTGAATCAGCTGCTCGCAGCCAAAGCGAACGGAATCGTAGGCAGCGGCGTGGTTGTTGTAGCAGTGGCTCCACACGGGGATGCCGACCATCTTTGCCTCTTCGACCACGGCCTGAATCTCCTCGGAGCAGTAGTGCTGGTCGCGGCCGGAGTCCCAGCGCCAGATGCCGCCACCGGTAGCCCAGATCTTGATGGCATCGGGGTTCTCGCGCAGGCGACGGCGGACGGCCTTGCGCAGATCCCAAGGACCGTCGACCTGATCGCCCCAGGGGTGCGATTCCTTGTTGAGCTCCTGGCTGCAGTGGTGGGAGTCGCCGTGGCCGGCAACGCGGCAGAAGCCAAGGCCGGTGGCCAGAACGCGCGGGCCCTTGAAGACGCCCTTGTCGATGCAGTCGCGGATCTGGATACCAAAGCGGCCGATCTCGCAGACGGTGGTGAGGCCGTGGGTGAGGCAGTCGTAGGCCTGCTTCACGGCGACGGCCTGCTTCTCGAGGAGCGGCTGCATGACCCAATCGGTATCATCGTCGGTCAGGTTGCCCGAGAAGTGCAGGTGGGTGTCGATCAGGCCGGGAAGGACGGTCTTGCCGGCGGCGTCGATAACCTCAACGCCCTCGGGAAGGTCCTGCATAGCACCGGCGTACTCGATCTTGCCGTTGTCGTCGACGAGAACGAGGGAGTTCTCGACCGGCTCGGCACCGGTACCGTCGATGAGCTTGCCGCCAACGATTGCATACTTAGTGGACATGGTTCCTCCTTATGGATCCATATAGTGGGCGAGGCCGTGTTGGGTTAAGGCCTCACAAAGCTACCCAAGTGGCGCCGGGTTCGGTGCGCGGAAGAGAGGGGCCCGCGCACCTGATCCGCCCCGGCTCGGCGTTACTTTTTGCGGGAATTGGTGAAAGCCATGAGGGCCAGGCCAATAGCCAACCAGCCGATCACGATGCTCCACTCCACCATGTTGAGGGAGGCGGGAGAGAACGGAATCACAAGCAGGCCGATGATGATGGCGCAGGCAGCGATAGCGAGGGAGATGCCAAACTTGCCACCGGGCACCTCGTAGGGACGAGGCAGGTCGGGCTCGGTGAAGCGCATGCGCAGGCAAGCGAGGGCGACCATGCCGCAGGAGAAGATGAAGGCGAGAGCCGACACGTTGGTCAGAGGGATGAGCATGTTCTTGCCCAGGAACGGACCGACGACGGTGATGACGCCCAGAACGACGCAGGCGAGCTTGGGAGCGCCAGACTTGGGGTCGACCTCGGCGAACTGCTCGGGCAACTGGCCCTTGCGGCCCATGGCGAGCATGATGCGGCTCGTGGCGCCGTAGAAGGAGTTCATCGGGCCCATGGGTCCAAGCGTGGCGATGACGAGCATGGCCAGGTACAGAAGCATGTTGATGCCCTTGAGGCAGGCGAGCGCGGGAACCGGGCTCTTAACAAACTCGTGCCAGTCAAGGATAGTGCCGAACGAGTAAATGCAGACCATGTAGAAGCCGCCGGCGGCCAGCAGGGCCAGGGAGATGATCTTGCCGAACTTGTTCCAGTTAAGGCCCTCGGCTGCTTCCTCAGCCTGCTGAGGAATGGTGTCGAAGCCGGCGTAGAAGAACGGGGTCAGAACCAGGACCGACACGATGCCGGCAAACAGGCTGGTGCTCTCGGTAGCGGCCTTGCCGCCGCCAGCGCCGGTGACCTGGGAGAACACGGGCATGGCGTTGTCCGGCGAGCCGGTGAACAGCGAGACGCCCATGGCGAGCAGCATGCCGCAGAGCAGAGCCTTGGTCAGGAAGGCCTGGAGCTTGGCAGCCGAGCTGGCACCGCGGAAGTTAAGGAAGATGACATAGACTGCAAAGCCGAGCGCAATCAGCGTCGGGAACAGGTAAACGTCGGCCCCCAGGATGGTGTAGAGCTTGATGGCGCGCAGCCACTCAAGGCCGGGCAGGCTGCCGAACATCTCGGACACGAGGGTCGAAATGGCGATGGCCTCCCACGGGCACAGGATGCCGTTGCCCAGGGCCAAAAGCCATCCGGTGATGTAGCTCAGCGTACGGCCAAAGCTACGATCGACATACTCGACGATGCCACCCGAAATGGGGATAGCAGCCGTGAGCTCACCGAAAACAGCTCCGACGGGCACGAGGAAGATTGCACCCAAGAGGAATGCGATCATAGCGGGAACGGGACCGCCGCCCACGACCATCCAGTCGCCGACCTGCAGAACCCAACCGGTACCGATGATGGCACCGAAGCCGATGGTGAAGAAGTTCCAGAGCGAGAGCGTTTTCTTCATGCCGCCGTTATCCTCGACTGCAACTTCTGCGTTCTTGTCCGCCATTGTTCCCCTCCTTTCCTTTTTGACGCCCCTTGACGTCACCCCTTGCGCGGTCTGTTTTGCCGCGCGCTTTTATTTCGTGGCTTTAAGATACGGCCTTGGCACAGCAGCGCCGCTTGTAGCTCGACCGAAGGCAGAACTGCAAAACGAGCGGCGCCGTTTTTGGGACGAACGGCGGGAGACGTCATTCGTCTTGGACGCTTTCATCTTGTCTGCTTTTGAATACCTGTTGCCGTGACGCTTGGCGCGCGGCGTGGCAACGTTCATACCATTTGTCAGGCTTTTGGCGCACATGCCCATGTGTCGTGCATCTTTTTATGTAGGATAGACAAGTTACACATGAGGCAAGGTGATTCGAATGGCATACGGATACAATGACGGCGACCAACGGCCACAAAGCGTGCGCCTTGCCGGCCGCACCACGCCAACGCCCAGAAGCACCTCCGACAACGACAACCCGCAGCGCCCCCAAGAGCAGCCCGGGGCTTCTTCGCGGCAACAAAGCCATACCGTGCAGCAGTCAGACCGTGTGAGTACGAGCACGCGCCAACGCCAGACCGACACATCGCAGCCACGCCGCTACGATCGCCGTAAGACCGACTACTACGTCAAGCGCTCCTTTTCGCGACCTCAACGCGATCGCGGCAATTCCGCCCCTCACCCCGCGTCGCACACCACAAGCCACGCGCTTCCGGCCCGCCGCCTACGCCTTGCGCTTTGCTCCATTGCCGCCTGCCTCGTCTTTGTGTTTTTGGGATCCTGTATCTCCCACGGATCAGCCGGTCTTGAGCCCACTGCCGAGGACAAGCTGCTTAAAGCTCCCGTCGCGCCCGGTTACTCCTTTGCGTTCTCGACCCCACGCTCGCAATGGCAGGCCGGCGCCATGCCCCACATCTACCAAATTGACCCCGCATGGTCGGAGCTGCCCTATGCCGGTGGCACTATTCGAGAAAACGCTTGCGGTCCCACTTGCCTCACCATGGTCTATATCTTTAAGACCGGCCACACCGATAAGACGCCGGTCGATGTATGCGCACTGGCCGAAGCCGGCAACTACGCCCCCACTGGTGCCACCGAGTGGTCGTTTATGACAGGCGGCGCGTGGCAGCTGGGGCTCAACGGAACACAGCTCTATAACGATCGCGAATCGATTACCCAAGCACTTCGCTCGGGTGCGCCCGTCATCGCCGCAGTGCGCCCCGGTACGTTTACCAACGTAGGCCACTACATCGTGCTCTACGGCATCGACGACGCCAACCAGATTGGCGTCTACGACCCCAACTCGGCCAGCCGCAGCGCCCGCCGCTGGGGCGTCGTAGAGGTCCTCAACGAAGTCGAAGCCATGTGGGCCTACTACTAGTCATTGGGGACAGACTTAAATGAGTGGTCATTGGGGACGCTCTTGTTTGACCAGTCATTTAAGAACGTCCCCAATGACTAGGTGAATAGCAAAAGCCCCGCAGTCGGAGCGGACTGCGGGGCTCATGAAGAGAGGCTAGTTTGTGGGCGCTTTGCCTGGCGCCCACAAGAGAGTCAGCAGAGTAGAGACTACTCGTGGATGCGGGTACCGGAGAGGCCGGCCATGGTCTCGGCGGCCTTGTCCAGAGCGCCGATGATGCAGGTACGACCCTTGCGGGAACGCGCGAACTTGATGGCAGCGCGGACCTTGGGCTCCATGGAACCCTTGCCGAACTGGCCCTCGTCGGCAAGGCGCTCGGCCTCGTCGGCGGTGATGTCCTCGAGCTCCTCCTGGTTGGGCTTGCCAAAGTTGATGGCGACATGCTCAACGGCGGTCAGCAGGAACAGAACGTCGGCGTCGCAGTCCTCGGCCAGCAGCTCGCCGCCCAGGTCCTTGTCGATGACGGCGGGAACGCCCTTGTAGCAGCCCTTGTTCTCGTAGTCGCGGACGACGGGGATGCCGCCGCCACCGCAGGCGATGACGATGAACTCGTTGTCGAGCAGGTTGAGGATGGAGTCAGCCTCGACGATCTTCTTGGGATCGGGGGAAGCGACGACGCGACGCCAGCCGCGGCCGGAATCCTCGACGAAGACCTTGGAGGGATCCTCGGCCATGAACTCCTTGGCCTGCTCCTCGGTGTAGAAGGGTCCGATCGGCTTGGTCGGGTTCTTGAACGCGGGATCATCCGGATCGCACTCGATCTGGGTGACGACGGTGGCGGCGTGCCAACGCTTATAGCGCTTGTGCATCTCGCGGCCGATGCCCTGCTGCAGGTGATAACCAATGTAGCCCTGGGACATGGCGCCGCACTCGGGCAGCGGCATCTCGGGGGTACCGATGGCATCGTGGGCAGCGGCGAAGGCGTTCTGGATCATGCCGACCTGCGGGCCGTTGCCGTGGGTGATGATGATCTCATTGCCCTGCTCGATGAGACCGAGGAGAGCGTGGGCGGTGTTGCTCACGGCCTCGATCTGCTCGACGGGGTTGTTGCCGAGGGCGTTGCCGCCAAGGGCGACGACAATACGATCGGGCTTGCCAAGAGGCTTAGACATTGCTGGAATCCTTTCTGTAAAAGGCCTACAACCCATTAATAACCCGCGTCCGTGCGATACGCGAGTTTATTAAGGTTTATATTCTCTTTATCGCTCATTTTATTCATTTTGAAAATAGCGGAACGGTGAACGGTCGTTTTTGTCCGCTCAGCGTACAGAACTCCAGCTCAGACATATCTACGTAATTTACGTGCGACTTTATTTAAATGAAGCGAGGATTATGTCGGATTATGCAAACTACATCTCTGCTAAACACAAAACGGACAGCGCAATATCTTACTCGCGCTATACGAGATTCTATGCACTTATAAGTCGAGTATGCACCCCTGCAAAAACAAGGGGCTTTTCATCCAGCAAAAGGAATAAAGAAGCGCTCCGAAAAGGCGGCAACAACCACGCCCCCATCCATCCCCAAAGTGGCGCGAGGTTTCGCGGCAAAGCCGCGAAACAGCGAAAGGGACGGAATACCCGGCCAACTACGTCCTTCATCCGCCCACACAATCCAAGGACGTAGTCGTAGCAGGATCTGAGGGCTGACCTTCGCGGACATTCCGCAGGACGAAGGAACCCCCGCCGCACGTAGTGCGCAGCGGGGGTTCCTTCATGTCCGAGGACGTCCGCGAAGGTCAGCCCTCAGATCCTGCGGTGGGAGACTTAGGCCTCGTTGTACACCGTCTTGAGCTTCAGCAGGTGCTGATAGCGGTCCATAGCGGCCTGCTCATTCTCCTTGAAGAGCTCCTCGGCGCGCTCGGGGAAGGAACGCGTCAGCGAAGCGTAACGGGCCTCGTTCATCAGGAACTCCTGATAACCACCCGCGGGCTCCTTGGAATCGAGCGAGAACTTCTTGCCGGCAGCAGCCTCGGGGTTGAAGCGGAAGAGGTTCCAGTAACCGCACTCGACAGCCTTCTTCATCTCGGCCTGGCAGTTCTGCATGCCACCCTTCTTGATGGAGTGCATCTCGCAGGGGCTGTAGCCGATGATGAGGGACGGGCCGTCGTAGGCCTCGGCCTCGTGGATGGCCTTGAGGGTCTGAGCCGGGTTGGCGCCCATGGCGACCTGCGCCACGTAGACGTAGCCGTAGCTCATAGCGATCTCGGCCAGAGACTTCTTCTTGGTCACCTTACCGGCAGCGGCGAACTGAGCGACCTGGCCCAGGTTCGAGGCCTTGGAGGCCTGACCACCGGTGTTGGAGTAAACCTCGGTGTCGAAGACGAAGACGTTGACGTTGTGGCCGGAAGCCAGGACGTGGTCCAGGCCACCGAAGCCGATGTCGTAGGCCCAGCCGTCGCCGCCGAAGATCCAGAAGGACTTCTTGGTGAGGTAAGCCTTGTCGGCGAGGATCGCCTTGGAAGCGTCGCAGCCGCACTTCTCGAGCTCGGCAACGTAGGCAGCGGCAGCGGTCTTGGAGGCCTCGGCGTCGTTGACGGAGTCGATCCAAGCCTGGCCGGCGGCCTTGAGCTCATCGGACGGACCATCGGCAGCGATGATGTCCTGGGTAGCGGCGATCAGCTTCTTCTGGACGGCCTCGTAACCGACGGCCATGCCCAGACCGTGCTCGGCATTGTCCTCGAACAGGGAGTTGTTCCACGCCGGGCCGTGACCGTCCTTGTCCTTGCAGTAAGGAGCGGTGGCAGCGGGGTTACCCCAAATGGAGGAGCAGCCGGTGGCGTTGGAAATGAACATGCGGTCGCCGGCGACCTGGGTCACCAGACGTGCATAGGCGGTCTCGGCGCAGCCGGCGCAGGAACCCGAGAACTCCAGGTAGGGCTGCTTAAACTGGCTACCCTTGACGTTGGCCGCGATGAGCTCCTTCTTCTCGGAGACGTTCTCGACCATATAGTCCCAAACGGGCTGCTGGTCCATCTCCTGCTCGGTGGGAACCATCTCGAGGGCGCCCTTGGGGCAAACCTTGACGCAGTTGGTGCAACCCATGCAGTCGAGCGGGGACACAGCCATGGTGAACTTCATGCCCTTGGCCTTGGGGCCCATGGCGTCGAGCGTGCGGGTAGCCTCGGGCGCGGCGGCAGCCTCGTCCTCGGTCATCGCGAACGGACGGATGGTGGCATGCGGGCACACGTAGGCGCACTGGTTGCACTGGATGCACTTGGTCTCATCCCAGTGGGGAACGACCACGGCGACGCCGCGCTTCTCGTATGCGGAGGCGCCCAGCTCAAACTGGCCGTCGGCGCAATCGACGAAGGCGGAAACAGGCAGGCTGTCGCCGTCCATGCGATCGATGGGCTCGAGCAGGTTCTTGACCTGCTGGGCGATAGCGGACTTGGTCTCCTCGGAGAGCTCGACGGGAGCGGCATCCTCGGCGGTAGCCCAGTCGGCCGGAACCTCGAACTTACGGAAAGCGGTAGCGCCGGCATCGATGGCCTTGTGGTTGGCGTCGACGATAGCCTGGCCCTTCTTCATGTAGGACTTGGTAGCCGCGTCCTTCATGTACTGCAGGGCGTCCTCGGCGGGCAGGACCTTGGCCAGCGCGAAGAAGGCGGACTGGAGCACCGTGTTGGTGCGCTTGCCCATGCCGACCTTAGCGGCCAGGTCGATAGCGTCGATCAGGTAGACGTTGACGTTGTTGTTCGCGATGTAGCGCTTGGCCACGGCGGGCATGTGCTCGGCGAACTCCTCGTCGCTCCACTGGCAGTTGACCAGGAAGGTGCCGCCCGGCTTGACGTCGCGGACCATCTTGAAGCCCTTAACGATGTAGCTGGGGTTGTGGCAAGCGACAAAGTCGGCCTTGGTCACGTAGTACGGCGAACGGATCGGAGAATCGCCAAAGCGCAGGTGCGAGACGGTGACGCCGCCGGTCTTCTTGGAGTCGTACTGGAAGTAGGCCTGGACGTACTTGTCGGTGTGGTCGCCGATGATCTTGATCGAGTTCTTGTTGGCGCCGACGGTACCGTCGCCACCCAGACCCCAGAACTTGCACTCGATGGTGCCGGGGGCTGCGGTGTTGGGCGCATCCTCGGCCTCGGGCAGGCTCAGGTTGGTCACGTCGTCGACAATGCCGATGGTGAACTCGCGCTTGGGCTCGTCCTTCTTGAGCTCCTCGAAGACAGCGAACGCGGACGCGGGAGGCGTGTCCTTGCTGCCCAGGCCATAACGGCCGCCGACGACCTTGATGCCCGTCTTGCCGGCCTCGTAGAGAGCGGAGACGACGTCCTGGTAGAGCGGCTCGCCGATGGAACCCGGCTCCTTGGTACGGTCCATGACGGCGATCTTCTGGACGGTCTCGGGGAGAACGTCGACGAAGTGCTTGATGGAGAACGGACGGAACAGACGAACCTTGACCAGGCCGACCTTCTCGCCGTGAGCGTTGAGGTAGTCGATGACTTCCTCGAGCACGTCGCAGAAGGAGCCCATGCACACGACGACGCGGTCGGCATCGGGAGCGCCGTAGTAGTTGAACAGGCCGTAATCGGTGCCGAGCTTCTCGTTGATCTTCTTCATGTAGCCCTCGACGACGGCGGGAAGCTCGTCGTAGACCTTGTTGCAGGCCTCACGGTTCTGGAAGAAGATGTCGCCGTTCTCGTGGCTACCGCGGGTATGCGGGTGCTCAGGGTTGAGCGCGTGATCGCGGAAAGCCTGGACGGCGTCCATGTCGCACATCTCGGCCAGATCCTTGTAGTCCCACATGGCGACCTTCTGGATCTCGTGGCTGGTGCGGAAGCCGTCGAAGAAGTTAAGGAACGGGGTCTTACCCTCGATGGCGGCAAGGTGAGCCACCGGCGAGAGGTCCATGACCTCCTGGACGTTGCCCTCGGCGAGCATGGCGAAACCGGTCTGGCGGCAGGCCATGACGTCGGAGTGATCGCCAAAGATGTTCAGGGCGTGGGAAGCGACGCAACGCGCGGAGACGTGGAAGACGCCCGGGAGCTGCTCGCCCGCGATCTTGTACATGTTCGGGATCATCAGGAGCAGACCCTGAGAAGCCGTGTAGGTGGTGGTCAGAGCACCGGCGCCCAGCGAACCGTGAACGGTACCGGCTGCACCTGCCTCGGACTCCATCTCGACGACCTTGACCGGGGTGCCGAAGATATTCTTGCGACCCTGGGCCGCCCACTGGTCGACATGGTCGGCCATCGGGCTGGACGGCGTAATGGGATAGATTCCCGCTACCTCGGTGTACGCATACGAAACATATGCGGCCGCCTCGTTGCCGTCCATAGACTTAAACTTACGCGCCATATACCCCTCTCCTCTCATATAGGTATACAGGCCCCGGCGATCGCCGGGATGTTGGCGTGATGGGATTTTCGCTGTTGCTTCCAATCATCTGGCAGGCAGGCTCAGCAGCAGGTACATGGCGTGGAGAGAAGGCATGCCGAGGCGAGGAGGGCTGCACGCGCTCCACAAGCCCAGCTACCCGTCTTGCACATGACCGAGCGCCGCAAAGGCCGCATGCCGGATGCTCCCGGGCACGCCCCGGCGATGGGAAGCGCCCGCAACGGAAATCCGCATGCGGGTTTATTGTACCCCGCCGTCAAGTGTAATTTCGGCAAATATAGGCGGGCGGTAAAGGTTTACCTTGGGTGACTGCCAAGGGCCAAAATGGCCCCTCCATCCCTGGGCGACCGGCTCTGGTGCGCCAAGGAGTGTCCCCAAGTGCCGGCAGAAAAGGAACGTCCCCAGCTGCCGGCTAGAGGGCACCGAAGAGGATGGCGTAGGTAGTGGATTCGCCGAGCTTGAGCTCGTCGCCGGGATTGAGTTGGGCGGAACGGCCGGACTCGACCTGAATGCAGACGCGCGTGGCCCCGTTTACCACCACGGTTCCGTTGGTGGACGACAAGTCCTCGACGTGCCAGATATTTTGAGCATCGCACCAGATATGGGCATGGCGGGCCGAGACATCGTCGCCGACGTCGGTAATATCGCCCTCACCAGTGGCCAGCGCGCCAATCTCAACACCCTGCTCACTCGGCTGAATCCAGCGCGGGGCGCTCACGACAAAACTGTTTTGCACGCGCAGCAAGCCCAAGGGGTGCGCCGGGGCGGGTTCGCGTTCGCCCGCAGCCAGCGACATGCCAAGCGAACGCGGCGTGGATGTGCCTCCGCCACAGGTCGCGTGTGCGTAGTCGATGGAATAGTTCACCGAGGACCGCACATCCGCCGAACAACCGACGGCGACAAACAGCACCAGCACGGCCTCGGCGCGCTCGGCGGGCATGAGTTCCGCCGCCTGGGACAGGCGATCGAGCGCGTTGCGATAGAGATTCGTGTCCTGGTGGCACTCTTCGAGCGCGCGTACCATCGGTTCACCTGCAGGACCGCACACCATATTGATCACAGCCGTGGAGTCCATGGGATTGCGCTGGCGCAGGGCCAGTTGCGACATAATACGCGCAGCCGAGGTACCGTATTCGGCAAAGTAGCGCTGCTGAAGCGTGCCGACCGGCGCGCGAACGATAAAGCGGGAAACCCAAGAGCGATCGGCGGCTCGGCTCTGCGGGCTGCGGCCGTCGGCGAGCGGACGGGACGAAAGCACCAAGCCGCACAGCTCGATATGGCTCAGATGCGCCGCGCGCTTAAAGATGTCAAACATGGCCCCGCATGGGGTGAGCTCAACTTGAGATGCCATGACCTAGGCCTCCTTGGTCGTAGAAATAGAATCGGACGATACTTCGACAGGTCCGCCAAAAGTACGGGCAGCTGCGGCTCCACCGGCAAGCGGAGTCGCCATCTGGGCTTTTGTGCGTCGCGGTGCCGAAACGGGAAGTTCAAAGGCAAAGCCCATCGCAAGCAAAAACCACGTAAGCGTATAGGTTGCAACCAGAGCGGCAACAAGGCCGACCATCACGGCGCGTTGGGAAAATACGCTACATGCAGCCACAACCAGCACCGGAACCTCGCAGGCAGAAAGCGCAAGCACACCCTGCAGGAACCCCGAGCGCCGATTGCGCGCAAGTGCCCCCGTGACAACGCCGGCTATGTCTGGCAGTGCCAACGCCAGTGCGGCAATAATACCCGGTAGCGACCCAGACCACACGAGCGATCCCAAAGTCGCCGTCACGCGGGCGCCCGACGCCAGCAGCGCGGCCGAAACCACGACCACAGCCCAAACCACGCTGCAAACGACCGCCGCACCGATCATCGCCGTGCGACGAACCGCGCGGTCGGACGCATCCATGGGACACGGCGTGAGCGGCTCGCCGCGGAGCGAACGACCGACATTTTGCGCATAGTGGTCACAAAACGCCGAGAGCGCCGCCTCGACCGCCGCCGGCTCGGGACGATCTTTTTGATGGCTGGACAGACAGGCCATCACCACGTCGAACAGCTGGGCATCGACAAACGCCAGCGCATCGCGTAGCTCTTCGGAATCCGGCTCAAGCCCTAGCTGCTGGGCCTGCTCGGCCGCGGCGAGCGCCACATCGGGCTCACGACAAAGCAGCTGAGTCAAATCACAACCGGGCGCATGGGCACCAATGGGATAGTCGGGCCGCGTGTCCATCTTGAGACGATAGGGGCTGGCGATGTCGCGCGTCTTTTTGCGCGAACCCGAGGTGCCCGAAGTGCCCGGCGCGGCTTCGTATGGCGCGACGCCGGCAATGAGCTCGTAAACCGTGCTTGCCGCGGCATAGACGTCGATCGCCGGCGACATACGCAAAGCGCGCAGATCGGGAATATCGTCGGTGAGCATCTCGGGCGGGGCATAGGCAACCGTCGCGCGACGCAGCGTGGCATAACGCTCCGTAAACGACGCCTTGCCGCCGGTACCGGCCACGGCCGACGCAGGCTCGAGCGCCAGCGACGAGCCAAAG
The DNA here is from genome assembly GCA_958429225.1 of uncultured Collinsella sp. Classification (GTDB taxonomy): domain Bacteria; phylum Actinomycetota; class Coriobacteriia; order Coriobacteriales; family Coriobacteriaceae; genus Collinsella. Next base: position 27,338 of record CAUAJB010000008.1, read on the forward strand.
TCAATCAGGCACAGGTCAAAGGTGCCCTCGGCAAGCTGCCGGTCAAGCGGCAGGCGCGCCGTACGCACCATAATATTAGCGGGCGAGATATCGCGATGGACAAAGCCCTCACCCACCAGGCTCATACGGCAGAGCAGATCGAACAGGTCGCGACCCAGACGCGCCGCCACAAGCGGCGACAGGCGTCCGGCATCATCCACGGCGAGTCGCGAACGCAAGCGGGCAAGCGTCTCGCCCTCGACCCATTCCATGACAATTGCAGGCACACCGTCGACCTCGCCCCAGCCATAGAGGCGGGGAAAGCCCTTAAGGCCCGAAAGGGCACGATGGCATTCGTATTCCTCGCGAAACGCTGCCTTGAACTTGGCGACCAGCGCCTCGTGAGCGGCATCGTCGTCGAACTCATCGCGCGCCGGCAAGATGAGCTGCTTGAGTGCCACGGCCTCACCCTGGGCGTTGACGGCACGCGTCACGCGGCCGATACCGCCACGGCGCATGGTGGCATCGTCGGCAAACAGCATCGTAAAACGACGCAGATAGGCAGGCAGCTCGTCCTGACCGAGCGCAATGGCCGGCTCAAACCCGTCGACACGCGCCAGGCGCAGGCCGACCATGGGATCGCGACCGAGCGATTGTGGTGTGGTGGATGCAAGATCGGTCATCATAGGGCAAGCGCCGCCACGTTATTGTTGAAGTTACCGAGCGCGACGTCATCATCGCCGTAATGGCCGACCCATTGACATAGGTTGGTATAACAGCCCCACAGATTGGCATACTGCTGATACCACTTTGACCGGGGCGAGAATGTCTGACGACCGAACTCGGCTCGAATGACAAACATCTCCCCGACCAGGCTGTCGCACGGCCTGGGATCTCCCGTAGAGTTATAGGTCGAGACCACGTCATTGGCACGAGAAACGTAACTGTCGAGCATGTTGTACTTGGTCACAAGCCAACTGTGAATGCCCTCTTCCTCAGCAGCGGAAAGGCCACCGGAGTTTGCATCGTTGTCAGTGTTGCCGCCCGTCGAGCCGCCGTTTCCAGACCCTCCGGTAGAGGAACCCGCCCCAGAGCCGCCGCCCGAACTCGATGAATCCGAGCCGGAGCCAGAAGTATCCGAGCTACCGGGCTTTCCGGACTGCTGGGCGTCCTGCTCCTTCTGCTGCTCGACCTTATTCACCGTTGCCGCCACGCTATTGTTGGACAACCGATCGATGATCTTGGTGTTGGTGAGCACGATGGTTTTGCCATTGGCAAGCGTGACTTCGTTGTCCGGGGCCTCGGCGCCGTCCGCATCGTCGGTGCCAAACACAATATGAGCGACCACACTTGCCCAAGCATATCCAGTCGTGGTGCCCAGATCACTTTTGACCTCATGCCCCACGCGCGGTTCGCGTGCGGCATGCGCCTGCATCATGGACGGCACGGTCATACCATAGGCAGAAACGCCAGCTATGACCAGCACCAGCGAGCAAGACAGCAGCGCGTACGCCCGCGGCGCCAAGCCCAGTCGGCGTCGCATGCGCACCGCGGCGCCGCGCTTTGTCTGAGTGCCACCGGGCCGCATGCGTTCTCCTCCAACAAAAACACGCCGCTCAGAAGCGGCGCATTCATTCAAATCCATATTTGAGTGTATCAGCGAACCCAAAAGGTTGCGCAACGAATGGGCAAATTAAGGATGCGAGCGGAAGCATCCATGCGATAAGCGGACACGAAGCATCTTTGTTGCACAACAAACTCACAGTCGCACGGGGAAATTATGACTACCCCGTGCGTCGCGAGGAAAACATACAGCAGGAGCAGGCTCGCCACCTAAATCGCACGACGGGCCTCGATGGCGCGGCCAAGTGTAAGCTCGTCGGCATACTCCAGGTCGCCGCCCACGGGCAGGCCGCTCGCCAGACGCGACACCTCGACGCCCAGCGGCTTGATAGTGCGGGCCAGGTAGCTCGCCGTGGTCTCGCCCTCGATGTTGGGGTTGGTGGCGATGATGACCTCATGGATATCCTCGTGGCCCAGACGCGCCAGCAGCTCGCGGATGTGCAACTGCTCGGGACCAATCTTGTCCATGGGGCTGATCACGCCGCCCAGCACATGGTACAGGCCATGGTAGCTGCCCGTGCGCTCGATTGCCTGGACGTCGCGCGGCTCGCCCACCACGCAAATGCGAGTGGTATCGCGCATCGGGTCCTGGCAGATGGAGCACTCGTCGGCCGTGGCGTAGTTAAAGCAGCGGCTGCAAAAGTGGACCTCCTGCTTGACCTCCAGGATGGCCTCGGCCAGGCGGCGGGCCTCCTCGGCATCGGCCTCGAGCAGGTAATAGGCGATGCGCTGGGCCGACTTGGGACCAATGCCCGGCAGACGGCCCAGCTCATCGAGCAGTTTTTGCAGACTGTGATTCGCACTCATATATATGCGTGTCTTAGAACGGCATGCCCGGGATGTTGAGGCCGCCGGTGATGGCGCCCATCTGCTTGTTGGCGAGCTCGTTGACGCCGCGGACGGCCTCGTTGACGGCAGCCATGATCATATCCTGCAGCATATCGACGTCCTCGGGATCGAGGGCATCGGGATCGATGGTGAGGTTGACGAGCTCCATCTCGCCGTTAACGGTCACCTTGACCATGCCGCCGCCGGCAGAGGCGTCGACGGTCTGGGACTTGAGGTTCTCCTGCGCGGCGGCAAGCTGCTCCTGCATCTTGCGAGCCTGCTTCATCATCTGCTGCATGTTCATACCGGCCATGATGGCTCCTTTACGTGCGGCCGCACGCCGAGCTGCAAGGGCAGTCGGAGCACGGCAGGACTTTCAAACTCAAAAATCGTACCACGGCGCGAGGCCAGCGAACGGGGCGGACACACTACCTCAGTCGATATACATGTCCTGGAGTGCAAGCCGCACCCAAAAATTATGCAAAGTTGAATAATTCGCATCTGCATAATATTGAAAGCTAAATCTTGTAGAGCCGAAATCCGACATTTTATGCGTCCCACTAAATGGCTAAATGCCGAGCCACTACTCGAGGCGGCGCACATGGCAGCAGGGTATAATTTGATTGCCATAGATAGCAATTTGGAGGTGCCCCATGAATGCCCCCGACGTGCTCCAAAACATCCGCTCAAAACACCCCGTTGCATATTTGGTTCTCTATCTCTTTGTCGGCTGGGCATTGCTGGTTGTCATCACCCATGCTATAGCCTTTGGAGCAGAACTGCTGATAGCCAGCTCGGACCAGCCCATCGTCAAATGGGAGACGACCGATAAGTGCACCGACGGAACCCGAACCGTTTACTACAACAGCCCGTCCCTCTACCAAGAGTTCAAGGTCGAGATTAATAACTCCAAGATTGTCGATGCCGAGCTGGGCGACTATTCGACAATCGGAGCAACCGTCGACGCCGAGCAAGTCGAGCACACAGACAGCCATGCGACGTATCGTATCGACCTCAACATCCTAGGCCGGCCGTCGCGCACCTGTTTGCTCGAATGCGATATACGCGGCACCACACTACACATGTCCGAAATACAAATGCGCCCGGGCAAGGGGTTCTCTTCTTGAGCAGTATACCCGCCCGTACGGCTACTCCACCGGCTTGAAGATGGTGGCCTGACCGAAGACGCTGCGGATGAGGTCTTTGGCCTCGTCCTCGGTCTGCGGGATGCTCGGGGCTGCGCCCTGGTGGCCGAAGGGGCTGCCGGCGCCGGGATTGGACTCCCAGGGAGCTGCAGGAGCGTCCTCCTCTTTGGGGGCAGCTACAACGGACTTGGGCGCGGGCGTCGCACCCTGCACGTCGAACGGAGGCAGATCGTCTCCGCTCGCATCGCCAGCGAAGCCGCCGACCATAGCGTCGTCGTAGGGCACCTGCTCGGATTCCCACGGCGCGGACTGCGCGACAGGCTGAGCTTTGGGGGCAGCCGAGCGCTCGGGCGCACGGGGTGCGGGCTCGGTCGGGAGCTTACCCGTGGCAGGAGCGCCGGCGGGGTTGTCGGAGCGTAGCAAGGGGGCTTTGCCCAGGTCAGACGACTTGGGCGCGGGCGAGACGGGCTTGGGCGCGGGTGTCGGAGCAGCCGGTTTGGGCGCCGCGGGCTTAGGCGCCGACGGGGTCGATGCCGCTACCGACGCCGCTTGCTGCGCTTGCTGCTGCGGCGCGCTGGCGCTCGAGGATACAGGGGCCGCCGAGGACACGGGTTGCGGGTCCGCAGATGCCGCAGCCCGTGCAGATGGAGAATGCTCCTCATGTTGAGGAGCCGGCGTGCCACCCCCATCCAGGACATAGTCGACGGTACGACGACCGAAGACTGCGCAAACCGTCGGCAGGACCACCGACTGCGTATCGGCGCGACCGAGCATCTTGATGGCAAAAGTCGAACCCGCGGGGAACGAGACTGTGAGCTTGGAGCCGTCGTCGGCCGTGGCGCGAGCGTTGAGCAAAAGCCCTGCGTAGGAGGCCTGACGAGCCTTGACGCGCTCGACGACCTCGGCCCATTTGCGCTGGAGCTCGCCGGCGTCCTCAACCGCGGGGGTCTCGGCAGCACCGGCGGCGGCAACCTGGGCGGCATTGTTGGACTGGGGCTTAGGTGCCGGAGCGGTGGCAGGCGCGGGGGCCGCAACGGGCTGAGGCGTCGGAGCCGGCGCAGACTGAGGCGCAGGCGCTGCAAGCTTGGAAGCTGACACGGACGCAGAACGGGGCGCAGGCTGGGCAGTCGGAACAGCAGCACCACGGTCCCAAGGCATACCGCCCTGGCGCGCGGACGTAGCAGCGGGGGCAGCGGATGCCGCCGGAGTGGCAGCACGAGCGCCCGAAATGAGCGTCGGCTGTTGGGCAGCAGCGGGTACGGATGCTGCAGGCGCGGCGGCCTGAGCAGCAGCCACGCTCGCCGGCACGGCGCCGTTGGCAACCATGGCCTCCAGACGCGCCACGCGCTCGGCCAATGCCTCAATCGTTAAATCAGCCTCGGGACGTGCCAGACGCGTGCAGGCAATCTCGAGCACCAGGCGCACGTCGCTCGCGCCCCTCATCTCCAGTGCGGCATCGTCGAGCACTGTCAGCACACGGGCCAGGCGGTCGGCAGGATGCTCGCCAAAGGCAGCGGCCTCGGCAGCAAGCGCCTCGGCCTGCTCGGAGCCGCCCTCAAACAGCTCGGCACGGGCACCGGCAACGCAGGCAACGTACACGTCACGCACATGCGCCACCAGGTCGCGCGTCAGCTCCAGCAGATCGTTGCCTTCCTCGACCTGCGCACGGATCAGTCCATATAGCTCGGCGACATCACGCTCGGCGATGGCGCGGGCAAACTCGCCCAGGATCTGGTCCGAAACCTCGCCTAAAAGCGAGCGGGCGTCGTCCGCATGCACAGAACCGTTGCCAAAGACGCTCAGTTGCTCCAGCGTGGACAACGCGTCGCGCATGCCGCCCTTGGCATGGCGCGCCACGATAGCCAGCGCCTCGTCGTCGTAATCGAAGCTCTCCTGCTCGCACACGTATGCCAGGCGATGCTCAATATCCTCGTTGCCGATGCGATGGAAATCGAAACGCTGGCAGCGCGAGAGGATGGTCTCCAGAATCTTTTGCGGGTCGGTGGTGCATAGCACAAAGATCACGTGCGCCGGCGGCTCCTCGAGCGTCTTGAGCAGCGCGTTGAACGCCGCCGTCGTGAGCATGTGGACCTCGTCGATGATATAGATCTTGTACTTGCCGCGCACCGGGGCAAAGTTGACGGAGTTGATGATTTCCTCGCGCACATTGTCCACGCCCGTGCGGGAGGCGGCATCGAGCTCGTAGACATCGGGGTGGTTACCCTCGGCAATGAGCTCGCACTCCTCGCAAGTACCGTCGGGCATGCAGCCGCTTGCACCCTCGGCGCGCGCCGCCTCCGCATTGCGGCACAGCAGCGCCTTGGCCAGGATGCGCGCCATGGTGGTCTTGCCCGTGCCGCGCGGTCCGCAGAACAGGTAGGCGTGGGACAGGCGCCCCTCGGTGATGGCGTGCTCGAGCGTCGAGACGATATGTTGCTGGCCCACCACGGAGTCGAAGGTGAGCGGGCGATACTTTCGGTACAACGATTCCATGGGTGCTCCCCCGGGTATACTGAGTCTTGTTGCCGCGGCGGCCATGCGGTCGCACGGCATACTGCATTCCATAATACCCGTACGGCGAGCCCGCCGCGATAGGAGTCCAAAGAGCATGGCAGACGCAGAGAGCAACCTCGTCCCCTCCGAAGCAGCCGACCAGGTCGAGGTCGCGCTCGAGGAGCAGGCCGCAGCCGACGACGGCATCCTGTACCTCAACGAGTACCAGTACGAAAACGACCTGGTCACCGACTTCGCCCGCCTGGTCGCCTCGCCCAGGCGTCGCGGCTCGCTGTATGTCGCCGCGGCAATTGCCGCGCTCATCGGCATCGGCATGCTGGTGGCCGGCGGCAACTGGATCAAGTTTGGCGTCGTGCTGATCGTATTCGGCGCCTTTCTGGCCTGGTGGAGCAAAAACCTGCACCACACCCTCGCCCGCGACTTTATCGACGCCGTTGAGGCCGACGAGTCCATGGGTGGCCGCTATCGCCGCGTCGCCGCCAACGAGGATGGCCTGATGGTTTGGGGCAAGAGCGGCAAGTCGCAGTTCTTCCCGTTTGAGAAGCTCGACCACGTGCTCGACGGCGAGCGCATCTTTGTAGCCATGTTCGCCGACCAGGGCGTGACGATCCCCAAGGACACCTTCGTCCGCGGCGATGCCGAGCAGTTCGGCCCCTTCCTCAAGGCCCGTATCAACAAAAAACTCCGCATCGAGACCAAACGCAAGAAGATGAAGGCAGAAAAGGCCGCTGCCGAAGCCAAGCAGGGCGACAAGCCCCAGAAGACCAAGGGCAAGCAGCGCAAGCAGAAGAAGAACAAGAAGAAGCGGTAGGCCAGCCGACACCGAAGACGCCTCGCCCCGCGTCATTCCGGGCCAGGGCGCCTGGGATCGAGCGCGAGTGCCACCGATGGACCCATTTTGCCTAGCTCTCGAGTTACTTCACTTCAAACCTTAAGAGCCTTCTCTCTGGCAGATCGGTCATCTTCATCGTATAAGTCCCAGGAAAAGCCTTCTCAAAACGGACGGTCTCGTAACCTTCGAAATAGTCGTTGGTGTTTTGCATCATGAATGGGACAAGCAACTCGTTCTCCGCCCCAACCTGTACAGCAAACGCAGCAGAACCGCCCAGAGCCGGCATTGCCTGCGTTATCAGATCGGTATTGACCACAAAGTCATAGTTTGGCGCAGACTCCGGCACCAAATGCCAAACATACGTTTTGATTCCGCCTTCGACATTGTCCTTATTCCTGACACGCATCTTTACGGCGATAACACACGTGATGTCGGCGTCCTTCAATTTCGTTTTCGTATCCACGATGCCATATTTTGAATAATCATCATGCGCACGCTTGAGATACTCGCGCGGCGTGAGCAGCTCTGCCCCGTCTATGCAAAACGAATACCCGTCAGTCGCCACATCCTTCGACCCCAGAAACGCCCCATCCATCGAGAGCCATTCGCCCTCCGCATAATATTTCTCAGGAATGACCGTCCGGTTCCCGTTAACGACGCTCACCCTCATGCCCGCAATGCCGGTAGCAGCACAGCCGAAAAGAGCAAGCACCGCCCTTCTCGTCCACATGGCCTTCTTCATCGCGCTCACGACCTTTCCCGAACTTTCACAACGGCACCGTCGCGCATACAGTAAACCCGATCGGCCAGCTCCTCGAGCACCTCTCCGTCATGGCTGGACAGAATAACCTCGCGACCCGTTGATGCCGCCATCGCCACAACGCGCTTGAGCATTTCCACGCCCGCTTCGTCGAGGGCATTTGTTGGCTCATCGAGAACAAGTAGCTTCGGCTTTTCCATAATTGCCGCAGCTATCCCCAGACGTTGCTTCATCCCAAGCGAGTATGCTCGGAACTTCTTTTTTTCGTCTGCATCGAGCCCCACGAGCCGCAGGGCAGAGCGAATGTCCTCGGGGGTGGCAACGCCCTTGATCTGAGCGATGAGCTCCAGATTGTCGTAGCCAGACAGATATCCCAAAAAGGAAGGCGCCTCGATCAACATCCCCAGACTCGGCGGGAACGAGATGTCCGCCCCAAGCCTTTGGCCATCGATAGAGATTTCGCCTTCGGTAGGCTTGATCAATCCGCAGACCGCTCGCATAAGCATGGTCTTACCCGAACCGTTTATCCCCTGAAGCCCAACCACAGTCCCAGGGTCAACCTCGATGGACACGTTGCGCAGAACATCGTTTTTGCCCATGCGCTTCGATACGTCCCTAACGATTACGCTCATATCTTGTCCCCCTTTTCTATAAGGTCGGCCCTTCGAAACCACAGTCCACCCAACGATAGGCATAGCGACATAATCACAATTGAAAACAAGCCACTCGAGCCCGCCGCGATTCCCTCTTTGACAATTCCGCCCCAGCGCAACAGCATTAAGGCGTTGCCCAACAGTGCCCAATGCCGCGCATATGCCGAGCAGATCAGGTAGCTCATTACAACTACGAACGAGACTGACGGCCCAAGCACAAACCCGACCGCCGTCTGCGCAAACGAAAGCGCCTCGAAAGCAAGAAAGAGACCTACGAAAAACGGCAGCGCATCCGCCTCGGCAGCTTTGAGAAACCACGGCGCCAAATTAGCCAGCTGAAGCGACTCGCCATGAATGACCGCGCTGAACGAGGCGCTCACCATCAAGCTCCAAATCACAACAGAGCAAACCACCACGAGCAGCGAAAATGCCGTTACCGCCGCCACTGAGATAAAACGCGAGGCCCACCAAAGGGTTCTTGACCGGCATCGAACAAGCGCTTGCAAACCAAACCCGTGCAACGATTCGGTCGGATAATCGAGTGTTGTATAGAGAATAAGCAGAATGAGGAATAGCCACCCTAACGGAGGCACAAACATGAGCCCGGGCCTAGGCTCAAACGGAGCGGATCCGGCAAACACGAGCGCGAGATTATCAGCAAACCCCAAGGCATTCGTCCTGACCCCATACACAGAAGACAAGCCGTAGGCGTACACCAAGTTCGCAACGGTCACTGCCGCAATCGCAATAAAAGTAAGGATGTTCTTCTTCAAAACGGTCCTCAGGTCCGCGGCGACCAGCCTAAACAGCATCAGACCACCTCGCGTCTTTTTAAGAATCTCGCGGAAATCAAAGAAAAGACGAACAGCAAGATGATTTCCGCAAACCCCGCTCGAATGTCGGGCCAGTTATTTAGTGATTCCGACCTGATGCTGTTAAGAATGTTGCAGTTAAAGCCGACGCATGAAAGGACGCTAAAAATCCAGTCGTTAACAAAGTGCCATGCAACCATAATCAGATATGGAACGACCATCGCCTTGATTCTGCTGCGAAACACAACCGACAGACCGGTCACGGCCATGGATAGAGCCCCCAGCGCCACCGCATCGAACAGTGTATAAACCAGCACGTATAACAGAGGCCGGGAATAAAACAGGCCAGAAAAATAGCTATGCAGATAGAGCCCGACGTAAGTCGATTCGTCGACCCGGGGGAGATACGCGGGAAACAGCATTGAGACAATCAGGAAGTTCACGAGTAGCGGAATAGCCGTGACCGCAAACGCAGAGAGAAAAGCAGACAGCATCTTCACGTTCACGTATGCATTTCTAGAAACACGTGTGCAGATCTGCGCCTCGTAACCGTTCAAACGCTCGGACAGGCATGACCACGACCCGGCCAACATGGCAAGCAACGGCAGCGCATAGAAAAACACCGACGCTAGCAACGGCGCGTTCGCGCTCACAACGATCCAGTTACCAAAGCTACTTTCACGCGTTTGGCCGAGGTATGTCTGAGACTGCAGACCAATGCCGTAGCCAAAAGATAACAGCTGCTTGCGCTCGGCCTCGAGTGTCCACCACGCCTCGATGGCAGCTGCCATCGAAATGGCAGTTGCAACCATAAGGGTCAACGCAAATATAGGATTGCCAAATATCTTGGACAGCTCGTGCCGCATTAGATTTCTATTCAAGCGACATCACCCTCCCTTCGGCCGGGCCGAGCAGCAACACTCGGCCCGGCCCTAATCACAACAAGAAGCTGCGGATTGGCTAGGAGGGAAGTTTGTTAAAATGGCCAAAGCAATCGGGGCTCCACTTTCCATAGACCGTGCCGTATCCGGACTCGGCCCATGCAGTCAGACGAGCATAGCTGCGTTTATTCTCACGGACGAGATTGTATATCTCCCATTCACGCTCATGGTTGGAGCGATACACGCCCTGCGTGCAATTCAAATTGCCCGTTCCTCTATTGTCATAGGCACCGTCCACGTACAAACGTAACGGCTTTCCTGAATAGCCTTTGATCCAAATGTAGACTGAAGATGAATCTTCTTTCTGGCGATAGCCGGTTGCGCTCGTGCCAGAACATTGAAAAGCGAAATCTCTATCTTCGTTGTTCTTGCATGTGGCAATTCCGGCATCCGCGCTCTGCGAAATGCTAGAAACCTGGGAAGTGTCAAACTCCTCTTGAGCAAATGATGCGGCAGGTGCACCCATCGACAAGCCCGCAACAATCGCCAAGCCGACTCCGATTCGAGCAATAGCGCTCCTTGGCTTAATCATGGCCTTCTCCAATCAAAAGCGGTTAACAATGCGTCGACGCACGGCAACCTTTGCATGAATAGAGAAAGATGTCTGTAAACACCCGCTATTGAGTTGATCGCTCAGGCGTTTACACGTTATCTACCTGCGATAACAATGAAACAAGCTCCGCTTTATTCTTGATCTTCAACTGGCGGTAAGATGCAGACCGCAGTGCTTGCACCGTAGATGCAGCGTAACCGACATCCTCCGCAATGGTCTTTGTCGTTGCGCCTTCTGCCGTCATCAGCAAAATTTGCGACTGAACATCAGAAAGGGAGCGCGACGCAAGCAGGGCAAGCTGGCGCACGCGAGCTGCTTCGGTAAGCCCGTTCGCGCGGTACTCCAAGACGGCCTTCTCGTTCTCAACCGAGCGAGTGAGCGCGATGTGCGTGACGAACATGGGCGCAGACCAGCAGACGATCACCGTTGCCACGACGACATTGACAGCCGAACTTTGCCCCAGCAACGAAGTAAGGAACAACGGCTCGAAAACCATCAGATCCTGCGCCATGTTGAGCAAGACAGCCCAAACAGGAGCCGTCGCCCCAAAGCAAAGCATCCATACCCCGAGCATTTTGCGCTGCGGACAGCTACGCAGCACTATATATGTGAGCAGCATCCCCGTCAGTACCGCAAGTCCATGGATTCGCCCCCTAGTGGCTGCATAGATTAAAGCGGATACACCTATTAACGCCAACGGCACGATAGCCCGAGTACGGCCACGCGCCTTAAATGAACACAGCCCAACAGCGAGCGAAGCCATAGACGTCATGCCGCAAAACAGGACCGGCACAGCCATCAACGGATCGCGTACGCACCTCCATGCCGCGATATAGACAAAAGACCACTCCACAGCAGACAGTATCGCCCATACGCACGGGCTTCCGAGCCCGATCGCCCCATCCGCTCCATCCAGATCGTCCCCGCGCTTCGGTTTTCTACCCGCGCTGCACAGCGACAGAAGCAGCCCGAGACCCAATGTATAGCTTGCAAGAGAAAAGGCGATTGCATGCGTAACACCGGATCCCCAATAACTATCCGCCATTACCAAGGGGCCCGCTGCAAGGAGGATGAAAAATAATGTGAGCAGGTATCGAAACAGCCGGCGCGTTCGAGCTGATGCCGACATATCGTCAGCATGCCGCTGCGGCAGCTCAGGCCCTACAGTATCACCCTCACCCGCAAACAACGCCACGAGCTCGCGTGAGCCCGCAACCGACGCCTTCCCGTATGCTCGGTGAAGCGTTGTTCGCACCGTCGATGGCTTCGTACCCGTCTCCCTGGCAATTTCCGCCGGCGTTTTCCCTTTGAGCAGCAGTCGGACAAACTGCTCTTCTCGAGGCGACAGGGCAGGGGAAAACACCCCCGCATCGAATGGGTCGGACGTGCGAGGGGTATCCGAATTGTTGTCCCGTTTCTCCCTTAGCAATGTGTATACGAAGGCGGCAACAGCAATAGCGGACCCCATCGACAGTGATGCAATGACCGTGGCACCGCTTGCAAAATATGCCACCTCGACAGCCGGAACAAGGCCAATGGGAACTGCTACGAGCACAGAACGGGCAAACACGTTGCCCTGCCCCCGACCAAAGGCGCGGGGACAGCAAAGCAGCGGGACCGCAGCCAATACGAGATAGACCAGAGGAATTAAAAGCACGATGCCAATTGATGCGGCCGTTACAGAGGGCATCCCCCATGGCTCGGGAACGACTCTCCATGAAACTCGACAGCAAAACAGCAGGCAAGACAGGACAACTATTGTTTCTGCAAAAAGCGCGCTCTGCGGTCGGCGGGTCCCCCTTTCGCCGTCCCGCGCCGCCCCCCGTATCAAAGGAGAGCCCGCCGTATCCCAAATTACATATGAGAGGAGCAACGACCCAGTGAAGCACGAGGCGCATGAAACGCCGCGCAACAACCAGATAGGCGCAAACACGAATGGAATAGAATCTCCGCGAGCATAGAAGGCCAAGTCGGCCCATTCGGGAACCGTAGCAATAACACCAAGGAAAACACCGATAGCACCGAGATGCTTCGGCCGTCTTATTTCTCTCCCCTTGCGGAGCGCAACACCGTGACCAAACGCCGCGAGGCATGCGCCAAGGATAACGAGCCAGGTCATTGCACCTGATGCCAGGCCGATTGAAGATGAAAACCGGTGATAAGGGGTGACCGCCATTACGATAAGCGCAACGGCACAGGCAGATGTAGCAGAACGGCGGGAAAAGAGCATATGGCCTCCATAGCGTGTCATTATATCGCTCGGGCTGCTCATTTATCTCCGCGCCTGCACCAGCCAGCATCAACGATTCAGGCGGACTCCAATCCGAGCCAGATCACGGTCCAGCTTTTGTCCGCAGTCCCCGCATCAAAGCGGGATGCGCTTTCCTTTTGAGTATCGATCCGGAAACTGCATCCCGTTCTAGGCCAATATTCTGGGATGCAGTTTCCGCAGCCTACCCCATTCGGAAAACGCATCCCGTAATTTGGACGAAAACTGGGACGCGCTTTCCGGATGGGTCGAGACGAGGGCCAAGTCAGACAGGCCACCTCGCCCCGCTACCTTCACCATGCGCCCGAGCGTGCTAAACTAGCAGCATCTATGCCACCGCGAACGGCTCGGCTCCACGCCCGCCACTCGCAAACGAACTTTAAACGCACGAGGGTTGGCCATGCCGCTTTTCTCGCAACA
>CAUAJB010000009.1 GCA_958429225.1 uncultured Collinsella sp.
TCTCGGAAGGCACGTGCAGACCTTTCGTCATGGCCTCCTACCTTTCTTTCGGGCCTTACTGGCCGAATGTATCAGCGCCCCTCCGTATGGGACGCTGCTTGCTGACAGCTCTAGTTATATCCAAAAACCACCCGCAATTCCACCTCGCCCCCGAACGGTCAGCAAAGTGCGATGAACGGTATATCGCATATGATTCCCCCATGATGCACTTCAGTTTTCTAAAGCAGGTTTTCAAAGGTAAACGTTCTTTTTTCTAAGGAATTAATCCAGATTGCACAAATATTTTCATGTTTAAGAATTGCATAGCTAAAACGGTTTTCTGCATATATATGTCGTTTGTCCACGATTCGATTTGGATTCGATTATATTCAGCTTGCAATCATTCTTATTCATACATTCTCACCAGTTGAGTATGGATATAGATTGTTTTCAAAACGAGTCAGGCAGTTAGTTGCATGCTTGACAGCGTAAGAAGTAGGTAAAGATACCGTTCGCACAATACGTCCGTGCCGCAAGTCGACTAAATTGAGACAATAGTGAATAGTGTTAGGCTACCGTCCCCTGCGGGGACTGAACGGACAGATGCATATGCCGAGCAAAATCGAAAAGAAGCAAAAGGCCGCTAAGCTGCGCAAGCCGCCGCGCGACTTCTCGTACACGCAAAATCGAGAGCTCAGCTGGCTGCGCTTTGACAACCGCGTGCTCGACGAGGCTTTTGATGAGTCCGTGCCGCTGTTCGAGCGCCTTAAGTTCGTCTCGATCTTCGAGTCCAACCTCGATGAGTTCCTTATGGTGCGCGTGGGTGGCCTGTCCGACCTTGCCGAGCTCAAAAAGCAGCCTGTCGACAACAAGAGCAATATGACCGCCTCCGAACAGGTCGATGCTGTCATGGCCGAAATGCCCGAGCTCCTTACCCGTTGGGAGTCCATCTTTAAGAACATCGAGGGCAAGCTCGACACCTTGGGCGTTCACCGCGCGCGTGTCGATTCGCTTACGCCCGAGGAGCGCACCTTTGTAACCCGCTACTTCCAGGCCTACGTGTCGCCGGTCATCTCACCGCTGGTGATCGACCCGCGCCACCCCTTCCCCAACCTGCGCAACGGCGCACTCTACCTGGCCTGCGGCCTGGACGGCGTCACCGACGAGGAAAGTCTGCTGGGCCTGATCGAGATTCCCGCCTCGATGAACCGCGTGGTCGAGATCCCCTCGCCCACCGGCACCTACTCCTACATCTTGCTCGAGGATGTTATCCTCGCCTGCCTGGATAGCTGCTTTGGCTCCTATAAGCCGCTCGACCGCGCGCTCATCCGCGTCACCCGCAACGCCGACATCGATCCGGACGGCGAGGGCGTCGAGGAGGAAGAGGATTACCGCCAGCACATGAAGCGCATCCTCAAGAAGCGCCTGCGCCTGCAGCCGGTAGTGCTCGCCGTCTCGGGCTCGCTCGAAAAGCCAACGCTCAAGACTATCCGCAAGGCGCTCGAGCTCTCGCGTCGCTCGGTCTTTACCTGCGACATCCCGCTCAACCTGGGCTATGTCTTTAGCATCGAGGGCAAGATTCCCGAGCATCTGCGCAACGAGCTGCTCTTTACGCCGTTTAAGCCGCAGCCCAACCCCACCATCGATATGACCCGCTCCATCCGCGAGCAGGTACTTCAGCACGACAAGCTGCTCTTTTATCCCTATGAGGCCATGAACCCCTTCCTGGATCTGGTGCACGAGGCCGCCTACGACCCCGAGTGCATCTCACTGCGCATCACGCTCTACCGCGTGGCTAAGCAGAGCCGTCTGTGCGAGTCGCTCATCGATGCCGCCGAAAACGGCAAAGAGGTCACGGTGCTCATGGAGCTCCGCGCCCGCTTCGACGAGCAGAACAACATCGAGTGGGCCGAGCGTCTGGAAGAGGCAGGCTGCACCGTCATCTACGGCTCCGAGGGCTTTAAGTGCCACTCCAAGATCTGCCAGCTCACTTATCGCGAGGGCATGGCGCTTACACGCCTGACGTTGTTGGGCACCGGCAACTTTAACGAGAAGACGGCCAAGCTCTACAGCGACTTTATGCTCATGACCGCCCATCCCGGCATCGGCGAGGACGCCAACTTGTTCTTCCGCAACCTGTCGCTGGGCAACCTGCGCGGCGATTACCGCTTCCTGGGCGTGGCGCCGGTCGGCCTGAAGCCGCTCATCATGCGCGGCCTGGATCGCGAGATCCAGCGCGCCCTCGCTGGCGAGCCCGCCCGCGTGTTCTTTAAGCTCAACTCGCTCACCGACCGCGAAGTCATCGACAAGATCGCCGAGGCGTCGTGCGCAGGAGTACGCGTGGACATGATCATCCGCGGCATCTCGTGCCTCAAGCCGGGCGTTCCGGGCAAGACCGAGAACGTGCATGTCCGTTCTATCGTCGGACGCTTTTTGGAGCATGCGCGCGTTTACGCCTTTGGCGTGGACTCGGACATGATCTATCTGAGCTCGGCCGACATGATGACGCGCAACACCGAGCACCGCGTGGAGATCGCCTTCCCCGTGCTCGACCCCACCTGCCGCGCACTGGTGCACGAGTACATGGGCATGCAGCTGCGCGACAACGTGAAGGCCCGCAGCCTCACGAGCGACGGCACCTGGGTCCCCGTGGAGCGCGCAGAGGGTGAGAAACCCTTCAACTCGCAGGAAGCCCTACTGGAGCGTGCCTATCGCAACGCCGAGGCCGCCGCGCAGCAGCGCGCACAGGAGAAGGAACGTGTGGCCGAAGAAGCTATTCAGGCCGAGGTTGAACATGGGGCAGTTGCCAAACCGGAAGCGATTGCCGCTCCCCCGGTGAATGAGCCCGAGGCTGCCGCAGAGCCCGCCGTGGAGAAAGCGCCCAAGGTTCAGAAGGTCCAGGCGACCGTCATTGAGCCCGAGCCTGCACCTGCACCTCAGCCCGAGCCGCAGGTCACCAAGCCCGCACCCGAGACAAGCGCCCGTCGCGATAAGCCCGCCGGTAAGACCAAGGCCATCGAGCGCCATCGCCCCGGCCGCGTGCGCATGGGCCTGGGCCTGATCGGTCTGGGTCTTAAGACGCTCATTACCGGCAAGACGAAATAGTCGTTTGTAGAAGCAGTTTGTAGAAGCGCCCCGCATTTGAGGAAAGCCTCGGATGCGGGGCGCTTTTCCCTGCTACCATGGTGCGAACAACAACGCGAATGACAGGCAGGGATATGAAGCTCACTATAGAATCGATGACCTACGGCGCCGACGGTCTGGCGCACGCCGACAACGGCAAGGCCGTCTTTGTGCAGGGCGCCGTGGCAGGCGACACCGTCGAGGCCGAGGTCGTACAGGACGGCAAGTCGTTCATGCGCGCCCGCACCACCGAGATTCTGGAGCCAAGCCCCGATCGCATTCAGCCCCCCTGCCCCTTCGTGGGCATCTGCGGCGGCTGCTCGTGGGGCAATCTCTTACGCACGGCACAGCTCGCCGCCAAGGAGCAAAACCTGCGCTCCACGCTCGAGCGCATCGGCAAGTTCGCTCCTGAGCAGGTCGATGAGCTGGTACAGCCCATCCGCCACACCAAGGACGACTGGGGCTACCGCAACAAGATCGAGCTGGAGCCCACCGTCGTCAACGGTCGCGTGCGCCTTGGCATGCACGGTGTCGACCCCAGCAAAATCGTGACCGTCGATGCGTGCCCGCTGTTCGATAAGCGTTTTCCCAAGGCGCTCAAATCGGTCGTCGGCGCACTCAACTATCTAAGCGGCAGCCATGACTTGGGGCTCGAACGCGTGGGCATTCGCGCATCGCGCCGCACCAAGGCACTCGAGGTCGCACTCTGGACGCCCACAGGCTCTTTTCCGCGCTCGCAGGTCTCCCGCGTGCTGGCGGACGCCGCTCATCCCACGAGCATCGTTCGTGTGATGAGCAAGGGCGAAAAGAAAGCCCGCCGTGTCTCCAAAGTCGAGATGCTCGCCGGCGAGGGCTCGTGGACCGAGAATATCGCCGAAGGCCAGATGCGCTTATCTGCCCCGTCGTTTTTCCAGGTCAATACCAAGGGTGCCGAGATTTTAATCGAGCTCGTTATGGACGCCCTCGACCCGCAGGAAGACGAGCTGGCCGTGGACCTGTACTGCGGTGCCGGCACCTTTACCCTGCCGCTCGCCCGCCGCTGCGATTTTGTCGCCGCCGTCGAAGCCTATGGCCCGGCCGTGCGCGATCTACGCCGTAACCTGGAGATCAACAAGCTCGATAACGTCGACGTCATCGGCGGCGACGCGGTGCGCGAGTTCCCCGATCAGGACGCCGACGTCCTGGTAGTCGACCCGCCGCGTGCGGGCCTCGCCCCCGAGGCCATAGACCTCATCGCGAGCACGAGTGCCCGCGATGTCGCCTACGTGAGCTGCGACCCGGCAACTCTGGCCCGCGACCTCAAGCGCTTTGTCGAGGAGGGCACCTTCTCCCCCGTCAAGATCACGCCGGTCGACCTATTCCCGCAAACCTTCCACTGCGAGACCGTCGTCCACCTTAGGCGCAACTAGCCGCTTAATCATTGCTCAGAAAATCATTGGGAAATCGAGCGTGGCAAGCGGAGGTCTTCGGGGTATAAGACGGCTAATTGTATGCCGCCTATGAAAGGAACCCTCATGCCCAGCGTTGCCGTTCTCGCCGCCGATGGCTTTGAAACTATTGAATGCTTGACCATGGTCGATGTCATGCGTCGCGGCGGCGTGCGTGCCACGCTCGTCTCGATCATGCCCACGCGCGAGGTCGTAAGCTCGCTGCAGATCCCCGTGACCTGCGATGCGCTCTTTGATGAGATCAACTTTGACGAGTACGACTGCGTCGTGCTGCCCGGCGGCCTGCCCGGTGCCACCAACCTGCGCGCAGATCAGCGCGTCTGCGACGTGGTCTGCGAGTTCGCCGCAACCAAGCACGTCGCCGCCATCTGCGCCGCCCCGTTTATCCTGGGCGAGCTCGACCTGCTCGAGGGGCGCCATGCCACGTGCTTCCCTGGCTTTGAGAAAAGCTTCCCCGAAGGCGCCTATACCGGCGAGAAGGTCACGCAAGACGGCAACATCATCACTGCCAGCGGCATGGCACAGTCCCTCCCCTTTGCATTGGAGCTGCTGCGCACGCTCGCCGGCGACAAGGCCGTCGAGAAGGTCGCCGAGGGCATCCAACTATGATTTTGGCTTCGCAATCGCCGCGCCGCATAGAGCTGATGCGCGAGGCAGGCTACAACATTCGCGTGATTCCCGCGGATATCGACGAAATGCCCTTTGATGGCGAGGCCCCGCTCACGCTTGTCGAGCGCTTGGCACGCGCCAAGGCGGCTGCCGTTGCTGCCGAGTATGCCGAGCCCAATGAGCTGACGGTCGCGGCCGACACCATCGTCACCTTTGACGGCAAGATTCTGGGCAAGCCGGCAACCGAGGACGAGGCGCGCACTATGCTCCGTGAGCTTTCGGGCCGCACGCACCAGGTCGCAACCGGCGTCTGCATCGTTAAGGCAGGCGATACGGCCGCCCCGCATGCCGCCGAAAGCCTGTCCTTTGTCGATGTGACCGACGTGACGTTCTACGAGCTCACCGACGAGCAGATCGAGCACTACGTCGCCTCGGGTGAGCCCATGGACAAGGCCGGCGCCTACGGCATTCAGGGCACAGGAGGACGCATGCTCGTGCACGATATTTCGGGCGACTTCTATAACGTGGTGGGCCTACCCATCGCCCGCGTCGCGCGCGCGATTCAAAAACTCTCGTAATTGCATCTGGCGCTGGGTATTCCCCAGCGCCTACAATTTTGGCGTACCGTACGGATCCCGACCGGGCACAAGGCGCGGCGGAAAACCGATAGGAGTTAAACATGGATACACTGCTCGAGGCCATTGACGTCTGCGATGTCGATGGCTTTTGCTATGGCAACTATACGGACGAGGAGGCCGGAACCGGTTGCACCGTAATCGTGGCACCCGAGGGCGCCACCGGCGGCGTTGACGTTCGCGGCGGTGCTCCAGCATCGCGCGAAACCGACCTGCTGCGACCCGAGAACACCGTCGACAAGGTCCACGCCGTCTGCCTTTCGGGTGGATCGGCCTTTGGCCTCGAGGCTGCAAGCGGCGTCGCTCGCGAGCTTGAGAGCCGCGGCATCGGCCTTCCCGTCGGCCCCACGCAGGTGCCTATCGTGTGCTCGAGCTGTATCTTCGACCTCGCCTTTGGTAACCCCACCGTTCGCCCCGACATTGAGGCCGGCATCGCCGCCGTGCGCGAAGCACTCGACAACACCCCCACCAAGCTCGAACAGGGCAACGTAGGCGCCGGCACGGGCGCTACCGTGGGTAAGCTCATGGGCCCCGCTACCTGCATGAAGGCCGGCCTTGGCGCTGCCGCCGTGGCGCTCGGTCCCGTTAAGGTAGGCGCCGTGGTCTCGGTCAACGCCTGCGGCAACGTGGTCGACCCCTTCACCGGCGAGTGGGTCGCCGGCATGCGCGCCGCCGCCGATAGCGACCAGATCGTCGACACGGAACTCGCAGCCTTTGCCGCCGCCGGATCCATGCAGATGCCGCTCGACCGCACCAACACCACCATCAGCTGCATCGTCACCAACGTGGAACTCACTAAGGCACAAGCCACCAAGGTCTCCCAGATGGCCGCAGACGCCTACGCACACGCCATCCGTCCCACGCACACCACCAACGACGGCGACACCATCTACACCCTCGCCAGCGGCAAACTGGGCGCCCAGGCAAGCGCCGCCGTTCCCCTAGACCTGCTGGGCATGCTCGCCGTAAGGGCCCTGGAAACTGCCATCGTAAACGGAGCCAAAACCGCCAAAACCTCCCACAGCATCCCCGGCGCCGCGAAGTAGTCCACTCGACCGTCGGTCGGAGACGGGCGGGCGTTACGTTTGCTGCTCTACAGTCCTATGCAAGACGAAGGCCACATTAAGTGGCCTTCTTTGCATGCGGAACTCGCGACAAACGTAATGCCCGCCCGCCTCCGACCGACTACCAACTAATATTTTTTCAGCCCAGGCCCCTGTGTACCGCGCGTCTAAGATCTTCAAATTCAAATAATCCGACAATCGATTCTTATAGCAAAGGCCCCTTGGCCTTTAGTTTGATACAAGTTCCGCACGAGCCGGAAAGCACATAATGTGCTTTCCGTGCGAGCAGGACTGTTCGCAGTAGCAAACTAAAGGCCAAGGGGCCCAGTCAACCTATCGGCAGCGATTACTCAACAGTTAGTTGAATTTGAAGATCTTTGAGGCAAGATGGTATAGGCCGAGTGTGGTTTTGTCTCCGGCCCGTCCACGCAGGTTGGTGAAGAATCCGACCACGCCGTAGCGAGCGCGACGATACATGCGCTCGTCGTACTCCTTCAGGTCCTTCCACAGCGTCTTCAGGCGCTCATCGGCACAATCTTCCTCGGAAAGCTTGGTAAGCACCGAGCAAATCGCCATCATCATGGTGAAGTAGCCCATCATGTACGAACGCAGACGCGAGGACTCAACGTCCTGGTACAGGTGGAACGATTCCATCATGATGCGCGTTACGCGGAACTGCTGACCCAGGCGTTTGACCATCGTGGCCTCATTGACGCTCTGGCCCTCGCGACCGATAAAGTAGCGATAGAGGTCGATGTCGGCGTAGTACATGGTCTTGCAGCGCGGCAGCGGCACGTATGCGTAGATATTATCCACGTAGAACGTGTGTGCCGGCATAGGCAGATTGGACTCGCGCAGTACATCGGTGCGATAGCACAGGCTGTGCATGAGCAGGTTCTGATCGGGACGGAAGTGTCCGATCTGATCCCAAGAGAAAATCTTTTTGCGCGGCAGGGCAAACTTGTAGCCAATAGCGGTATGCGTGCCCTCGTAAACCTTCTCGTACACGTAGTTCGAGATAAACAGGTCGACGCGCTGGTCGCGCTCCTCAAAGCCACGCAGAATCGACAGCATGGTCGAAAGCGCCGCACCGTCGAGCCAGTCGTCCGAGTCGACAACCTTGTAGTAGGTGCCCTGCGCCTCGCGCAGGCCCGAAAGAACGGCGATGCCGTGGCCGCCATTCTCCTGGTGCACCGCGCGGATGATTCCAGGATAACGGGCCTCCCACTCGTCGGCCTTGGCGGCCGTCTCGTCCTTGGATCCGTCGTCCACCACGATAATCTCGATATCGGTAGCGTAATTGCTCCCCTCCAAGATGGAGGTGATGCAATGGTCCATGTCCTTGGCGGCGTTATACGAGGGAATACCGAATGTTATGACTTTATGCATGGCAGGCGATAATCTCATCCGAAAGATCGAGGGCGGAATTGGTCACAGCGTCCATATCGTAGTAACGATACTCGGCCAGACGACCCACCGGGTGGAAGTTCGTCAGGTTCTGGACACGCTCAAGATAGCGCTCGTAGAGCTCACGGTTCTCGGGCTCAAGAATGGCGTAGTACGGCGTCTCGCCCGAGCCGGGTGTATAGGCTTTGGAGTACTCCTTCATGATGGTGGTCTTGCCGGGCAGGACCTGACCGGTCATGTTCTTGAACTCGGTGATACGCGTGTAGTCCTCGCTCGTGGTGTAGTTGACGGTGCCCACGGGCTGGAACTGATCCATATCGAGCGTCTCGAACTTCATATCGAGCGTGCGGTACGGCAGCGCGCCCAGGTCGAGGTTGAACAGCTCGTCGAGTGGACCGGTGTAGACGATCTCGCCACCATAGACCTTGCCGTCGATCTTGACGGTAGTCTCGTCGATTTCAAAGAGGTCACGGGCGTCCACGTCACAGAATACGTCGATCAAATCGTGATCGAGCATATGCTCGAACAGCGCGGTATAGCCGTCCTGCGGCATGCCCTGGAAAGGAGCCTGCGGGAAGTAGCGATCGTCATCGCCTACAAAGACGGGAACGCGGCCGGTGATCGAGGGGTCGATCTGGTCGGGCGTCTGGCCCCACTGCTTCATGGTGTAATGCAAAAAGACGTTCTCATAGACATAATCGGCGACCTCGGCAAGATCCGGGTCGTTCTTCTTGCGCAGCTCCATAATGGGCACCTTGACGTCCTTGCCAAAGGTCTCCACGAGCTTTTGGTACAGCTCCTCGCCGCGCTCATCGCCAAAGGCAAGCTTAAGGCTCGCATGGTTAAAGGGCACGGGCATAAGGGTACCGTTGATGTTGGCGAGCACCTTGTGCTGGTAGTCCGTCCACTTGGTAAAGCGCGACAGGAAGTTATGCACGCGCTCGTTAAAGGTATGGTAGATATGCGGACCATACTCGTGGACCAGGATCCCGGCCTCGTCAGTGCAGTCGAAGGCATTGCCCGCAATGTGGCTACGGCGCTCCAAAACGGCAACACGATAGCCGATGGTTTCGGCAAGACGGCGGGCGCAAACGGCACCGGCATAACCGGCGCCGACAACGATCATGTCGTACGCGCCGGCGTTAAAGCCTTCAGGCAGGCCTGAGGTAATCTGCATCGATACTCCTTGTCAAAAGCCACGGGCTCGTTAGCTGGGCTTTTCTCGAACATTCTTCGAGACATATTTATCAGAGCGATTATAGCGCTAATGCGTCCTATAATGAGCTTGCCACACAAGGAAAGCTCAAGCACCGCGGCGTACATTATTGAAAGGCAAACCCGCTAGCAGCGGGTTTATTCGTGAACAGCCGGGCGCCTGGAGCTTAGTGAAACGCTTGTAAGGAGTAACATGAGCGATTTCCTTAACCGTATGAAGTCTGCCGCCAAGGCCGACCTTAAGACGATCGTCCTGCCCGAGGGCGAGGATCCGCGTACCATCGTCGCGGCAAACAAAATCATCGAGGAGGGCCTGGCAAAGCTCGTCATCCTGGGCAACCCCGACGAGATCGATGTTCCCGGCGCCACCGTCATCGACCCGCGCAATGCCGAAAAGCACGAGGAGTACGCGCAGAAGTTTGCCGAGCTCCGCGCCAAGAAGGGTGTCACCATCGAGCAGGCTCGCGCCCAGGTGATGGACGCCACCTACTTTGGCACCATGATGGTCAAGATGGGCGATGCCGACGGCCTGGTCTCCGGCGCCTGCCACTCCACC
The DNA here is from genome assembly GCA_958429225.1 of uncultured Collinsella sp. GTDB lineage: Bacteria > Actinomycetota > Coriobacteriia > Coriobacteriales > Coriobacteriaceae > Collinsella. The sequence goes on from CAUAJB010000009.1 coordinate 10,037, forward strand.
GCTGACACCCTGCGCCCCGCGCTGCAGATCCTCAAGACCGCCCCGGGCACCAAGCTGGTCTCGGCCTTCTTCGTAATGTGCACCGACACCCCGCAGTTCGGCACCGACGGCACGCTGATCTTCGCCGACTGCGGCCTCAACATTAATCCGTCTTCTGACGAGCTCTCCGAGATCGCCATCGCCTCCGCCCACTCTTGGTCCACCTTCATGGGCAATGTTGAGCCGCACGTGGCCATGCTCTCCTACTCCACCATGGGCTCCGCCGGTGGCGAGGTCGCCAAGAAGGTCCAGGAGGCTGTGAAGTTCTGCAAGGAGAAGGCTCCCGAGCTCGCCATCGACGGCGACCTGCAGCTCGATGCCGCTATCGTCCCCACCGTCGCCCAGCTCAAGGCTCCCGGCTCCTCCGTCGCCGGTAAGGCCAACGTGCTCGTGTTCCCCGACCTCGAGGCCGGCAACATCGGCTACAAGCTGGTCCAGCGCTTCGCCGGCGCTGACGCCTACGGCCCCATCCTGCAGGGCATCGCCAAGCCGGTTAACGACCTGTCGCGCGGCTGCTCTGCCGACGACATCGTGGGTGTCGTGGCCATCACCGCCGTCCAGGCTCAGATGGCTGAGTAGCGTACTGATCCGCTCGGGACCCTACAGGGTAAAGCTCTGAAAACGTCCTCAGGCATGCGAGAAGCCCCGCTGCGCACTACGTGCGGCGGGGCTTCTCGCGCCTTGCGGATTGTTTTCAGAGCTTTACCCTGTAGCGTCCCTGCCGCTACGTGGTGCTCAGGGAATCTGGGGCGGACGGCGGCTTGACTACGAGCTGGGGCTGAGAATCTGAATGATCGGGTGCCGTTGTTGGGAGCGCAGGCGTTGCAGGTGACGATCACTTTGGGACTGGAATTTCCGCCTGCTAGTAGAAAGGCCTCCGGAGCTGTTGCTCTGGAGGCCTTTTTGTCAATTACAGACGAATGCGTTAGTTGTTCTTGGTCAGACGCTCGACGTCGTGGGCGATCATGTATTCCTCATCGGTGGGGATGACCATGACCGTGACGGAAGAGCCGGCGGCGCTGATGACCTGCGGGCCGTTGCCCACGGCCTCGCGGTTCTTATTGTTGTCGATGCGCACGCCCAGCCACTCAAAGCAGTCGCAGAAGGCCTTGCGGATCGACCAGTCATTCTCGCCGATGCCAGCGGTAAAGGTGATGGTATCCACGCCCGCCATGGAGGCGATCATGGAGCCGGCCTGCTGCATGGCCTTATAGGCAAACATATCGAAGGCGAGCAGGCAGCGCTCGTCACCCTCAGAGGCGCGCGTACGGATGTCACGGGCATCGTTTGAGATGCCCGAGATGGCAAGCAGACCGGACTGCTTGTTCATCATGTCGTCGACTTCCTGGTAGCTGTAGCCGCCCTCGCGCTGAAGATAGCACACGGTGGCCGGGTCAATGGAACCACAACGGGTGCCCATCATCAGGCCGTCAAGCGGCGTGAGGCCCATCGTGGTATCGCGGCACACGCCGTCCTCGATGGCGGCAAGCGAGGCTCCGTTGCCCAGATGGCACGAAAGCAGGCGATGGCAGCGCGAGCCCAGGATTTCCTTGGCCATCATCCACTCGTAACGGTGGCTCGTACCGTGCGCGCCGTACTTGCGCACGTGGTACTTGTCGCACACGTCCTTGGGCAGGGCGTAGGTGTAGGCGACCTCGGGCATGGTCATGTGGAACGAGGTGTCGAAGACGGCCACGTTGGGCAGCTCCGGATACTTCTCGCGGCAATATTCGATTGCCGCGGCCTCGCCGTAGTTGTGCAGCGGGGCGAGCGGGGCCACCTCAAGGATCTTAGCCATGACCTCGTCATCAACGACTGCGGAATCATCGAAGTGCCAGCCGCCCTGAACGATACGGTGGCCGATGCCATCGATCGTAAAGTCGGTCTTCTCGAGCTCCTCGAGCACGCGAGCGATAGCAGAGCGATGATCGGGGAAGGGAACCTCCTCGGTCTGCTTGGCGCCACCGTTCTCGGAATGACCAAAGATACCCATGTCCGAGCCGATACGCTCGCAGTTGCCCTTGGCGAAAACCTCGCGGGTATCGGTATCCAGAAGCTGATATTTAAGACTTGAGCTGCCGGCGTTGACAACAAGTACGTTCATGAGACTCCTTTGCAGTGCAATACGGTCGACGCAGACCTCTTAAGGCGACCGCATTTTAATAAGAAGTTATCACATCTTGATAAATAGCTATCAGACATATCGCCAAACGAGCGCAAAAGAGGGGCTGAACGGCACTTGGTCGTCCAGCCCCTCCCCTCTTGCAATTACTTACTGTTGACGATGCGCTCGACGTCGGAAGCGATCATGAACTCCTCATCCGTGGGGATGACGAAGATCTTGACCTTGGAATCCTTGGCGGACAGGCACCAAGCGCCGTCGCCGCGAAGGGCGTTGCGGGCATGGTCCATCTTGACGCCCATAAAGGCCAGACGGTCGGCCACGCCAGCGCGAACGGCCGGAGCGTGCTCGCCGATGCCGGCGGTAAAGACCAGGGTGTCCATGCCGCACATGGAAGTGGCCATCTCGGCGGCCTTGGCGGCAATCTTGTAGACGAACATGTCGAAGGCGAGCTGGGCCTCGGGGTCGCCGGCAGCGGCGAGCTCCTCAACGTTGCGGCAGTCGTTGGTCTTGCCGCCGGTCACAGCCAAAAGGCCGGACTTCTTGTTCATCATCTCGTCGACCTCGTCGAAGGTGTAGCCGCCTTCGCGCTGCAGGTAGCACACGGTAGCAGGGTCGATGGAGCCGCAGCGGGTGCCCATCATGACACCGTCGAGCGGCGTCAAGCCCATGGTGGTGTCCATGCACTTGCCGTCCTCGATGGCGCACAGGGAAGCGCCGGAGCCAATGTGGCACACGACGACCTTGCGGGCCTCGCCGTTGGTCATCTCGGCGACCTTCTTGGAGATGTAGCGATAGCTGGTGCCGTGGGCGCCATACTTACGGATGTGCAGCTTATCGCAAACATCCTTGGGAAGGGCGTAGGTCTTGGCGACCTCGGGCATGTTGAAGTGGAAAGCGGTGTCGTAGACCGTGACGTTGGGCAGATCGGGATACTGCTCGAGGCAGTACTCGATAACGTTGGCCTCGGGGTTGTTGTGCAGCGGCGCGAGCGGGGCGACCTCGCGAATCTTGGCGAGAACGTCCTCGTCGACGAGGGAGGAGTCGCCAAAGTACCAACCGCCCTGAACGATGCGATGGCCGATGCCCTCGATCTTGACGCCGTTGGCCTCGAGGTCCTTCAGAACGACCTCAATGGCGACCTTATGGTCGGGGAACTCGATGTTCTCGGTCACCTTCTTGGAACCGTTGGCAGCATGGGTGAAGGTACCGCCGGTAAAGCAGACGCGCTCGCAGGAGCCCTTTGCGGACACCTTGTGGGACTTGGTATCGATGACCTGATACTTAAGGGTCGAAGATCCTGCGTTGACGACCAGAACGTTCATGTGTCTCCCTACTAACAGGCGGTGTGGCGCCGCCAGGTTACATACGCTTCAATAATAAACCCAAACGCCCTCGCGCTCGGGTTTATTGCGTTGATATATAAGTTATCGGTGCCCAAATACTCACGGCCTTTGACTTGTAAGACGAAATAGCGCGGGGATATACACCAAAGAAGATATCCCGAGCGCTACAAGCAATATGACTCGAATACCCGCGATGCTGCTCAACGCAGCATTGAACAGATAGAAAAGGATGGCACCCACCGCCACCATCTGGCTTTGGACCGAAATCAGTGAACAGCGCATCGAAGAATCGACAGCATTTTGAAAAATTGAGTATTTAATTGGAGCAAATAACGAGTAAGCAACCGTCTGCAGTACATAGAACACGGGCAGCAAATAGACCGGAGTAAAGGGAATCAAAAACAGAGCAGTCAGGAAAAGGCGCACGATGCCGCAAATACGCGCAAAACGGCCCTTGTCGACATGAGCAATCACACTCGGCACAATAAGCCCCATGGAAGCCGAGGCAAGGAGCTGGACCGCAATGGTCACACCCGAAGCGACGGCATTCATTCCGCGACCCGCAAGCAGCAGTGAGAAAAAGTCTTCCAGGGCGACAAAAGCAAATGCCTGAGAGCAGTCCATGATGAACGCTGAACGAAGAATGCCGTTACGCGCAATAGCGGCACCGATCATCTTCGGGCTAATTCCACGCTTAGGTGTCGCTGCAGTGTCCCCTCTTCGCATCTCAGGAATGCAGGCAACGACAACCAACGTCAACACCATTGCGATGATATCTGCCGAAAGACCAATGAGATATGCACCGACAGACGAAATGAAACCGCCCACGCAAGCGGAGATGGCATAAGAGGCATAGAAAACAAATCGCTCAACGACATTAAGTCTTACGAGCTGGTCCTGAGAGACGCTGTCAATGTAGATCGCTTCTATGGATCCGCTCACACATGCAACTGCAAATCCTTTGAGAGCAAACGCGCCGATTAAAAGCAGAGGAGAACGGGCGAAAAGTAGGGCGGCGTAGTATCCAAGCATTCCCACGACGCCAACGAGACCGCTTGTCTTTCGTCCAAACCTGTCAGCAATATAACCAGTAGGAACCTCAAGAATGAACTTACTCACTTGGTATGCAATCATCATGCTAGAAATCGCTACCATCGAGAATCCGACGAATTCAAGGTAAACCGTCAGAAAATACAAAATGGTGCTGAAGTTCGACAGAAAAACGAACGTCATATAAAGCAAAACCGTACGGTTTTTCATGCTCCGCCCTCCAAGAGCCAATAGCCCAAACCGAAATCTTGGAAAAGCATGAGGGCAAAGCCGTCAGTCATGTGTTACAAGGCGTCAACATTCACTTGACGCCACGAGGCCAAATGGCCTCACGAAGCGAGATGACGCAATAGGTGAAGAAATACCGTCTGGTGTCGATCGGTCCAGGCATTTTGTCGATAGCAAAAATAGATGGGCAAGGCCACGTCATGCGAGCCTTCAATGGAGCACTCGCTCACTTCCAGTCCATCTGTTGCGAGAGAAGAGCCAGAAAAACTCAATATCAATCCCCCGGCTTGAAGAAACTCAGTCTGCGCCCTGTTTTCGTATTCGACGTCGCGGAAGCGGAAATTAACCAGCTGAGCCTCGGGACATTGGTTGATTGCATTGAGACAGGGTGACAAATTAATGGGAACAGCCAGCCTGCCGCCCAGCAACTCACGAACGGTCATAGCACCCACAGATTGATGACCCGCTGGACACGAAAGAACCTTGAGCTCCTTTTCACCCAAGTATTTCGAAGAAAGGACACTATCCCTTGGTTCCTCAAATGAGATGGCCGCATCCGAAATGCCAAGCACAAGTGATTCAAAGCATGTGGCCGTTGGCTGATGCCAAACATCAAGGTGAATCTGGGGGTGCAAGCTTTCAAACGAGTCGTACCAGTTTTCGGAAAAAAGACGCCCCCGCCCGTGAAGACAGGGGGCGTAAAGACGGAAGTGGCCGTCGGGCGAAACGCCGCCGTTCCCCGATTGAGCGTACTTTTTGAGATCGTCGACTTGTGCCAGGATCACGCGTGCACGACGCGCAAATTCTCTGCCCGCCGGAGACAAAACAGCCTCCCCCGCCGATCGGTCGAGCAAAACAATCTGATACTCAGATTCCAACTTTTTGATTGCCGACGAAACGGCCTGTGGGCTCACGTGAACGGCGCGAGCCGCTTTGCGCACGCCGCCGTAGTTCGCTACCGCTTGAAGGTATTCGAGTTGAGAAAGCTGCATAGGTTACTCCAAAGGCAGCCAAGGCGACGGGCCGTGCGTCCTCAGATGAGGTTCTCGCCCAGGTTCTTGCCGCCGAGGACGTGCATGTGGAAGTGCATGACGGTCTGACCGGCGTTGACGCCCTTGTTGGAGATGACGCGGAAACCGTCCTCCAGGCCCTTGGCCTTAGCGACCTCCTGGATGGCGTGGGCCATGGCGCCCATGGTCTCGGCAGGCACGTTGTCGGCGATGTCGCTGTAGTGCTTCTTGGGGATCACGAGGGTGTGGACCGGCGCCTGGGGGTTGAGGTCGTCGAAGGCGATGACCTGGTCGTCCTCATAGACAACGGTCGAGGGGATCTCGTGGTTGGCAATTTTGCAGAAGATGCAATCACACATGGTAGGTTCCTTTCTTACAGACCAAGGTAATTATATTTGGCCGGGATGGTTAGAACGAGAGGTTGTCGTCCGTGTTGGCGGCTTCGCCGTCGGCGAGCACGTCGTTGCCGTCGACGTCCTTAAGGAGCACCGAGACCTTCTGCTCGGCATCGGCCAGGCGGGTGCGCAGGCTCTTGAGGAGCTCGACGCCGCGGGTATAGCTCTCGAGCGACTCCTCGAGCTCCATATCGCCCGACTCCAAGCTGCGGATGATGAGCTCCAGTTCCTGCGAGGCCTGCTTGTACGTAAGCTGCTCGACCGGGGTCTTCTCTGCCATATCTGTTTCCTTTCCTAAAGGTTTATCGCTATGAAACGCGGCCTACTCGACCGTATCGACCGTTGCCGCCACGTTGCCGTCTGCCATGCGCACGCGGATGGTATCGCCGGGCTTAAAGGTCTTGGCGCTCGTAGCCACACCGTCATCGCTGTACGCGATGGAGTAACCGCGGGCAAGCACCTTGAGCGGCGACAAGGCATCGAGCGACGCGGCAGCTCGGCCCAGGTCGGACGCAGGTTTGCTGAGCATCGTGCGCCCCTGATGCTCCAGACGGGAACTCGCAAGTGTGAGCGCATGGCGCTTGCCATCAAGCCCCGAGGTGCTTGCAACCAGACGCTCGGGCAGGCGCTCAAAGTTGGAGCGGAATGTCCCGACCGAGCGTGCGATGGCGCCGGACAGACGATCGGCCGTCAGGGCGAGCTCAGACTCGCGACGCTCGACCATAAACGTGGGGTCGTTGAGGCACGGGCGGCACGCGGCCGCATCGAGCGCGTCGCCCAGACGAGCCGTATAGGTGTCCCAGGCACGACGACCGCGCTGGTCGAGCATTTCCAGATCGACCTGATCCGACCCGATCATCGAAGCCATCGCGGCGCCCAGACGCTGATGGCGCGTCTCGAGCACATCGACCAACTCCGTCATAGCCGGCGCCACCGATTCTGCCGCAGCCGTGGGCGTGGAGGCGCGACGGTCGCTCACCATGTCGCAGATCGAGGTATCGGGCTCATGCCCAATGCCCGTCACCACGGGCACGGGACAAGCCGCCACCGCACGGGCAAGCTCCTCGTCGTTAAAGGTCATGAGGTCCTCGAAGGAACCGCCGCCACGCACGAGCAAAATGCAATCGGGCGCCGGCGTAATGGCAGCGGCACGACGCAAGCCTTCAATAAGCTCTGCCGGCGCACCCTCGCCCTGGACCTTTGCGCCCACGCAGACAAGCTCGACGAGCGGGTTGCGACGGCGCAGCGTACGCTTGACGTCGTCGATTACGGCGCCCGAAAGCGAGGTGACAACCGCCACGCGCGAGCAAAACACCGGGATGCGGCGCTTGCGCGCTTCGTCCATCAGGCCCTCGCGGCGTAGCTTTTCGGCCAACTGAGCCACCTGCTGACGCAGCAAGCCCTCCCCCGCCAGCGAGAACGAGCGGGCGACGAAGCTCATGCGACCCGTAGGCTTGTAGAGATTGAAGCTGCCCTTAAAGCTTACCTGCATGCCGTCGCGCAGATCGAAGGTGCGCTTAAGGTAGGCGCCCTTCCAGATGATGCAGTCGACGGCCGCCGAGTCGTCCTTGATTTGGAAGTAGCAGTGGCCGCTTCGGGCATTGGGACCACGAAAACCCGTGACCTCACCCAAAACGCTCAGCTGCGGAATGGCATCGAGCGCGCCGGCGGCGATCTCCACCGCTTGGCTCACGCTGAGCTCTTTGCGCTCCTGCTCGTCCGAACCGTCGAACTCGGCGGAAACGGCATTGCCGGTTAGATTCCAGCCTGCCACGCAGCCTCCTTTCGTCATCGTGCACACGGGCTCCGGCCCTGCGCAAATTCAAGTCCAACACATAGTACAGCGCCGCGAGGACACGAATCCCCGCGGCGCCTGCCTGCCCTATTTGTTATCGGTTGGAGTTTCTGTTGTAACGAGCCATAAGGTAGAGCAGTTGGATGATCGAAGTGAGCGCCGCCGCCACGTAGGTGAGCGCGGCTGCCGTCAGCACCTTCTTGGCACCGTTGACCTGCTTGGAACTCATGCCCGACTGCTCGATATACGCCACGGCGCGGCGACTGGCATCAATCTCGACCGGCAGCGTAACGAGTTGGAACAGCACACTAAACGAGAAGAAGACCAGCGCGAGGGTCGTGAGTCCCGCGATGTTCATGAACAAGCCCATGAGCAGCACGATCGTCCAGGTGTTCTGGGTAAAGTTGACGACGGGGACCAAAGCGGTGCGTACCTTCATCATGGCATAGCCGCTTTGGCGCTGGGCGGCATGGCCCGCCTCGTGACAGGCGACGGCAACGCTTGCGACCGACCCGCCCGAACGGTTGGCATCCGACAGATACAGGTTGTTGTCCTGCGGGTTGTAATGATCGGTGAGCTCGCCGGCAATGCCCTTGATGCCCACGGCGCTACAACCGTTGGCATTGAGCATGCGGCGAGCGACCGTGGCACCCGTATCGCCGTCCGAGCGCACCTTGGACCACGTCTTGTACGTCGAGTTGATATAGCTCTGCGCGGCAAGGCCAAGCACCGTGCAGACAAGAACAACCAGCAGGTACAGCGGGTCAATGCCAAAGCCGTATCCATAGTAATAAGGCATGCGAATTCCTCCGAATCGAGTTACACGTTGGAGGCATTCTACCCACTCAGCCGGCTAGGCTTCCCTATAACAGTTCAATCTTTCCGTCCTTCACGGTGAGCCCCATATTGCCGGAAAGCAGATCGTCCAGACGCGAACCCACGAGCTCAAAGCGCCAGCCTTCGCGCAGGGGGCTCTGCTCGGGATGCTCAATATAGTCGGCCAGGTCATCGCGCGAGGCAATGACCGAGGTCGCCACGCCCGAGCGCTCGGCAACCAGGCGAATGAGCGCATACATCAGGTCCGTCACGCTCTCCAACTCCGGCGAAATCTGACGGTGCCCGCGCACCATGAGCGGCAGGCGATCGTGTGGGCAGCTCGCACCGCGCTTAATGGCCATGAGCGCGCCGTCCACGTCGCGCTCCCCCAGCTGGTCGGTACCGCGAATGCTGCGGAACTCCTCAACACGAACGGGATTACGTTTAACCAGGGCCAGCAGCGTATCGTCGGACATGACCCACTTGCGCGGGATGTTGCGGCGCTCGGCGCGGTCCTCGCGCCAAGCGGCAAGCTCGCGTGCGATGCCCAACTGGTGACGGCTACACGAGTTGATGCGCTTGACCTTGCGAAACGCCTCATGGCGGTCGGCGCGGTAGTGCGACTCGTCGGCCAGCGGACGCAACTCGTCGAGCACCCAGTCCACCCGGCCCAGCTCGCGCAGGCGACTCATCATCTCGGTATAGGCGACGATCAAGTACTTGACGTCATCGATCGCGTACTCGATCTGTTTGTCGGTCAGCGGGCGGCGCGACCAATCGGTCAGCGACTCGGTCTTGGGCAACGAGACGCCGCAAAACGTCTGCACGAGCGCGCCGTAGGAAATCTGCTGGCGCTCACCCAAAAAGGCGGCGGCCACCTGCGTGTCAAAAATGGGACGCGGCAGCACGCCCACGGTATGGAGAATAACCTCCATATCCTGCGAGCAGGCGTGAAACACCTTGGTCACGCTCTCATCGCCCATAAGCTCGGCGAGCGGCGACAGGTCGTCGATCACCAAAGGATCGACCGCGACGCTCTCGGCAGGGGTGGCAATCTGAACCAGGCACAGGCGCGGATGGAATGTGCGCTCGCGCAAAAACTCGGTATCAACGGCAATCGCGTCGAACTCGCGAGCGCGTTGGCAAAAGTCGAGCAGAGCCTGATGTGTGGAAATGTACATATCAACCCATCGAATAAGGTTAGGCCCGAAAAACACGGGTAGGATATCGGCATTGCCTTACAACTATACTCGGTTAGTCACAGAACGGGAACGTAAGTATGCGCTGCCTTATCATCCACAACCCGGCATCGGGCCCCAGCTCAGATGAAATCTACGCGTTCACGCACGCCCTCGCGCAGGGCGGCGACGAGGTCGTGATGCGCTTTATCGGCGATGGCATGGAACCCGAGGACGCCGTGGCAGACGTGCGCGAGTTTGATCGCGTGGTCGTTTCGGGCGGCGACGGCACCGTCTCCAACGTGCTCGACCAGATGCGCGGGTGCGGTGTCCCCACGCTCGTCTTCCCCTCCGGCACAGCCTGCCTGTTCTTTAACAACATCGGTAATGCCCCCGAGGCAGCGGCGCTTGCCAAGGCTTGCCGCGCCGGTCGCACGGTCAAAGTGGACATGGGCGAGCTCTTTTGGCTCGACGAGAACGGCAACGAGAAGCGCCACGGCTTTATCATCATCGCCGGCTCGGGCTTCGACGCCGAGATCATGATGAAGGCCGCCCCCGCCAAAAACGACATCGGCGAGATCGCCTATTTCCTGTCGGCGCTCGCCACACCCAACCCCACGGTGGCGCATTTTACGATTGAGCATGACGGCATTGTCGAGGAGCTCGATGGCATCTGCTGCATGGCCGGCAACACCTCGGTCATTCAAAACGACATCAACCTGTTCCCCGATTGCCGCATGAACGACGGCATGGTCGACATCGCGGTCATCGAGCCCGTAAAAACCGTCCAGCTCCTGCCCACTGTGATCACCGCCGCGCTCGACCCCGCCGGCAAGGTGCTCGGCCGTCCGCAGTTCAAGATCATCCAGACCAAGGAAGCCAAGATCACCTGCACCCCGTCGCTGGGCATGCAGTTCGATGGCGAGATCATCTCCAGCAATTCGGGCGTCTTTGGAGCCCGCGCGCTTCCGCAATGCCTCGACCTCATCGTCGACGAATTCTCCCCGCTCGGAAAATAGGAGGACCCTATGAACGACAATCCCCTGCTCGGCTTTATCATCATCGTTTTGGCCATGCTCGTCGGCTATGCGATCAACGTGATCCACCGCCGGAAGAAGTAATTCCACATTGGTATGATATTCATCCAATTATCGTCTCCCCTGCTGTTTATGCATTTGCCAAACAGCGGGGGATTTTCTTTGCGCCCCGTACAAGGCGCTTTATTCAGGTACGGTAATTGCAGGACGTCTTTATTAAAGTAAAGCTACAAACCGAGTATAATTAACCACTCATCGCATATTTCATTACGCTTATCGAGTAAGTTTCTTTCATAGATGAATATTGTTTCCAGTTCGTTACGCTAATGGGGTGTCTTTATTGGCTGAAGCTCTCTGGCAACGGAGAGCTTTCGCACGCTGGGAGGGAAAATGAGGAAAACTCACCCCGTCAACGCGCTCAAAAAGCTTGGCATAGGCCTCGCCTTTGGAGCTGCAACCATCATGTCCATGCCGACGTCTGCGCTCGCCTGCACGCAGATCTACATGGGCAGCAAGCTCACGGCGGACGGCAACACGTACTACGGCCGCGCAGAAGACTTTGGCGCACGCTACATCAAGCACTTTGGCATCGAGCCCGCGCACAAGGACGGCAGCGAGTACACATCGCTCGAATCCGGCTTTAAGTACAAGTCCAAGGGCGCAACCTACCGCTACACCTTCGTTCGCGACAACCCCTCTCAGTGGGAAGATCGCTATGACGCTTATTCCGAGGCCGGCATCAACGAGAAGGGCGTCTCCTGCTCTGCCACGCTGAGCACCTCCTACAACGAGAAGGCCGAGGAGGCCGACCCCGTCACCGAGGAAACCGGTATCGGTGAGTACAACTACGCCAGTGTCATCCTGGGCGAGAGCGCCACGGCCCGCGAGGGCGTCAAGCTCCTCGGTAGCTTGGTCGACGACCAGGGCATCTGCACCAACGACCAGATCATCATCGCCGACAACAATGAGACCTGGCTGTTCGCCGGACTTTCCGGCCATCAGTGGATCGCCATGAAGCTCACCGACGACGTCGCGTCGCTCAACCCTAATATCGGGAGCCTCAACTACGATGTCGACCTCAATGACACCGAGAATTGCCTCCACTCTGAAAAGATCCAATCCATGCCCGAAGAAAAGGGTTTCGCCAAATACTCCGCTGACGGCAAATTCGATGTCGCCCAAACGTATGGCGAGAGCCTCGCCGATTCCGGCGTAAACCAGTGGTCCCGCTATGTGCAAGGCCGCGATTATTTTGGTAGTCAGCTGACCGAAGGCACAGATTACGACATTATCACAGTAAAGAAGAAAGGAAAACCTGACCAAAAGGGAGCCATGGTCAGCGAAATCCAGCCCCTGTTCTTCAAGCCTGGCAAGTCTGGTTGGAGCACTTTCGAGTTGATTCGCGCCTTCGGCAACCGCGGCGAGAACGTCCCTGGCCTCAACGCGAATACTGATGGTGTTTATTGCATCGGCAGCGAGCGCAACACCGAGATCAACCTCTTCCAGATTCGTCGCGGGTATGACCCCGAAGTCGCTACCATCCAGTGGGAAATGCTCTCCCGCGCCGCGTACTCCGTCGCCATCCCGTTGTACTCCGCTCTGATAACTGAGGTCAGCCCGTATTTCAGCGATCAGACTGTCTCCTTCGACCACTGCAATGAGACCGACATCGTGAACAACGAGGAACCCGAGAACTCTATCAACTACGTCCTCATGGACATCAGCTCGCTCTGCTTTGAGAACCCTGACACCCTTGGTATCAGCGTCCGCGCCTACCTCGATGCGCTCCAGAACGAGCTCATCGAGCAGAACAAGGAAGTTGACGCCGCCATGCTGGCCGAGACGACCACCGAGGGCCGCACTGCCCTGGCCAACAAGGCCGGCAATGCTGCCACCGAGAACACCTACGTCAAGTGCAAGGCCTTGCTCCAGGAGATGCGCGCCTATCTGAAGGCTGAGAACTTCGACCAGCCCTTCACCCCGAGCGACCTGAACACCGAGACCAACGGCCTCAAGGTGTCCATCACCTACGCCAAGGACGCTCTTGCCACCGACCCGGTAACCCCAGATCAGCCTGGCACTCCCGAGCAGCCTGGTACTCCTGAACAGCCCGGTACCCCCGAGCAGCCCGCTAAGCCCGAGCAGCCCACCACCAAGCCCGAGAAGCCTGGCAAGTCGGACACCACGACCACGGTAACCACCAACAAGACGAACACCAAGGGCGGCCTGCCCACCACCGGTGATCGTTTTGATGGCCGCGTGGTGGCTGCATTCGCCATCGCTGGCGTTGCCGTCATCTCCGCGGGCGGTTACTTCCTCTACCGTCGCAATAAGGAGTAACGTCTTAGCTGAGCGGGCGAGGCAGCAATGGCAGCCTCGCCCGCTTAACCCGCCTTTTTGATCGACGGGAAACCCGCCTGAAATCTTTTCAAAAAAGATTTCCCCGCACACACTTTGCTGTGCTATAGTGCAGCGCAACAGCAACTAGGTGCGACCGCGCCACGGCATCACGAAAGGAGCCACCAACATGAAGAACACAATGAAGTCTCTCAACAACTGGTGGTGGCGTGATGCGAATACGATCGGTCGACAGTGAGTCCCTCACGCCTGTTTTTGCGCTCTAGGTGATTGGAAGGCCTCCGGTTTCGACCGGGGGCCTTTTTCTATCTCGAGCCCGATCGCATTCGCATCACGCGCCTCCGCTTTTCTCTTGCACTCCCATTCCGAAAGGATTTTCACCATGTCTCAGAACACCACCGCCACCCAGCCCCGCACCGTCCAGACCGCCGACCGTGGCAAACTCGATGTCCGCGCCCTCGTCCTGCTTGCCATCCTGCTCGCCGCCGGCTTCATCCTCAACTTCACCGTCGGCAAGGCCATCTCGGGCATCTCGGGCGGCATGATCAGCCCCGAGTTCATCATCTCGGCCTTCTGCCTCACCATCCTGGTCGTTCGCCCCAACATCGGCCAGGCGCTCGTCATTGGCCTTATCTCGGCTGCCGTGATCCAGATCACCACCACTTCGCCGTTCGTTGATTTTGCCGCCGAGGGCATCGCCGCCATGCTCATGGCCGGCATCGTCAACGCCGCCGGCAAGAACGGTCAAGTCAAGCCCGCCATCGCCATTGTCGCAACCTTCCTGACCACCTTTGTCTCCGGCGTCATCTTCATGGTCATCAAGATGGCCATGCTCGGCGTGGTAGGCGAGCTCGCCGCCGCCATGCTGCCCGTCGTTGCCATGACCGCCGTCTTTAACGCCATTCTGGTCGGCGCCCTCTACTTGCCCATCCAGAAGGCCCTGAGGCTCAACTAACCCGCTCGGCTTTACGAGCCACCCCATCTTGGCGTTCATTCGTCGCTCGCGTACCCAAGTACGCTTCACTCCTCTTTCGCGCCAGCCTGGGGTCCCTCGTAAAGCCGTCTCCGTGCTTCACCACCAAAGACTGTCCCAAACAACTAGCTCTTGGGGACGTTCTTAAACGACTAGTCATGTAAGAACGTCCCCAATGACTATGAAAGGTATCCATGGAAACGATCATCAACGTCGACGATGTCTCGTTCTCCTATGGCACGCAGACCGAGCAGGCGCTCAGCCACATCTCGCTCAGCGTGAACAAGGGAGATTTCATCGGCATCATCGGGCCCTCAGGCGCCGGCAAGTCCACGCTTGCCGCCTGCCTGTCGGGTGCCGTGCCCCACCACTACACCGGCGCGTTCTTTGGGTCCGTCATGGTTGACGGCCATGACACCTGCGAGGTCTCGCTGACCGACGTGTCACAGATCGTCGGCAGCGTGCTGCAGGATATCGACACGCAGATGGTCGCCTCGGTCGTCGAGGACGAGATGCTCTTTGGCCTCGAGAACTTTGGCGTTCCCCACGACCAGATCGAGCAGCGCGTGAGCGAAACGCTCGAGACCGTCGGCATCAGCGACCTGCGCGACCGCGAGATCGCCACCCTCTCGGGCGGACAGAAGCAAAAGGTGGCCATCGCCGCCATCCTCGCCATGCGTCCGCGTGTCTTGGTTCTCGACGAGCCCACCGCGGCACTCGACCCCGCCAGCTCCACGCTGGTCTTCGAGACGCTGCGTGAGGCAAACCGCACACTTGGAATCACCATCGTCGTCGTTGAGCAAAAGGTCGCCCTGCTCTCGGAGTACTGCAACCGCGTGCTCGTGCTCAACCATGGCGAAATCGCGCTGCAGGGCGAGCCACACGAGGTCTTCGCGCATACCGACGAGCTCCGTGCCATCGGCGTCGACTGCCCTCGCGTCACGCGTATCTTCAATAGCCTCGAGGCCGATGGCCTGGTAAGCGGTACCCCCTGCTTGGATGTCGATGAGGCCGAGCGCCTGATTTCGGGCATCGTCGACCCCGCACACGCGGCTATCGAAGCCCAGGCGCCCGCCGGTTCCCCGCATGCACCGTCGTTGCGTCCTCATGCCAAGGACGCCGAACCCGTACTCACCTTCGACCATGTTGAGTTTGCCTATCCCAATGGTGGCGCCGCCGTACACGACCTTAGCCTGACGCTCTATCCTGGCGAGCTCGTGGGCATCGTCGGCCAAAACGGCGCCGGCAAGACTACGCTCACCAAGCTGCTCATGGGCCTGCTTAAGCCTTCCTCGGGCAGCGTACGCGTTACGGGCCTGGACACTGCCGCGGTCCCCACGAGCCGTATCGCCCGCGAGGTCGCGACCCTCTTCCAAAACCCCGACCGCCAGATCTGCAAGGACACCGTGCTCGACGAGGTCGCCTTTGGCTTGGAACTGGGCGGCATGGACCGCGCCGAGGCCCTGCGTCGCGCCCAGCTGGTCATCGATCGCTTTGGCTTGCCGGCCGACGAGGCGCCCTTCTCGCTTTCGCGCGGCCAGCGACAAATGGTGGCGCTTGCCTCCGTCGTAGTGGTTGAGCCCAAGATCGTCGTGCTCGACGAGCCCACGAGCGGCCTTGACTACCGCGAGTGCATGACCGTCATGGAAACCGTGCGCACCATGGCCGAGCGCGGCTGCGCCGTTATCATGGTCTGCCACGACATGGAAGTTGTCTCCGACTTTGCCGAGCGCATCGTGGTAATGGCCGACGGCCGCATCCTCGACCGCGGCCGCACGCACGAGCTATTCTCGAACATCGATCTCATGCAGCGTGCCTACGTTGAGCCGCCCCAGGTCATCGAACTCTCGCGCCGTCTGGCATCTTCCGTCTCGCCCGCTTTTGCGCAGGTGAGCGAGGTCACCGATGTCGTTCGAATTACCAAGGAGATGGTCCACCGTGGTTAACGTCATCGACTACATGCCGGGTGACACGCTGCTGCATCGCCTGAACCCCGTCGTCAAACTGGGCCTCGCCGCCGCCATCATCGTCGGCATCTTCTTGTCCGACGCCTACGTGGCGCTGCTGGGCTTTTTGGCACTCACCCTTGCGCTGGGTGCCTATGCCGGCGTCGTCGACCGTCTGTTCTCGCTGCTCAAGTTGCTGATTCCGCTCGCGCTTATCATGCTGGTGCTCCAGCTGGCCTTTATGCGCGATGGCAACGTGGTGTGGGGCTTTATCACCGACACGGGCCTCATCACAGGATCGAAGGCCTGCCTGCGCCTGCTGGGTGTGGCGTTACCGCTCATCCTCATGCTCATGGTGACCAAGCTCAACGACCTTGCCAACGCCTGCGTCGAGGTGCTGCACGTGCCGTATCGCTATGCCTTCACCTTTACCACGGCGCTGCGCTTTGTGCCGGTGTTTGGTCAGGAGATGAACGCCATCATGGAGGCGCAGACCGCACGCGGCGTCGAGTACGACACCAAGAACCCCATCAAGAAGCTTAAGCTCATGCTGCCACTGTGTGTGCCACTGCTCATCTCGAGCGTGGGCAAGACCGATGCCACAGCCTTGGCGGCAGAACAGCGCGGCTTCTATCTGCGTACGCGCACCAGCTCGTACAAGCGCTACCCCATCAAGGGCCTGGACATCGCCGTGCTCATCGTCAGCATCGCCCTCATCGCCATCGGCTTCCTGTTCTAGTTCACCACCGACAGCAACCGCCCAACGCAAAAGGCCTCGGCTCGCACCAAACGAGCCGGGGCCTTTACTGTTTCACCAGATAAAACCTACCAAAATAAACCTGTCCCTTTTTGGCGGGTCGGAAGCTAGAGGCGGTAGGGAGCGCCGCTACGGATGATGGATTCACGCACCAGGACGTCCATGGCGTCGAGGGTGATCTCGGGCATCTCTCGGTACTTCTGCAGCACCGATAGCTCGGTGCAGGCCAGAATGACGCGGTCGCAGCCGCTACGGGCGAACTCCCACATCACGCGGTCGAACTTATCCATATCGGGCTCACGTCCGGCCTTCACATCATCGTAGATAAGCGACATCACATCGTTCTGACGTTTCTCGCTGGGATAGACGACCTCAACACCCGCAGCCTTACATTCGCGGCCGTAGACGCCCGCGCCCACGGTGCCATCGGTGCCCATGATGCCGATCTTGCGCACCGGCTCGGCCGGCATACTCAGGTTGGGGTCGAACTCGCACTCCCCCATCACCGCGCCGGCCAGAGCATAGCGCACCGACTCACGCGGCATGTGGATAATCGGCACCTTCGTAAACGACTGGATCTGGTCATAGAAGTAGTGTGACGTGTTGCAGGGAATGGCAATGTGTGCACAGCCCAGCGACTCGAGTGCCTGGGCGCACTCTTTCATGGTCGCCAGCAGTTTGGCATGCTCGCCGGTCTTAATGGCCAGCGTGCGGTCGGGCATGGTCGACTTGGAGAGTACCACCATGTCGATATGTTCCTGATCGCAGGCAGCAGCCGTATGACGCACCACCTGGTCGTAGTAATACGACGTGGCCTCGGCGCCCATGCCGCCGATAACTCCCAGCTTTTCCATCGCCGCCTCCTTGGTGACGCTTGCGCAATTGCGCGTATCATACCCGCGCCCGCCCGATGCAAACCGGACGGGCGCCGCGCTCATCTACTTGTAATACGTCTTGAACAGCTTAAAGTGGCGCAGCTTGGTGTGCCACATGCGCAGCCAGCGGTTAAAGACAAAGTCGCCCTTCATAAACGAAGGGTCGGCGCCCTTGCCTTCCTTGTCCAGGCGATGCACCTTAGCGCGCAGCTCGGGATCCTTGACGTACTTGTCGACGACGCCCATGGGGACGACCATCCACAGGGCCTCGTCCTGAGCCGTCACAAACTCCGGCTCAAACGGACGGTTGAACACATACTCGTCCACCACATACTTGGCAACGTTAAAGCCGCTGTTGGTAACGTAGTAGTTGCTGCGGCCCTGGCGCGTGTTGAAATCGAAGAACTTAAACGAGCCGTCGCGCTCGTCGTACTTTACGTCAAAGTTGGAATAGCCCACAAAGTGAAGGTCCTCGAGCAACTTGCGCACGCCGCCCATGAGCTCGTCGTTGGGCTCGGTAATGATACAGGCATGGTTGCCGACACCGTGGGGCTGATGCTCCTCGAGCAGCACATGGCCCAGGCACATCATGCGGACCTTACCGTTGCGGTCGGAATAGCTGGTGAGCACGCGCATGTACTCGTCGTTGCCGGGCACGCGATCCTGCAAGATCAGGTCGTCGGTGTAGCCGCTGGCATACGAATCGCGAATGACCTGTTCCAGCTCGGCGCGGTCGGCAATCTCATAGGCCTTCTTCTGGCCCTCGAACTCATGCTGCCACCACATGATGCCATCAGAAGGCTTCAGAATCATCGGGTAGGGAAAATCGATCTGGTCGAGCACTTCGGCAGGCGCCTCACCCTGGGCATTGAGCATCGCCTTGGTAAAGGTAAACGTGTGCGGATAGGGCACGCCATGCTTCTCGCACAGCTCGTAGAAGATCTCCTTCTTCTGGCACTGCTCGAGCATGCTGTAGGGCGCGTAGGGAGCGACGATGTTATCCGCCAGCTCATGGGCATCCTTGGCCTGAGCCACGAGGGCAACATAGTTATCGCCACAGCCCACAAGGACAATCGTCTTATCGGCATGCGCTTGGGCAATGCCGTTGACGGTTTTGAGCATCACGGGCATGGTGTCGATATCCACGTTGGGCGTGTAGTCGATAATCTGGCTGCGGTACGCGGGACCCGTCTGATACTTGCCAAAAACCAGACTCTTGACCTGGTACTCCTCGTAGAAGGCGCGCGCCACCGAATAGGCGTTGATGTCGCCACCGAGCAGCACGGGAATGAACTCGCGCTCTGTAAACTGCAATGCCATGGAAACTTCCTATCATGAACTGCCCACACAACGGGCGGTCTTTGCGCAACTGATTCATTCTAGCGTGCCAAGCCGCCGGCGCCCAAAGCTCCACCGTATCTATGGCAATCGACGTAATCGTCCAGCACGAAGACGGCGCCCACCGTTGTATGACAATGGGCAATGAACCTACCGTTGTTGTAGGATTCAGCGTATTGACATCCTCGAGCGAAAGGCGCACACGTGCCCCAAGACCATCCGACCGATAATCCCATCCTCAATGCCGCGAGGTGCGAGCTGGCGGAACGCGCAAAAACGGCAGCTCCCCTACGCACCGCAAACGATGCTTACAACGGGCCCGCCCGTATCGTCTCAATCAACACGTCGAAGCACAAAGGCACGCGTAAGTCACCCGTCGCCGACGGGCACGACACCGTTATAGAGCAATTTGGCCTCGCCTCCGACGCACACGCCGGGCATTGGCACCGTCAGGTTTCCTTTTTGGCCGCAGAGTCCATCCAGACGGCGCAGGCCCGCGGACTCGATGTGCGCAAGGGCGACTTTGGCGAGAACTTCACAACCCGGGGCATCAACCTGCTCTCGCTCCCCTTGGGCACACAGCTCAAGCTTGGCAGCGAGGTGCTTGTCGAAATCAGCCAAATCGGCAAGGTCTGCCACACACGCTGTGCCATCTACTATCTCGCCGGCGACTGCATCTTTCCCCACGAGGGCGTTTTTGGCGTGGTACTAAAGGGCGGAGAGGTCTACGCCGGCGACGATATCCAGGTAATCAAACTCGGCGACGGCACCTGTTCGTTCACCCCCGCCGAGGCCCTCGAAGAGATTGAGCAGGCTCGCCAGAAGGGCACACTGTAGTTATAAAACCCCACGTTGAGATGGCTTTTACAGCCCAAAACTCCTCTCAAACAGGGCTCTGTAACGTTAAAGTTGAACTCTATGGTTTCTCAACAATTCATCATAACTGCAGGTCAAAGCCAAAGCCTCAAGTTCAACTTGACCCTTTGGGACCTTTAAGGTTCAAGTTGAGGTCGAAAGCAGTAGTAGAATACCGTTCGAACCATAACCTACGATTGATTGCAGAGGGACTGGATGCAGCATTCGAATCATCGCACCGCAGCGCTCATTGCGTCGAAGCCGGCTCGTATCATCACGAGCGCCGCGCTCGCCGTTGCGCTGACGGCCACGCCGATGCTCTCCCCCGTTGCGGCGTATGCCGCCTCGCAGGCAACGCAGGACCAGCTTTCCGCAGCCCAGCAGAAGATCGAAGCCGCCACGAGCGCCTACAACGACGCCCGCACCAAACTCGATGATCTGCAAAAGCAGATTGACTCCAATGAGGCAAGCATCGAGGAAATCGAGGCCAAGCTTCCCGAGCAGCAGGCCAAGGCAAGCTCCGCCATGCGCGATCTGTACAAGTATCAGAAGGGCACCAATCCCATCGTGAGCTTCCTGGTCAATGCGCAGAGCCTGGGTGAGTTCATCACGACCTGCAAATACACCAACCAGATCACGAGCTCGAGCGTCGACGAGATCGAAGAGCTCAATAACATGCAAACCGAACTCGAGCAGAACAAGGCCGAGCTCCAGCAGGCCAAGTCACAGCTTGAGACAGAGCAGAAAAACGCCGAGGACGCGCTGGCGCAGGCCCAGCAGCTCCGCAGCGAGGCACAGGCAAAAGCCGAGCAGGAAAATGCCGCCGAGCTTGCCAAGCTTGAGGCCGATAAGGCCGCTGCCGCCGAGAAGCTCTCGGGCGAGGGCGTAAGCGGCAGCAATTCCAGCAGCCAGGCCACCAACACCAACACCACCATCGACACCACGGTGAACAACGCCAATACCGGTAGTTCCGATTACGATTCGTTCATTACTGAGTGGACGAGTCGCATCGACAACTACCTTGCCGGCTCCCCCATGGCAGGCCAGGGCTATAACTTTGCCGTCGCCGCTTGGAATACCGGTGTCGATCCCCGTTGGTCCCCCGCCATCGCCTGCATCGAGAGCACCAAGGGTGCTTATTGCGCCAATTCTTACAACGCCTGGGGCTGGAGTGCCCGTGGCGGCGGTTGGCGCAGCTTTGGCAGCTGGAGCGAGGGCATCTCCGCCCACGTTGCCTATCTGGGCGCCAACTACGGCTCCACCCTTACCCCGGCAGCGGCCAAAAAGTACTGCCCGCCCACGTGGCAGGACTGGTACAACAAAGTCGCCGCTCAGATGAACCGCATCTAAGTGCAACTGCAAAGGGCCCCAATGGGGTCCTTTTCTTTTAGGTAGCGGAGGTATCGACGACGCCGGTCGCATTGGCAACCGCGACTATGACAATCATGCATAGGAGCAGCACACCCAATGCCTTGAGCCAGAGTTTCGCGAGTTTCTTGCCGCGATAGCTGTCGAGCAGTGCGAATCGCCGACGAAGACGGCGCTTATCGAGCAGTGCGAAATGCATAAGCACCATAAGGCCATCGACAAAGAAAAAATACTCGATTATGAGAAGCCACGTCGGGTAGCTTTGGTTTGCTCCGGTGGGGTGAAAGACGGCAAAGTGACTTCCGGCAAAGAACACAAGCAGCGAGAAGCAGACGAGCGTATTCCAAATGCGGCCCAGAGACTCCGAAACGCGAGAGAGCAGGCCGCATGCAGCGGAGGCGGCAGGGCCAGGAGGCCCTGCGGGGTTCTGGAGCCCTTGGGGCGTCAACACCGTCTCCGAGGCCGGAGTTCGGACAGGCGGCGCAGGAGGCCGCACGGGGCGACTCAGATCGTATGCCGCGCGCGTCGCCCGTCCCAACGCTTCCGCACTCGCAAAACGCTTGGCCGGGTCGAGCGCCATCGACATGCAGACGGCATCGGCAAGTGGAGTGGGAATGCCGCGCGCCTCGCATTGCTCGCGCATGTCGAGCCCTGGCTTAGGGTCGACTCCCGTCAAGCAGAAGAACAACAGGGCGCCAAGTGCGTAGACGTCGCTTCGCACGCTCGTCTGCCCAAACCTATACTGCTCGGGCGGCGCATAGGGTCGCGTGCCAAACTTGACGGTGTCGGCATCGGCGCCATCGTGCCATACGCGCGCGATCCCCAGGTCGATAATCACCAGCGATGAAAACGTCAGGCCGTCATCAGGCGTATAGTTGGCACCCGTCACGATGATATTCGACGGCTTGAGGTCACGATGGATCACCGGCGCCGACGTCTCCCCCGCCATTGCAAAACCGGCATGGAGCTCGCCCACGGCGTCGCAAAGGACAGGATACAATTCACGCGCATAATCGGGGGTGGCTCCCAGACGGTCCACCAGCGCCCCGAGCGTCTCCCCTTCGATGTATTCCATAACCACGTTGAGCTCGTCGCCCACACGACGACAATCGACGATTCTGGGCAGGTGCTCAAAACGCCTGCCTGCCCGCTGAACGGCAAACAGACGCTCGTATGCCCCGCCGATTTGAGCCGAAGCATCGATGCGTTTACGGACAAAGGGGCCGAGCGAGCCACCGCCGGTTCCTTCAAAGTACACGAGCTCGGTTGTTTCAACGGTCGAGCGCTTAAGTACACGCTCCACGCGATAGCTGTCGTCGCAATCGAGCGACGCCAGGTGCTCGGCAAGCGCTGCGGTCAGCTCGTCATCGGAATATGTTGGGGTCTGAGTATCCATAGCCTCCATCATAGCGCAGGGCGCAGACACCCCATGGCATCCGCGCCCCGTTCGTTTGCATCGTTGTTCGGCAGCTCCGCCGGCTCAGATATCAGCCGCTAACTCACCGTCTCCTCGCCAAAGCGATACAGCTCCTCGTTGACCTTTTGGAGGCTGCACCCGCGATCGATGCAAAAGATGATAATCGCATCGCGGCGGTCCTTGCAGTTAAGGACGCTTACCCCGGCAGCCGTCAGCGCACGGTTAGTCTCTTTGAGCGTCAGCGCCATCGCAAAGGCAATCTGCAGCACCTTATTGCGGCTCGGATGCCGCGCACCGGTAAAAATCTGATAGCCAAAGGTCTCATTGAGATCGGCCATACGAACCACGCGCGAGCGCTCCAAGCCCTTTTCCTGCAGTAGCTGCTTCAGGTAGTTCGAAAGCGACGGGGCGGCAAAGTCGTGTTCTTTGATATAGCCATCGATGTTTGGCGCGTCGAGAAGCTCATTGAGTAACTCGTCAGTCAGCTTTTTATCGGGCATACGACTTCACCTCCCATACGGCGCAACGGTAGCGACATGCTAGGCCAACACCCAGCTTGCAGTGGCAGACTTATCAAACATGTTGGCAAAATACAGTGCCTTCTTGATATCGCCATCAAAGTAGATATTGCCCGCCACAGAGCCACCAGCGGCAAGGGTACCAGACTGTAGCTCATCGGAGCCCTCGCTGTAGTAACCCTGATTCTGCTGAGCGCCGTTGGCGTCCTCGCCCTTCCAGTCGTAGATGTTGTAATCTGCGCCCTCATCGCCATTGTTGACGTACGTGACGTGAATGCCCGTCATGGTCGAACCGTCATAATTTGTGAGGCCGGGCTGGACGGAATCGACAACGACGGAAAGACCGGCAGTCGTGGTCACCGTCGCACCAACCGCCAGGTCAGTCGTAGACTGCTCTTCCTTCTTCGCCTCTTCCTTCTTGTCGCCATCGCCAGCGTCCTCGGTGACGGTCGCCTTATCGCTACCACAACCGGCAAGAAGACTGGCAGTCCCCAAGGCGACGGTGGCGAATGCGCCCAGTGCAGCGCGACGGCTCAGCAGCACTTCGTTTTCGAGCTTTTTCATCATGCATCCTTCCTACGATCCGGCTACCGTGCCGGCACACAGCACATCGTAGGAAGGATTAAACTTGAATTCATTAGCTGAGAGCTAAGGCTGCGGTAAACGGCCAATGCAGTTATCCAAACGCCGAGCAAACGCACTTTGCGCAACCGTCTGCTGGCAGTGCATCAACCCACCGTGACGGATTCCCCGGTAAAGGTGCTCACAAGCAACAGGATAAAGAAGGCCAAATAGCTGATGCTCAGCAGGTAGGCGATGACCAAAAAGGCAATCCATCCTACATTGGTCTTACCGTCGGCGCGGCGCTGCTCACGACTGCGATAAAGCCAAATCGTCACGCCGATAGCAGTGATAAACAGTACGAGTGCCGCCGTAGCCAGCCCAGCAAGCACAAACATCACGCCAATGCCCACAGCGATGACCGGAAGCAGCAGCAAACCGCACCCGCATCCACCCGGACTATATACGGCAGACTGTCGGCGTCGCCTCATCGCCGCGCCACCCCCATCATCTTTGAGCACTACAGTGCGATAGCCTGCTGAACAGGAACGATCTTGTCGAGTTCCGGTTCGATCCGCCTTTTCTCGGCCTCAAGGTCAAACGCCACCTGAGCGCGCAGCCAATAACCATCCGTCAGGCCAAAATAACGGCAAAGACGGAGGTCGGTGTCGGCCGTCACGCGACGTTTTCCCAAGACAATCTGCCCGATACGCTGAGCCGGAATCCCAGTCTCTTTCGCAAGGCGATATTGAGAAATGCCCATGGGAACAAGAAACTCCTCTTTGAGAAGCTCACCAGGAGTCACCGGCGACAGCAAATCGGCCGAAGTCTCATCACTTGTGATAATCGACGATTTCGACATTCCAAGCCATCTCCTGTCTCCACTCAAAACAGACCCGATAGCGCTCGTTAACACGGATGCTATATTGACCGGCACGATCGCCCTTCAAAGCTTCCAGGCGGTTGCCCGGTGGAACGCGAAGATCATCAAGCGAAGCACAAACCTGCAGTTGGCGAATCTTCCTCAACGCAACACGCTCAAAGGGCACGAACCTCCTGACCCGCACACCCATGGCAAAGCGTTCGGTATCCTCATCTTTATACGATGCAATCATAGTATCGCCTTACGTTAGTAACGTCAAACGTTTCTATAGACTTACATCTCTATTATATCGTACGTTTGTTCGTGTTTTCTAGAACAAATAGTCCTTTGTGCCTTAGTCAAGCAAAAGCAATCGTTTGTAGACATCGAGGCCTTTGAGAAGGATTTCCTCGTCGAAGAGCATGCTATCGGTATGCAGAGCGCTTGTGGCATAGGCGGGACAGCCATCCGAATCACTCGGGTTGTCTTGGTCCTCTGGCATACCCGTGCCCAGCAGGAAAAACACGCCCGGCAGATGGCGTTGATAGAACGCGAAATCCTCGGCGATCAGCAGCGGTTCCTCCACAAGCTGCAGCCCGGGCAAGGCAGGCGCGACGCTGGCAAACAACTCGGGGTCGTTGTCGACCGGCGGATAGCCCTCGGCAAAGTCGAGATCATACGTGCAGCCCGTTGCGGCACAGGCATCGTCCAGCACGCGGCGCACGCCTTCGCGCGCCCGGTCGAACATGCCGTCCGTAAACACACGCAGGCTTCCGGCCACATGGGCCTCCCCCGCCACCGCGTTGCAAACCGTACCGGCCTGCAGCAGACCAAACTTACCGATACAGGGCTCGTCGGTGCCCAGCTCGTCCATCAGTTCGCGCTCGGCAACCAAGAACTTGGCAGCCGCCAGCGCCGCATCGTGCGACTCCTCGACCGGAACGCCATAGGTCTTAGCGATATGGATGCTCGTCCCGTGAATATGAATGTGTGTCTCACTCGAACGCGCCAGCAGCGGACCGGAACAACTCGCCAACGTGCCGGCAGGCAGATCGGGCCACACATGGAAGCCAAAAATGCGGTCAGCCCCATAGCGCTCGAACACACCGCTCTCGCATACCGTCTTGGCACCACCGGTCGTTTCCTCGGCCGGCTGGAACACAAAGAGAACGTTGCGCCTAATGGCGCCCGGCTGCTCGCGAATCGTACGGTCGACATACGTCGCGGCGGCAAGTGCCATGGCCATGTGTCCGTCATGTCCGCAAGCGTGCATCTTGCCGGGATGGATCGAGGCAAAGGCCGCTCCCGTCGCCTCCGCGATGGGCAGCGCATCCATATCGGCGCGAATCGCCGTGGCACGCGCGGCACCAACGCCAGCGTCGAAGAAAGCGCAGACGCAGCTGGGACACGGATGGGTCACCTCGCAAGCGAGCGGCGCCAACACGCCCTCGATATAGGCGATAGTCTGCGGAAGATCGAAATCGAGCTCCGGAATGCGATGGAGATCGCGGCGATAGCGACGGAGTTCTTGGAGCTCGGTCATAGAGAATCCCTTCGTGAGGCACATCTGTTGCAACTTATTGTGATACAGGATTGTGGCACACATGTTTCCAGCATATTGCTGCATTTTTTAAACGTTATATACGAATACTCTTGTTTGGTAAAGTGCAACGTGATAGGGTCTTTACCACTTGATAGAGGCGCGGGCACGAAGAGCCGCGGGCGAGCCGGCAGGCTTTGACCCCGCGGGGAGGCGAAACCCGCCGAACTGGGTTTTTCGGGCACGAACAACCTGGTGGGCCTGCGGGAAACACCCGCAGGACTGTCTGCAGCAATGCGGGAGCGCTATCCGGACATGGGGTCCACGCTATGCGGATTCGATGCGCCGATGGCGCCGTCTGGATAGCGAGGTTTACGGGACATGGCATTGACCCCCAACGAAGCATATGCGGCCAAACAGCCGTTTGTGGACAAGGAAACGCTCGAGCATATCGTCGAGCAGTTCCCCACGCCGTTTCACCTATACGACGAGGCGGGCATCCGCCGCAACATGCAAGAGGTGCGCGACGCCTTTGCGTGGAACCCGGGCTTTAAGGAATACTATGCCGTCAAGGCCAACCCTAACCCGGCACTCATCTCCATCCTCAACGAATACGGCTGCGGCTGCGATTGCTCGAGCTATACCGAGCTCATGATCGCCCGCTCACTGGGTATCACCGGCCACGACATCATGTTCTCGTCCAACGACACGCCGGCGGCGGATTTTGAGCTCGCCGACAAGCTGGGCGCCATCGTCAACTTTGACGACATCAGCCATATCGAGTTCTTTGAGCGCGTCGCGGGCCCCATCCCCAAGACGGTCAGCTGCCGTTTTAACCCGGGCGGCCTGTTCCAGCTCTCTAACGGCATTATGGACAACCCCGGCGACTCCAAGTACGGCATGACCACCGAGCAGCTCTTTGAGGCTTTCCGCATGCTCAAGGCCAAGGGCGCCGAGGACTTTGGCATCCACGCCTTCCTTGCCAGTAACACCGTCACTAACGACTACTACCCCAAGCTTGCGCGCATCCTCTTTGAGCTTGCCGTGCGCCTAGAGCGCGAGACCGGAGCACGCGTCGCCTTCATCAATCTATCCGGCGGCGTCGGCATCCCCTACCTGCCCGAGCAGCAGGCCAACGACATTCACGCCATCGGCGAGGGAGTGCACGCGGCCTACGACGAGATCTTGGTTCCCGCCGGCATGGACGATGTGGCGATCTGCACCGAGATGGGTCGCTTTATGATGGGCCCCTACGGATGCCTGGTCACCAAGGCCATCCACGAAAAGCAGATCTACAAGGACTATATCGGCGTGGACGCAAGCGCCGTCGACCTCATTCGTCCCGCTATGTATGGTGCCTACCACCACATTACGGTAATGGGTCAGCCGGGTGGCCCTAACAAGACCGCAACACCGGTCACGAACACGTATGACATCACGGGCAACTTGTGCGAGAACAACGATAAGTTTGCCATCGACCGCGAGCTGCCGCAGATCGACATGGGTGATGTACTCGTAATCCACGATACCGGCGCGCATGGCTACTCCATGGGCTACAACTACAACGGCCGTCTGCGCTCCGCCGAGGTATTGCTGCACCCCGACGGCTCAGCAGATCTCATTCGTCGCGCCGAGCGCCCGGACGATTACTTTGCCACGCTCGACGTGTTGCCGTGCGGCCGTGAGCTGTTGGCCAAATCGCGTGCTGAAAGCGCCCGCCGTCGCGCCCAGGACGAACGCCTGGCCGTCGCCGCCCAATGGAACAAACGCATCCAGATCGCGGAAGCGAAGGAGAAGAACATGGATATCCGCAACCTCGTGGGTTCAATCGTCGCCCTTGTCACGCCGTTTAAAAAGGACGGCAGCGTCGACTTTGACGCGCTCGAGCGCCTTATCGATTTCCACCTGCAAAACGGCACCGACGCCATCCTCACCCTGGGCACCACCGGCGAGAGCGCCACGATGACCGATGACGAGGACAACTCCGTCGTCGCCGCCGTGGTCAAGCATGTTGCAGGACGCGTCCCCGTCATTGCCGGCTCGGGCTCCAACTCCACGCAGACCATGCTCACCAAGTCGCTTACTTACCAGGGCTTGGGAGCCGACGGCCTGCTGCTCATTACCCCCTACTACAACAAGTCCAACGAAGAGGGTATCTATCAGCACTTTAAGACCGTCGCCGATGCCGTGGACATCCCCTGCATCCTGTACAACATCCCCGGCCGCTGCGGCTGCGGTATCAGCGAGCGCAACGTAGAGCGCCTGGCCGCGCACCCCAACATCATGGGTATTAAGGAGGCCTCGGGCAACGTCGCCTACGCGGCCAAGATCGCCCACCTGCTGTCAGACGACTTCCGCATGTACTCGGGCGAGGACGCGCTTACCGTACCGCTCATGAGCCTGGGTGCTTCGGGCACCATCAGCGTGTGGGCCGATGTGCAGCCGCAGCTCGTACATGACATGTGCCGCGCTTATCTGGACGGCGACGTAGCGCGCGCCCGCGATATACAGATTGCCGGCCAGCCGCTCATCAATGCCCTCTTTAGTGAGGTCAACCCCATCCCCGTCAAAGAGGCGCTCGCCCAGATGGGTATAATCGAGGCAAACTACCGCATGCCGCTGTGCCCCATGGCAGACGACACGCGCTCTGCACTTACCGATGCTCTGAAGGGGGCTGGTCTGCTTGATTAAGACCGTCATTATGGGAACGGGCCGCATGGGCTCGCTCATCCGCACCGCCGCCGAGGGCGTTGTCGACGCCGCCGGTCAACCCGTTTTTGATATCGTGGCCCAGATTGGCTTCGATTTGAGCAAGCTCGAGAACGCACCGGCTGCCGATGTGATTATCGACTTCTCGAACGTCGTGACCTTCGATGCCGTCGTCGCCTATGTCGAGCGCACGGGCGCGGCATTGGTCTCAGGCACCACAGGCTACACCCCCGAGCAGATGGACCGTCTGCGTGAGCTGGGCCAGAACACCCGCGTTATGCACTCGGGCAATTACTCCATCGGCATCGCAGCCCTGCGTCATCTAGTGGCCCAGGCCACGCGCGAGTTGCCCGGCTTTGACTGCGAAATCGTCGAGACGCACCATAACCAAAAGGTCGACGCCCCCAGCGGTACCGCCAAGCTGCTGCTCGACGCCGTAGTCGAGGCCGAGCCCGAGACAGGCTACCACCCCGTCTACGGACGCGAGGGCATGTGCGGAGCGCGCGACCCCAAGGAGATCGGCATGCACTCGCTGCGCGGTGGCACTGTCGCCGGCGTCCACGAAGTGAGTTTCTTTGGCCAGGACGAGGAGGTCACGCTCACCCACCGCGCCACGAGCCGTCAGATCTTCGTCAACGGCGCCCTGGCCGCCGCCCAGAAGCTCGTCACCCGCGAACCCGGCTTCTATACGTTCGACCAGGTCATGTTTGCCTAACCAGGTATCAACCGAATCCGCCCAAAGGAGAGATAGCAAATGAGTAACGCAGCCGAGATGGATGCACAGGAGATTATCAACTACATCGCCACCGCGCCCAAAAAGACGCCCGTCAAGTTGTACGTGCGCGAGAAGCCGGGCATGAAGGTTGCTTGGGGCGACGCACATGTCTACGGCGGTCGTCGCGGCAAGACCGTCTTTGGCGACTGGGATGAGCTTAAGGCCATCCTGGACGCCAACGCCGATTCCATCGATTACTACGACGTGGAGAACGATTGCCGCAACTCCGCCGTGCCCATGCTCGACCTTAAGGGCATCAACGCCCGCATCGAGCCGGGCGCGATCATCCGTGACCGCGTCGAGATCGGCGATCGCGCCGTCATCATGATGGGCGCCATCATCAACATCGGCTCCGTCATTGGCGAAGGCTCCATGATTGATATGGGCGCCGTGCTGGGCGGCCGCGCCACCGTGGGCAAGAACTGCCACATCGGCGCCGGCACCGTGCTGGCAGGCGTTGTGGAGCCCGCCAGCGCCACGCCCGTCATCATCAAGGACGATGTCATGATCGGCGCCAACGCCGTGGTCCTGGAGGGCGTGCACGTAGGCAAGGGCGCTGTCGTTGCCGCCGGCGCCGTGTGCGTCGAGGACGTCCCCGCCGGCGCCGTCGTGGCCGGTGTCCCCGCCCGCGTCATCAAGATGCGCGATGAGAAGACCGACAGCAAGACCGG
>CAUAJB010000010.1 GCA_958429225.1 uncultured Collinsella sp.
ACGGGTTCGAACCCATGAAAGGGCGACAAAAAAGACGGCCAACCGAAGTTGACCGTCTCAACAATCTTTGGGTGGGCCGTCAGGGGTTCGAACCCTGGACCTTGGGATTAAAAGTCCCCTGCTCTGCCAGCTGAGCTAACGGCCCGCGGGTGGCATTGTACCACGGTCTGGGACTATTCCCAACTCCATTGGCCGTTCTGGAAAATCACAACTTCACGTCCATCAGGCGTAATGCCCACAATATCGATGTCGTCCGTGCCGATCATAAAATCGACGTGCGTGCTCGAGACGTTAACGCCATGCTCCAGAAGCTCCTCCTTGGACATGTCATACCCACCCTCGATGCATTCGGGGAAACCGACACCTAGCGCGAGATGGCAGCTAGCGTTCTCGTCATAGAGCGTATCGTAGAACAGAACACCGCTTTCACGGATCGGCGTGTTCTTGGAAATGAGCGCGACTTCTCCCAGGTGAGCAGCGCCCTCGTCCGTATCGATGATACTTGCAAGCGTTGCCTTGCCCACGCGGGCGTCGTAGTCCACCACGCGGCCGCCCTCGAACTTAATCCAAAAATCGTCGACCTTATTGCCGTGGTGGATGAGCGGCATGGCCGAGTACACGATACCGTCGGCGCGCATGCGATCGGGCGAAGTGAAGACTTCCTCGGTGGGAATGTTGGGGAAGAAGGGGTGCCCATCGGGCGTCTTGCCCTTGCCGCCGGCCCACTCGTGACCCTTCGTCATGCCAATCATCAGATCGGTTCCATTTGCCGCGGTGTAATGCAGGCAGTCGAAACGATTGTCGTTCAGGAAACGCAGGTTCTTTTCGAATGCGGCGTCGTGGAGCTCCCAGTCGCTCTCTGGGTCCTGGCCATCGGCGCGAGCGGTGTGCAGAATCGCATTCCACAGCTTATAGATTGCAACCTCATCGGCGTCTCCCGGGAACACCTCGCGCGCCCAAGCCACGACCGGAGCGCCGGCGATGCACCACGGATTGATGTTGTAATCCAGTCCACGGCGGAAAACTTTGCACTGCGTGTTCTTTGCCTTAGAAGCTGCAGCGGGCTTAGCGGGATCGATGCCCTTAAGGGCGGCGGGGTCCGCACCCTCGATAAAGATAAAGCAGGCACCGTCCTGGGCCAGGGAATCCAGCTGCAGGCGCTTCCACTCGGGCGTCTGCTCAAAATAGCTTTTCTCGACATGCTCGTACGTGAGCCTCGTCACGGCATCATCGGCCCAGATGACCGTCACGTGGCCGGCGCCGGCAGCATAGGCCTCCGCGACCACCACGCGCGCAAACGGCGCGCACTCAACCGGAGACTGAACGACGACTTCCTGGCCGGGCTTAACGTTTACGCCCTTGCGGACAACCAGGCGCGCATAGTTTTTAATCTTGGGCTCCAGGGGCTTCATACCCTCCAGGGCCTCTTCGACCGTCAGGGCAGCTCGAATCATGTGCCACTCCATCTATCTATAGAACAGTAAAAAGGCGCGCCGCAAAAACGACGCGCCTTATATCTTAGCGATAAGTATGTATGCAAACGCTACTTCTTCTTGGAGTCCTTCTTGTCCTCCTCGGCAGCTGCGCGCTCGATAAGAGCGTTGAGCTTGTTCTCGGACATGCCCTCGGCCTGCGCGCGGTACATGTTGCGCAAGGGACGAATACGAGCGAAGTCGTAGATAAAGTCACCTAGGATGATGACATAGGACAAAACGATGCCGACCATCTGGACAGGGCTGGACACCATGCCAGCGGGAGCGAAGTACAGCGAGGCCCAAATTGCCACGACGAGCACCATGCCAATGGCGAGCACAATCCACCAGATGCGACGGCGCTTGGTGTAGTCCTCGTCCTGCTTGAGGAGGATATTCGACACCGTATAGATGCGGTCCTCCTTGGCGCGCTGCTTAGCCTTGCGGGCACGCTTCTCCTCTTTAGAGAGGCCCTCGAGGTTCTCGCCCTTCTCGAGCTCTTTGCGGCGTGCCTTAGACGAAGCCGGCACGACGCGAACGGAGCTCGCTGCTTGGCGGGCGGGCTTAGCAGATGCGGCAGACTTGCGCGCAACCCCGGTAACTTCGTGGGATTGCGTGCGCTTGTTCGTGGCGCTACGGGTACTCACTTATGCGTTCTCCTTCATGCTTGTGAACTGGGAGCCCGTGATGATCTGGAAGGCCTCGCGATAGCGCTCGGACGTGCCATCGATGACCTCGGCGGGCAGGTGCGGGGTCTCCCCCGTCATATCCCAGTTGGCCTTGAGCCAATTGCGGACGAATTGCTTGTCGTAGCTAGGCTGGATCTTGCCCTCCTCGTAGCTGGCAGCAGGCCAGAAACGGCTGGAGTCGGGCGTGAGGCACTCGTCGATCAGCGTGACCTTGCCATCGATGACACCAAACTCGAACTTGGTGTCGGCAATGATGATGCCACGGGTCGCGGCGTACTCGGCAGCGGCCTTGTAGATCTTGAGGGAAAGGTCACGAATCTGCGTGGCGATGTCCTCGCCCACGATCTCGCAGCAACGCTCGAACGAGATGTTCTCGTCGTGGTCACCGATCTCGGCCTTCGTGGACGGCGTGAACAACGGCTCGGGAAGCTTGGAAGCCTCGGTCAGGCCCTCAGGCAGCTGGATGCCGCAGACGGTGCCGTTCTCGTCGTAGGTCTTCTTGCCCGAACCGGTCAGATAGCCGCGGACGATGCACTCGATAGGAATCGTCTGGGCCTTCTTAACCAGCATGGCGCGGCCAGCGAGGTAGTCACGATACTCAGCAAACTCCTCGGGGAAATCCGCCGGGTCGATGGAAACGAGATGGTTGGGGACGATGTCGGCAAACTTATCGAACCAGAATGCCGAGATGCGATTGAGCACCTCTCCCTTAAACGGAATCTCGTCGGGAAGAATGAAGTCGAACGCAGAAATGCGGTCGGTGGCGACCATCAGCAGGTTTTCACCGGCATCGTAAATATCACGAACCTTGCCACGGGAATCCGGACGACGCTCCATCGTTGTCACGTGAGTCACTCCTTACCTAAATACGACAGAAATGCGGGTTCTTTCCCGCATGTTTTCGCAAACTCGGAGCGGCAGGGACGCGGCCCCTCCTTCACCGAATAGCGAAAAGCTAGTGCTCCATTGTAGTAGATGCCGCGTCTGCCGTGTGCTCGCGGGGCAGATGAATTGTAAAAGTCGTACCCTTTCCAAGCTCCGACTCCACGGATATGTAGCCATGGTGACGCTCGACGATCTGCTTGGTCACGGCGAGGCCAACGCCCAGGCCGCCAGCTTCGCGGGCGCGGCTGGCATCGGCGCGCCAAAACCGCCCGAAGATGCGCGACAAATCGTCCTTGGCAATACCGATGCCGGTATCAGAAACGGCAATGCTGACGTGCTTGCGGTCACTGAGCACCGACACCACGACCCAACCGCCCTCGGGGGTGTAGCGCATGGCGTTGCTCATGAGGTTGATAACACATTGCGTGATCATGTCGGGATCGGCCTCGACGACATCGTCGTGACCCTGGGTCTCGTCCGCAAAACGCAGGCGCAGATCGCGGTCGACAAACAGGCGCTCCTGGGCATTAACGATGGAACGCACGAAAGGAACCATGTCCACCGGCTCAAGGTTGAGCGGAGCCGTGCTGTTTTCCATGCGCGACAGGTCGAGCATCTGCTGCACCAGACGAGCCAGGCGACGCGTCTCGGAAGCAACGGTTTCCAAATGCTCATCGTCGGTGGGATACACGCCATCCTGCATGGCCTCGACCGTTGCGAGCATGGCCATAAGCGGCGTGCGAAGCTCGTGTGCAACGTCTGAGGTCAGGCGCTTCTCGTGTTTCATATCCTTCTCGAGCGAAGTGGCCATCTCATCGAAGGTCTCACCCAGCTGATCGATCTCGTCATCACCGCGCAGTCCCGTGCGAGCCGACAGGTCGCCGTCACGGATTTGCTTTGCGGTACTGGTGATGCGATGAATCGGCTTGGTGAGCATGCGCGACACGAGCGATCCGATAACGACCGAAATGCAGATTGCAACAACCGCGGCGAGGGCCATGGCGTTAAAGGTCTTCTCCCTAAACGCAGAGTCCGCCTTGGTGAGCAGAGCGTCGGAGCCGATGGCCCACAGCTTTACCTGTCCGACATGCTCGCCGGAAGACGTTACAATCTCGACGTTAGCAACGCTATCGGAGTCGGTTGGAGCAGACGAGACCGGGCTATGCGATGCCCTCTTGCCGCTCGTGTCGTCGGTCGTAGCCTGGTTTTCGCGTACATCGGCGGTGGCGCTTGCCGAGGGCCAGGAATCGTCATAAACGATCACGCCCTTTTTATTGACGACCTGCATACCCAGATCGTCGGAAACCAAACTCGACGTTGCGACCGTGCGCAGTTCTCCCGCGGTCCAAGAGCCGTTTTCCTCATATGAGGTTGCCAACTTCTCGGCAGCGGAATTTGCGATTTCGACGATATTGGAGCGTGTGTAATCCGAAAAGACCGTGCCCCACACAACAGAGACAACGCCCACCAGCACCAATACCGTCATGAGCGATGTCAGAGCAAAAGCAAGTGCCATGCGCGAGGGATAGCTCATCGTTGGCCGTGAATCGGAACGAGGCGTGTTCCAACTAGCCTTGGAACCCGCCTCGCTCTCCTGCTTGTGCTTTTGTCCGATTTCAAAGCGCGCAGGTGTCATATGTGATTTCCCTATTTCTCGTCCGACTTATCGGTCTTGGCCGGAGCCTCGAAGCGATAGCCGACACCATGGACGGTGTAGAGCCACTTGGGCTTCTTGGGATCATCGCCCAGCTTGGCGCGAAGATTCTTCACGTGGCTATCGATGGTGCGCTCATAGCCCTCAAAGTCATACCCGAGCACTTTCTCGACCAGCTCCATGCGGTTATACACACGGCCGGGATGGCGGGCAAGCGTGGTGAGCAGCTTGAACTCGGAAGCCGTCAGATCGACTTCCTTGCCCTCGACCAAGATCTTGTGGCCCGAGATATCGATGACCAGATCGCCGAAGTCGAGCACCTCGACGGCGGGCTCGTCGGCCTGATGGGCACGGCGGAACAGAGCACGAACGCGGGCGACGAGCTCGCGCGGCGAGAACGGCTTAATCAGATAGTCATCGGCGCCGAGCTCAAGACCGATAATACGGTCCTCGATCTCGCCCTTAGCCGTCAGCATGATGATGGGGACATCCGAGGTATCGCGAATGGTGCGGCAAACGCGCTCGCCGGGAATCTTGGGGAGCATAAGGTCGAGCACGACCAGGTCGAACTGATGCTTCTCGAACTCCTCGATCGCGGACTGACCGTCGCCGACGCCCACAACCCAGTAGCCTTCGCGCTCGAGATAGGCAGCGACGGCGTCACGGATTGCCTTCTCATCCTCGACCAGCAGAATCTTTTTTGCATCTGAAGCCATAACACGGCCCCCCTGTCTCAATTAGCTAAGAACAAGCCCATTTTAACGCACCTGAGCCCGCCGGATGCCGCTATGACGCGGCAGCTCGGCGGGCGGTACTCACAATTACAACGCGTTTATTCCCCTGTTGGCGCCTTTTTAACCCCTCTAAGCTTAAAGAGAGAATAGGCGTGCAGCGACCGTCTCTGGTATACCCTGGCTGTTGCGCACCGTGGCGTACGTAAGGAATGAGTCCGACTTTCCCGCCGTAGCTGGATAATCGCCATACTCCAAAGCGCGGTCGGGCGACAGCAGCGAGCCATAGGTCTTGGCAGAGGTGTCGATCAGGAAATGCGACGCCTGTACCTTAACAAGGTATTTATTCTTCTTGCCAGCCGCACATGCAAGCGGCTCGCGGGACAGGAAGAGATACGGCCCTCCCTCATTACCGATATACGTGCCCATGTTGCCCAGGCTGCCCACGCCACTATAGGTCGCCTCGATAGAAAACACGAAGGTATCGCCCATATATACGGCCTCGAAAGGCGAGACTGACGAGGGAAGAACTAGCTGGGCACGTTTGGTGTTGTTGCCGTCGGTCAGATCGATTGCCGTTATGCCGTAGTAGACGCCCTCGTCGTTGCGGACACGCGGCGAGATGGTCAAAATGCCGTCGCTCGCGCGCGGGGCCGATGCAAAGCGGCCCGTCGATTTCCAAATTACCTCGGCCTTGGATTCATCA
This sequence comes from uncultured Collinsella sp., assembly GCA_958429225.1. GTDB lineage: Bacteria > Actinomycetota > Coriobacteriia > Coriobacteriales > Coriobacteriaceae > Collinsella. The sequence continues at coordinate 6,138 of CAUAJB010000010.1, forward strand.
AGCGAGCGACGATAGCAAAACGAATCACTACTCGTTTTATTGCCGCCTGCCGAAGGCATTTTATACCAGATGACTGATGACCCGAACGCCGTGAACAGGGGCGGATCATAGTCCTTGCCACCTCGATCGAGCTCAACCACGTCGCCAGAGAGCGAAGCGCCCGACAGATTTTGAGCGTAGAGCTTCCACGATGAATTGGCAAAGTTCATCTCAACCCACGCGAATACGCCGTCGCCGGCACGGACATCGTAGAATGCGTATCCCGTGCCCTCGATAGGATCCTCGATTAATGTGGTAAGCGAGCCATCGCCCAGGTTGAGCACGCCGAGTGTGTTGGCGTGCAGTGCCGATGCGGGCGCCATCATCGCCGCGGCGTAATCGCCGTCGCAGTAGTACAGCAGCGTACCCAGAGGCAGCGTCCACGATGACGCCGGCTCAAGATCGATGTCGACAGCCTCATACTCATCCGTAATCGAGATGATTTTGGAATCGTCCTTGATAACCTGCGGCTCGCCGGCGACATCATCGCTGGTACCCGTTTTTTTCGAGCATCCGGCAAGCACCGTGGCAGCGCCCGCGGCAGCCCCACCGAGTACAAAGCCGCGACGCGATATTCCGTTCTTGATGTGATCGGCGATACCCATTAGGCGATCTCGGCGCGAGCGGCCTCGATAGCGCGCGTAAGCTGGTCGGCGCAGGAGGTCTTTTTCATACCGCAGGTATTACCGGCGAGAACCTCGATTACGCGATCGGCGGGAGCGCCCTCGACCAGCTTGGAGATAGCCTTGAGATTGCCGTCGCAGCCGCCGGTAAACTCAACGCCCACCACCTTGTTGCCGTCATCGGAAAGGTCAAGGTGAATATTGCGAGCACACACGCCCTGAGGCTTGTAATCAAACGAAATCATGCGATCCCCTCTCAGAATGTTATTCGAGACGACTATTATCCCCGTCTTTCCCTAAATGCAACGAGGCGCTTTGCCGGCAACACACATTACCAGCAAAGCGCCCTAAAAAGCTAACGTTATGCCCGAACCTACTCGAAGCTCAGCTGCTCCAGACGATCAAAGACCGTGTCGATACGGGTGAGGAAGTCCCACGGATCAAAGATCTCGTCGAGCTTCTCCTGACTGACGGTGCAGCGCGGGTCGGCCTCGAGACGCTCCTTAAAGGTGGGGCCGGAGACACAATCCTGTACCTCGTGCCAGGTTGCCATAGCGTTCTCCTGCACAATGGCGTACGCGTCCTCGCGGGTGATGCCCGTGTCGACGAGGGCGAGCAGTACCTTGGAAGAGAAGATGAGGCCGCGGGTCTTATTGAGGTTGGCCATCATGCGGGCGGGATACAGCTGCAGGCCGTCGATAACGCGGATGAGGCACTGGAACATGTGGTCGAGGGCGATGAAGCTATCGGCCTGGGCGACGCGCTCGGCAGAGGAGTGCGAAATGTCACGCTCGTGCCACAGGGCGACGTTATCGAAGGCAACCTGGGCGTTGGACTTCACGACGCGCGACAGACCGCAGACTTTCTCCATGGTGATGGGGTTGCGCTTGTGCGGCATGGCTGAGCTGCCCTTTTGACCCTTACGGAACGGCTCCTCGGCCTCGAGCGTATCGGTCTTCTGCAGATTGCGAACCTCGGTAGCGATGCGCTCGCAGGTGGCCGCGGTGGTGGCAAGAACGCCGGCGAGATAGGCGTGATGGTCGCGGCTGATAACCTGCGTGGACAGCGGGTCGTGAACCAGGCCCAGGTGCTCGCAGACGTACTCCTCGACGAACGGCTCGATGGAGCTGTACGTGCCGACAGCACCCGAGATAGCACCGAAGGCAACATTCTTGCGGGCGTCCTCAAGACGATCCAGATCGCGCTTGAGCTCCCAGGCCCAAGAGCCAAACTTCATGCCGAAGGTCATCGGCTCGGCGTGGATGCCATGAGTGCGGCCGGCACAGAGCGTGTTGCGCTCCTCGAAGGCGCGACGCTTGCAGATCTCGCCGAGCTTCTTGACATCCTCGATGATCAGGTCGCAGGCCTGGGTGAGCTGGTAGCACAGGGCCGTGTCGCCCAGATCGGAGCTGGTCATGCCATAGTGAACCCAGCGGCTGGGCTTGGGGTCGCCCTCGGGAACATCGGCATCGATGTATTCCTTCATGTTGGTCAGGAAGGCAATGACGTCGTGGCGCGTGACTTCCTCGATCTCATCGACCTTCGCCTTCTCAAAGTTGGCATGGTCGCGGATCCACTGGGCCTCGTCTTTGGAAATACCGATCTTGCCGAGCTCCGCCTGGGCCTCGCAGGCCAGAACCTCGATCTCCTGCCAAATGGCGTACTTGTTCTCGAGGGAGAAGATGTGTCCCATCTCCGGGCGGGTATAGCGATCGATCATAGCGGCTCCTTTTTGGTTATTGGCACGTTGGTCGTAACCCAACCATTGTACCGTGCGCAGGTGCAAGTATGGGCAGCAGGCATTAACCTAACATTTTGGAATTGGAGCGGGCAACGGGACGTCCGCGTATTTGCTTCGCAAATCCGCACCGGCTGCGGCCGGTAGACCAGGACCTACGCCCATGCGCGGGCAAAATGGGTTGAATTTGACGCTCCCGGCTGTCTCCCGTGCTCGATGGAGCGGGCAACGGGACGTCTGCGCATTTGCTTCGCAAATCCGCACCGGCTTCAGGTGCCTGTCGGCGCCTTCGCCTGCTCGCTACAAACGCTTCGCGTTTGCTTAACGCTCGCACCCTGGCGGGTTCGAGTCCCGGCGCTTGGTAGTAAAAAGCACGGCAACGTAACGCTGCCGTGCTTGCGCTTTTTACTGGAGCGGGCAACGGGACTCGAACCCGCGAGTGTCAGCTTGGGAAGCTGATGCCTTACCACTTGGCGATGCCCGCTTGTGTGTTGGCTAGTATAACGCGGTTGTCTTGTTCGATACAAGGGTGGCGATGCTTGTTTTAGCTGTGGAGATTCGTTTGAAAATCGCGTCAATTGTGGAGACGAGGACCTTTGACTTCCTGTTCCCCTTATCTTCTACCTGCGCTTTTGCTTGATTGTTGTATTTGAGCTCAATTTGTCAGGAATTGGGCAAGCTTTTGGTCAGGCTCCGGTACTTACCCGCATGAACCTCGGGGGTAGCCTCATCCTACGCGTCGCAGCCTCCCCGTGCGGCGCACGAGGGATAAGGAGCAGCCATGTCCAACGCACCCACGCACTCTGTCCACAGCGCAATCGCAACAGGTCCGCTGCTCCTGCTCCTCTTCCTGCTTTTCGGCTGCCTGGCACCGGGAGCCGCATTTGCCGTCGATGGCTACGACCAGCTCGGCTTCCGCACTATTAGCGATGATTGTGGACCCTTCTTCATCGGCAAGTATGAAGCTCAAGACACCTCGATTGCCTACTGCATGAACCAGGAGCGCCCCGGCCCCACCAAACCGGGCGGCCCATGGCTCAACTTTGATCAAGGCTGGGTGTGGCTCGACGACGAGTTCGCGGCAATCGTTTGTCACGGATATCCAACCACCACGTCGTTTGGCGGTTACCATCTTTCACCCGATCGCGCCCGCGCCGCCACCCAGCTTGCCGTATGGATGCTCAACGGCACTACTCATGTCGACGGCACCTACTCCTACACGACCGCTCAGGGTAAAACCAAGAGCGGACACTTTACCGCCGACAATGAAGTCGTGGCGGCTGCGCGGTGGCTCCACGACAGCGCAAAATCAGGAAGCATCAAAGCCGCTCCGCACCGCGCGCGACGCTATCTAGGGGCCGTATCGGGCGGCAGCAAACGTCAAGACATGCTCTATGTACTGCCGGCGGTCTCTGTTTCCTTCCAAAAGCAGTCTGCTAACACCGTTATTACCAGCGGAAACAATACCTATCAGTTTACCGGGGCAACATTCGATATTTTTGAGAGCGCCAGCGGCGCGCGTGTCGGCACCATCAAGATGGACAGCAACGGTCGAGCGCAAGCAACACTCCTGCCCAACACGGCATACTACCTAGTTGAAACGAAGGCGCCGGCCGGCTATGTCCCCCGTCGTGATCGTATTGCCTTTACCACGGGGAATGACGGCGGGCGGGTCGCCATTGATGAACAGCCCGGCACCATCAACCTGCGTATCGTAAAACTCGATGCCGCGACGAATGCCGGCCCCCAGGTGGGATCTTCACTCGCAGGAGCAGAGTTCACGTGTGTGTCGCAATCAACCCCTGGATGGGCACAAATCCTCACGACCGACGAAAGCGGTCGGGCCACCCTCGCCGATGTCCCCTTAGGAACCTTTACCATCTACGAATCAAAAGCCCCCGAGGGCTACCTGCCATCCAACGACAGCTGGACCTATACCGTTGGAGCCGACCAGCTCGGCGATTCAGGCGTGGTCGAGATCGAATCCCGCATTTCCGATATCCCCATTGCGTTTGACCTTGAGATTTCCAAATTCAAGGATTACGGCAATAGCGACCAATCCGGCCTGGAGCAGCCGGCGGGTGGTGTTGTCTTTGAGGTTGTCAGCAACAGCTCTCAGCAGGTTGTTGGCACACTGACCACAAACATCTATGGCTTTGCCTCCACCAAAGATCAGCCCGAAGCATGGTTCGGCACAGGCAAGCGACCCGCCGGTGTCCACGGAGCCGTCCCATACGACCGTGCCGGCTACACGATTCGCGAGGTTCCGGAAACCGTCCCCGAGGGTTTTAAACGTGCAGGGGAATGGACCGTCGGGGCCAATCAGATTTCCGACGGGGCCGAGCTTCAATATATTGTGGACAACCACGCGCTGTCGACGCATCTCCAGATTGTAAAACGCGATGCCCAAACAGGCGCTTCTGTTCCCCTAGCCGGATTCACCTTCCAACTCCTCGACAGCAATCACGAACCTGTCTCACAAACTTGCTGGTATCCAGCACATAACGTAATGGACACCTTTACGACTGACGCGACCGGCACCGTCACACTGCCCGAATCGCTCATGCCGGGCACCTATTATGTACGCGAAACCTCGGCCAAAGAGCCCTATCTTGTCGGCGAAGAGATCGAGGTAAACATACCCGCCGACATGAACCTAACGCCCGTTGCAATCGCCTCGTATTATGACCACGCCGCGACCGGAAACATCAGGATCGTTAAAACCGATGCCATAGACGGCAGCAGCCTCGCGGGCGCCGTCTTTGAGATCCGTGCCTCGGGTGATATCGTGCGCCCCGACGGTAGCATTGCCGCGCTCGACGGTGAGACCGTCGCGACCGTCACGACGGATGAAACTGGAGAAGCACGCGCGGACAACCTCCCACTGGGATCTGGCACCGCACGCTACGAGGTTGTCGAGACTCAAGCGCCGGCAGGCTTCTTGCTCGATCAGACAACCCATATTGTCGACCTTACTTATGCCGACCAGAAAACACCCGTTGTAGAAGCACGGCTTAACGTATCCGACGATTACACCAAGGTTGATATCTCCAAGGTCGATGCAAGCGGTGAGCAGGAAGTGGAAGGCGCACAGCTCACCTTATATGGTCCCGATAAAACCGAAATAGACTCCTGGACCTCATCCGACAAGCCGCACCGCGTCGAACATCTTGCACCCGGCACCTACTCGTTGCGCGAAATGATGTCTCCGCGGACCTATGACCTTGCCGAGGAGATAACGTTTGAAATAAAGGATACGGGAGAAGTCCAATCCGTCGCGATGAAGGATGCGCCCATCGAGATCAAGGGGCAGGTCGACAAGCGTCAGGAACTTGTCCAACCTATCGAAAAGGGCCTGTTGGCCAACGGCGATGGTAAAAACCGTGCCGCGATGCAAACCAATACGGATGGGCTTTTCTCCTATACCATCGACGCTCGAAACGATTCAACTACCTGGGTTGATGAGTTCACAATTACCGATGATCTTGAGTGTGCCGAGGACGATACGGCGAGATTCGTCTCAATCGAAACCCCCGTCGCCATCGGCGACCTCAACGGTCTGTGCAACGTGTGGTATCGCACGACGCCGTTGGACTCGACAGACGTCGATGAACCGGCGAACGCGACACTTGACGATGGACACGAAAATCCTTGGCTTGAGTCCGACGAAGTAAAAGAGAGCCTTGGTGAGGACTGTCGCCTCGTCGATTACGACGGCTGGCGCCTCTGGAAGGCGGATGTCTCGACCACGGAATCCACCACACTCGAGGCGGAAGAGCTCGACCTTACACCCAATACCGTCGTAACGGGCATTCGAATTGAATACGGTGCGGTAGCCGCCGACTTTACGACTCGAAGCGATGCGGATTCTTGGACCCGCGATGATCTCAAAGATGAGCACGACGACCTTGACGATGCCAAAGCAATCCTTGGCACAGACGCTCGGGGCGCAATCGTGCACATGCAGGCGACGTCGGCTTATACGCCCCAAACCGCACTCACCAACAGCGCACGCGTCGATCTTTGCCGCAACGGCGGCGGCGATAAACTTGAGTCACATGACGAGGACCGTGTCATTCAACGCTGTACCCTACCGCAGGACCTACCGGCAACAGGATCAGTTCCCATCGCCGCTTGCATCACCGCGCTCCTGACCTCGGGTGCCGCAGCCCTATGGTTCGCTCGCCTTAGGTCGACCCCAAAGAAGCGCTAGCGCGATGAAAAAGCGGGCGAGCCAGTCCCCTGGCTCGCCCGCTTTCAATCATGTAAATCGCCGTATCTACTCTGCAGACGAAGATCCACCATCAACGATTGCCTGCTCGGACTCAGGAATCCCATCGGCACCCGTACTCTGTTCTTGCTCCACCTCTTCGCTGATTGCGGAGGCGGGGGTCGAGCCCTTTGCACCCACGATGTAGGCAGCCCCAAATCCTAACGCAATGGCAATCAAGGTCAAAATCACGTAGACAGGCCAATGGCGCTTAATATACGAAAACACGTTGACTCCTTAGAGCTCCGTCTACGAACGGCGGATAACCTCGGTCACGACCTCGGATACCGTGGCAATGTTCGTCGGGTTGACATTGTGGGGCAGGTCGTCCTCGGTACGAGCGCAAGCCAGACGCGTGCCGTCCACGCCGGCGATGGTGAGGGCTCGGCGGCTCGCCTCGAGCGCGGCATAGGCATCGGTCTTGGCATAGGGCATCTCGAGCGCGCCACAATCGACATGGAACGACTTGCACACCTTGCTGACCAGGTTCATGATGCGGCGATCGCCCTTGAGCAGCTGCTGTTCGCCCTCGACCGTCACCACCGAAAGCCTACCGGCGCCGACGGATTCAAGATTGATGAAGAATACGCCGCGGAGCTTATCGCGGTGCGAAGCCAAGAAGGCCTTCATGCCGGCGCCATCACAATCCGAGGCGCCCGTTGCCACAAACCAGATATCGTGACCGAGCAGCTCATCATCGCCCATAGAGGCGACAGCCGAGAGCATATCTTCGGAAGAAGCGCCATCGGAAGACGTAGCGCCGCCCTTCCAGCCATCGTTATCGTCCTCGAAGTTATCCCACGAACCGATACCGCGACCGGACTTCTTGGCATCGTAATCGTCTTCGACGCCCAGCCAATCACTCATGCTGTCCTGCTCGTTTTTCCTTTTACGACCGAACAGGCCACCCAGGCCGCGTTTGCGAGACTTGGGTGCCGCCGGGGCGGGAGCCGAAATGGTCTCGATCGGCTGCGCGCCCGACGCAACGGGCATAGAAGGCGCAACGGGTGCCGATGTGGGTTCGGGACCCTGGGCAGTAGCAAAGGGGTCGTTGACCTGGGCAGAGGGATCGGGAAGGTCGAACAGCGACGTGCGAGACGCAAAGTTTGCCTGCTTCATAGACGGCAGCGACGGATCGGGGACCGAAGCCAGCGGAGACGAGGAAGGTGCAGGCGACGGTGCCGACGCCGGATCGGGAACATTCATCTGCGGACGCGGCGATGCCTGGGAGGAAATCTGGGCCATAAGGGAATCGACCGTTTCGTCCTGGGTGGGAGCGACATTGGCAACCGTGGCACCGGAACCACTCGGGGTCGGCATGGTGAAAATCTGCGTGGAGTAAGGCCTCGACTCATCCGTCTCGGGAGTCTCGGAAACCGCAGGCACTTCCTCCTGCTCGACCTCGGTCGAATCACCTTGATCGGCTGCCGCGTATTGCTCTTCGTCAGAGTTGGCCTCGACGGACTCGTCCTCGGCGGCATCTTGGATTTCGGCAGCATCAATGGGCTCGTCATCGGCTGCCGCGTCGCCCTGCTCATCGGAAACAGGAAGGGGCTCGGCAATCGCGGTGCCTTGCTTTTCAAACGTTATCGTGGAATCGAACTGCGCGGCATCAAACGACATGGTGCTATCGACGTGTTGCTGAGCCTCGAAAGACGTTGTTGCCTCAACAACATCCGCTGACGTCGGTTGCTGGGACTCAAAGGACGTCGTAGCTTCGGCAGCGTCGACGGGCCCGGACTGCATAGCCTCGTTCTGCTCGAACTCTTGCGCCGCGCGCTCACGTGCCGCCTCGGCTGCCTGCTGCTGAGCGATAGCCTCCTGCTCGGCAGCCTCGCGTGCGGCAGCGCGCTTCTCCTCGAAATCGTCGACAAATTTCCTGCCCTTTGCAAGCGCACCCTTAAAGAAGCTGGAAGCGCTGGCGCCAATCGAAGAGAACGCGGATGCAATATCGGCATGGGGCGTTGCCGCGGGAATCTCGGCCGAGAAATCAGTATCGCTCTCGTAAGACACGCGCCCCGGCTGTTCAACGTAATCGTCGTCAGACTCGTCCGCAACGTCTTGCGCCGGCGCGGCGGGAGCCAAAATGTCCAGTCCTGCCGCGGGATCGATCGCAGACACCGCCTCGGGCTCGGCAACGGTAACCGCGGCAGACTCATCATCCGCAGTGACAACGGGCGCAGGCTCGGGCTCAAACGTCGGCTCCTCGCCCTCCTCGTAATCGAGCGTGCAGGACTCGGGAAGCATTCCGAGCGCACGGATGGCATCCGAACCAAAGCGGATGTTGCCGGCGGCGTTGCGATAGAGCTTGGGCTCGGGCTCGGCCGCGGCAGGCTCCTCCGCCGGCTCAGCAGCGGGAACCTCGTCATTGAACTCTTCGGCCTGGACAGCCTGATTCTGATCCTCGGGCACGATGGCGCCAATCAGCGTCTCGTCGGCAGACGCACCCTCAAAGCCCTCGATCTGCTCGTCAAAAGCCTCGCCCTGTTCGGGCTCGGTTTGAGCGTCGGGAGCAATCGGCTGACCGAACTCGTCCTCGGCGTAGGTAGGCTCTTCGTACTCGATGGTGTTGCCGTAGTCGTTTTGCTGCTGGGCCGCGGCATACTCCGCCGCCGCGCGCGCCATTTCCTCGGCACGACGTTTCTGCTCCCCAAAATAGGTATCGAACGGAACATCGTCGGGAAACTCGTTCTCGCCCTGGAAGGGAGCAACGTTGTCCATAACGCCGAGCATAGCGGCGACAGAAGACTTGTTGCACACCGCGCCGGACGTATAGGGAAGAATGTGGCGGTTAGAGATGATGTTTGCCGCGTTGGCAAGTGCAACGAGGGAAGCGAGGATCGCGACAATCCACAGCAGAACCTTGAGCGCGCCGGGGAGCGGCAGGATACGCAGGATGGCAACGGCAGCAGGGGCAACCGTGGCAACGGGCAACAGCTTGGCGATGAGCGCACGATACGAAGCATAGGGCTCGCGGGCGAGCAGCTCAGCACGGGGAGAGTCGTAGTGTGCGACAACGACCACCGGGCGGTTGCGCGGAGACGCGAGCGGGCCCGAGGCCTTGTGGTAGGCGATGACATTTTGGCTCACGCCCGTCTTGCCCAGGCGCGAAACCACGGGGTGGCCCGTGCGCTCGAGCACGTAAAGAACGGCGCCGACGATTGCCAGCAAGGTGCCGACCAAGCCGATACCACCGCCGATGCCCATCAACAGGGCGCCGGCAAACGCAAGAATACCGGTAACGGCAAATGCCAACCTACTGGGCGCCGGGGCATTGAACTCCTGAACCTCGGGATCAAAGCCGTGGTTGCGGAAGATCTGAGCGATATCCTCGGCAGCCAAGCGCTCTTCTTCGCTGCATGCCGGCGTAATGCCGGTGTTCTGCAGCAGGTGGTTAATATAGTTCTGGGTGTTCGCCATGTGCGCTCCACATCCATAATCCGACAAATAGGCCCAATGCATGCACATTAGAACCGTATATAGTCGAAAGTATACCCCGAGCGAGCGCAAACGACCGAATTCGGGCCATCTTAACGCCCCGAGCGGACAAGGATATAGCCTAATCTCCATATCGGACTAAAATCATGGCAGCAAACTACCTTCTTATGCGAGGACTCTATGACGGCAAGCGACGCGACCGCGACAATTAAAAAGGGAAGTTCGGAGCCCAGTTTCGATAAAACGGCTCAGCGCATCCTCAACCTTTTCTTTGTGCTCAACAGCTCCCCCGAACCGCTGACGACCGAGCAGATTGTCTTGGATTCTGACCTGGGATATGGCTCGGGCAACATCGACTCGGATAAGCGCAAGTTTCGGCGCGATCGTGACAAACTGCTCGAGCGTGGCATCTTAATCAAGGAGGTTCGCCCCGCCGGTGCGCAGGAGACCGAGGAAAGCTCGTGGACAATCGACCGCGAGCACACGTTTGCTGCAGGCGGCCTCATCACCGCAGACGACGCCGACATCCTACTCAACGCCATCGACCAGACGCTAGCGGCCGGCTCTTCCACCTTTGCCGCGCCGCTTGCCGATATTCGCTCCAAAATTGCCTACCTCACCGGCATGTCGGCGGTGGACGAAGTACCGATCCGCCGCTCTCCCACCGTCGATGCGGTATGGAGCGCCTTTGCCGAGCGATGCGCGCTGCGATTTTTATATCAGAACGGACGCGGCGAGCAGAAAGAACGTACCGTCTGTGTCTACGGCATGTTCGAACGCGAGGGCGTGGCGTACTTCTGCGGCCTCGACAATGTCACCGACGACATCAGGACATTCCGCTGCGACCGTATCGTTCGCGCTTGGCGTCCTTCGAAGGCCTACGCCATCCCTGCGGACTTCAATCTCAACGACTATCTGTTCTTTGAATTCGATTTCGCCGACCGACCGCCCGTTGCAGCCACGTTCTCGTTCGCCCCTCAGACGCAGATCGATATGATCAACGGCCTCACGCGCGGGCGAGGTGAGCTCGCACACACCGATGCGGGATGGATCTGGACCGTTGACGTGCGCGACCTTGAAGCCGCCGCCTCATTTTGCATGGCCCACGCCATGGACGGCATGAGGCCCATGGCCCCCAAATCGCTCAAGCAGGCGTGGAACCACCTCATTGAAAGGACGGTGCACGAGCATGCCCGTGCGTAAACTCACCAGCGAGCAGAGGCTCTCGCGCGCCATCGACATCATGGAGGCCCTCTACGCCGCCGGCGAGAGCGGCATGGCACGAACCGAGATTTGCAGCCGCTTTGACATCACGGGGGTGTCGCTCGACGAGATTCTCGAGATCGTCTCGACGCTCGCGGACCGAGAATCGGGCGCGCGCATCATCTGCGAATGCCGCGGCGAGCGCGTGGCCCTCACTGGTGACGCCGGGCGCGTGCTACCGTTGCGCCTGAGTGCCGCCGAGGGCGCCGTGCTCAACCATGAACTTGAATCGTTGGGGATCGAGCCGCAGACGGCAGCTCGGATTCGACATGCCCTTCTGCCCGAAGAGCTCGGCTATAACCAGCGCGTCTTTGACACCGTCAACCACGGGTCGCACTGGCAGCAGCTGAGCTGCGCCATTCAGGACGGTGTTCGTTGCCGCATCTCGTATCGCTCGATGGACGATGCGCGGCCACGCGAGCGTCTGGTCGACCCCTTGCGCATTACGGCAAACGGCGACCAAACATACCTGATTGCCTGGGACATCGCGGTCGATGAGCAGCGCACCTATCGCATGGATAAAATCGAGGGACTCACTTTGACGGAAGACTCCGTCGTGCCTCACACACCGGGCGTCGCATCCCTCCACGATTCCCTTGCCCGGACGCAGCGTAGCGCAAAGCTCTTGATGCCATTCGATATGGCGGAGCATCTGGACTGGGCCGGCATCACCCTAATCGAGCGCAGCGGGGCAGACATGGCAACGGTAACCGTGCATTACGGCTCCGAGCGTTGGCTACTGAGCCAGATAATCGCAGCGGGCGGAGCCATCCGCATCTTGGATGACCCCGCCCTGTCAAAGCGTCTGTGCGATATGGCAAAAACCCTCGTCTGTCCGCTTTAGCGCCGCCGCTCGTGGTGTGCGCGCCACAGTTGCAGATAGTGACCGATCTGCGCCGATTCGATGCGCTGGTAGGAGCTCGTGGGCAGCGACGTTAAGAACTTCTTCCCGTAGCCCTTCGTCACCAGGCGCGGGTCGGCCAGAATCAGCACGCCGCAATCGGTCGACGAGCGGATAAGGCGGCCGGCCGCCTGCTTAACCTCGAGCACCGCCTCGGGCAGCGAATAGCGCGCCCAAGCGCGGTCTTCGCGCAGGTTGCGCTCGCACGAGAGCGGGTCCGTGGGGCTCGAGAACGGCAGCTTGGGAATGATGACGCAGCGCAGCGTCTCGCCGCTGGCGTCAAACCCCTCCCAGAAGGCCTTAAGCGCAAAAAGCGACGAGGTCGGCTCGTTGATAAACCGATCGCGCAGGCGACGAGGAGATGAGTTGCGCTGCTGGCAGTTGAGCTCCAGACCCGCACGGGCCATCTTGGGCTCAACGCGGGCGTACAGGTCTTCCATGTCGCGTCGATTGGTGAACAGTGTGAGCACCGATCCGCCCATGGCAAGATGGGCGTCGACCAGCACGCGCTCGAGCGCCGTAAGATAGCTCTCGCGATCGCGCGGATCGGGGATATCGCCCGCAACGACTACAGCCATGTTCGAATCGAAGTCGTAGCTCGAGTCCAAGTGCAGCGATGAGGATGTTGAAGCACCGATGCGATCGAGGCCGACCGCGTGGTTAAAGTGTTCAAAGCTTTTGGACACCGTCATGGTCGCCGAGGCAAAGATAGCCGTGTGAACCTCGGGCAGCCATTCGGTTGCCAAGGCCTCGCCAATGTCGATGCGCTCTGCGGTCATTGACTCTCCGCCGGCACGCAGCCTGCGATTGACCTGCAGCGAATACACGTAGTGTTCATCGGTGCCATCAATGATGAGTTTGAGGTTCTCGGCCAGCTCGTGCAGGCGGCGCGAGATATCACCCAGGTCGACAACAACCTCGGGCTTGTCGGCGGCGACGGCTTGCACCAGCGCGTCGACGCTCTTGTCAGCCTGTTCCAACGCGTCGATGGCAGCGTAGGCCGACTGTAAGAAATCATGCCAGTCGTCAGATTCGCGCAGTTCGGGGCCAATCCATAGATTGGCATTGTCATAACCCCCACGGGCACGGCGGCCGAGCTCGCGAACGCCATCGAACACGTCGGCGATTGCCATGCTCGCGCGCGCAACCGTCGACGTCGCCTTGGCAGTAAGGCCCAGATAGAGCGTAGAGCCCTCGGAGGTTGCCAAATCACGGGAAACCTGGCTTAGCGCGCCGGTGCTCGAGCCACCCAGGCGCTCAAACAGAACGCGTGACTCGTCCGCCGACACCACGCGCGCCCACTGGCGGCGCGCCTCGCGCTCGATGGAATGGGCCTCGTCGATTACCCAATGACGAATCGGAGGCAAAATCCTGCCCTCGGCCGCAACGTTGCGGAACAGCAGGGAATGGTTGGTGACCACCACATCGGCATGCGCCGCACGACGGCGAGCGCCGTGGACCAAACATTTATCAGGGAAAAACGGGCAGAGGCGACGAGCACACTCGCGCGAGGCCGTCGTAAAGTCGGGGCGGTTGACGCTGCGCCACCGAATGCCAAGTGAGTCGAGGTCGCCATCGGCTGATTGGCAGACGTACGCCATAATGACCGCGACCGCCGTGAGCGTGTCCGCCGGATCGCGCTTGGTGGTAATCTCGGCCTGGCCGCGGCTCATGCGCTCAAGCTTGCGCAGGCACGGATAGTGGTCATACCCCTTGAGAGCGCAAAATGACAGACCACCGTCCAGTTGCTCGGCAAGTTTTGGCAGCTCATGGTACATGAGCTGGTCGGCGAGATTGTTCGATTTGGTCGCAATACCAACCGTGATGTTGTTACGGCGTGCTGCCTCGGCAAAAGGCACCAGATAGGCCATCGATTTGCCGACGCCCGTGCCCGCCTCAATTACACGATGAGTGCCCGTGACCAGCGCATCGCGGACCTCGAGCGCCATCGCAATCTGCTCATCACGCGGCTCGTAGGTGGGGTACATGCGATTGACCAGGCCACCTGGCGCATAGTCTGCCTCAATCTCCTCACGACTCGGCATCTTGAGGACCGGCAGTTCGTCGGCGTCCACCCGATCGTCGGCGCGATCGGCCTTGAGAACGTCAGCACGAGCGGCGCTGAGAGAGAAGATAGAACCAGGGTTCTGCCCTGCCAAGAATGAGAAGATAGGACGATAGGACCAAGGCACATCCGGATGCATGTCGGCTAGGCGCGCCATGAGGCCCTGGGGCAAGTCGGTGAGCGCCACGAGCAACACGCGCCATACGCCACACAGGGCGTCGACGTCGGCATTGGCACGGTGTGATACCGAGTCACAGCCAAACAGATCGGCCATAAAAGACAGCTTGTGCGAGGCCAGGCGCGGAAGCGCGATTCGCGACAGCGCCAGCGAATCGATCCAAATATCGCTCACGTTGACGCCGCCTTTGACCGACTCGATAAACGAGCGGTCGAACGTGGCGTTATGTGCGATCACCGGGCAACCACCGACAAAATCGGCGAGAGCGGCGACGGCCTCAACGGCCGACGGGGCATCTGCCACATCGGCATTTGTAATGCTCGTGAGCTCGGTAATCTCGGCGGGAATCAGCTGCTTGGGATGCACGAAGGTATCGAAACGGTCGACGATCTCGCGGCCCGAAAGACGGGCCGCCGAGATCTCGATCAGTTCATTGTCCTGCACCGAAAGACCTGTGGTCTCGGTATCGAGGACAATCACATCTTCCTCGATAAGACCAAAGGACTGCGTTTTGGCGCGTTCGGCAAGCGTGGCATAGGAGTCGATGACAAACTGCGGCGTTCCTGACGAAACCGCGTCCTCGATTAGCATGCAATGCCCGCTCGACGAAGGCCCATACGGATCAGGCTGTCACAGACCTGCGGGAACGTCATGTCGTCGGTGTGGCGGATCTCGTCCGGATACAGCGACGTATCGGTCATGCCGGGAATGGTATTGGTCTCGAGGATAACGGGGCCGTCCTCACTCACGATAAAGTCGCTGCGCGAGATACCCAGGCAACCGAGGGCCTTGTGAGCAGCACAGGCAAGCTCCTGGGCACGAGCGTAATTCTCGGGTGAAATCTGCGCCGGAATGCGATGGATGTCCGTAGGGTCGACATACTTCACGTCCAGATCGTAGAACTCACAGTCCTCGGGCTTACGAATCTCGACAATCGGCAGAGCGCGCACGTCATCTTCGCCGTATACGCCGACGGTGATCTCGGTACCCTCGATGCACTTCTCGACCAGTACTTTGTCGCCGTACTCAAACGCCTTGGCGATTGCCGCGGGCAGCTCGGAGGGCTCATGGACCAGGGAAATGCCATAGCTGGAACCGTTGACGGCCGGCTTCACAAAGCAGCGCTCGCCACAAACCTCGACGATATGATCGATATCGACTTCATCGCCCACCTCGAGCGCAAGGCCGGGGGCAATGGGAATGCCCGCCTTGGCGTACAGGAGCTTAGAGACCTCCTTGTCGGCACCGCAGGCGCTGGCAAGCACGCCCGAAGCCGTGTAGGGGATACCCAGGGTCTCCATGGCGCCTTGCATGGCGCCATCCTCGCCGCCGGCACCGTGCATGGCGATAAACGCCACGTCAAAGCCGCCGGTTGCCATGGTTACCATAAAGTCATCAGCGGCCGTATCGAGCAGCTCCACCGAGGTGTAGCCGGCTTCCTTCAGTGCCACCACAACGTTCTTTCCCGAATTAAGCGAGATCTCGCGCTCAGCGGAATGACCGCCCGCCAAGACCGCTACGTGCATGTTCTCTAGGCTTTTACCCGGCATGGGCAGACTCCTCCTCTATAATTTCTGCAGCTGATACCATATTGTAGCGATACCCTCTACGTTTCCCCAAAATCGAAAGGCTTCCATGAATCCCAGGACTAAATCTCAGGACATTCGCGACTTGAGCCAAAACGATATTCGCGAGCTCGTGGCCGAGCTTGGCCAGCCCGCCTTCCGCGCGAAGCAGCTCATCGAATGGGTCTTTGAGAAGAACGTTTGTTCGTTCGACGACATGACCAACCTTCCCAAGGCTTTCCGCGAGCAGCTTAAAGAGGCTTTTGCCTTTGATACGCCGACTGAACTCACCAAGCAGGTTTCCAAAGATGGCTCGCGCAAGTATCTGCTCGAGTACCACGACGGCATTTCCGTCGAAACTGTCGGTATGCCCCGTCGCAACAAGCTTTCCGTCTGCGTTTCCACCCAGGCAGGCTGCGGCATGGGCTGTGCCTTTTGCGCTACCGGCCTCAACGGCCTCAAGCGCTCTCTGACCGCTCAAGAGATCGTCGACCAGGTACTTCATGTATCCAACGACTTTGGCGAGCGCGTCACGAGCGTTGTCTTCATGGGCCAGGGCGAGCCGTTTGCCAACTACGACGAGGTTCTCAAGGCGTTGCGAATCCTCAACGACCCCGATGGCATCGGTATCGGTGCTCGTCACCTCACCGTCTCTACCAGCGGCGTTATTCCCGGTATTCGCAAATTTGCCGACATCCCCGAGCAGTTCACGCTTGCCGTTTCCCTGCATTCCGCCATCCAGTCGACACGCAATAAGCTAATGCCCGGTGTTAAGAAGTACACGCTACTTCGCCTTCACGAGGCGCTTCAACTCTACACCGAGAAGACTGGCCGCCGCCCGACCTATGAGTATGCCATGATCGAAGGCGTCAACGATACGAATCCCGAGATGCAGGCGCTCTGCGACTTCTGCGAGGGAACGTTGTGCCACGTCAACCTGATTCAGCTTAACGACATCGAGGGCAGCCCGCTCAAGCCGTCGCCGATTCATAAGGTTGAGGATCTTCAGCGTCGTCTTGAGTCCCGTGGCATCGAGACCACGATTCGTAACTCCCGTGGTAACGATATTGACGCCGCTTGCGGACAGCTGAAGCAGCGCTTCAAAGTTCAGAAGAACGCATAGGGGAGTCGCACCCCAAAACGTTTCATGTGAAACATCGAACGGCCCCGGTTACAGGAGATGCAACCGGGGCCGTTTTATTTATTGACCTTAATTTTGAATCAGCTGCTACCTGTCCCATTTTTTACGGCCAAAATAAGGGGTCCTTGCCTCGTGAATCAGACAAGGACCCCTCAAAATATGCTAAGTAATTGTTAGGTACCTAATAGCCTACATTTTCCCATTGGTTACTAACCCAACCTTGATTAATCTTGGGATTCTTCGTTACCTGAGCCGTACGCATGGCAACATCTTCTGTCATAACATCCATTTTCTTCTTGGATGTATCGACAATATCTTGCGCACTACGAAGCAAACGACCTCGAAGTTCATCGTCTGTCGCGATCTTATAGCCAGCAAAGGCACCAGCCGCGACAGTCGTCGCCAATGCAATCGCAGTTAAAATCCTATTCCTCATCTTGGCCTCCTTGATCAAACTGAATCATTTCGCCAAGAATACGAGAGAGCTCTTCCTCGTCTTTAAACTCAATCTCAATCTTATTCTTTCCACGCGAGCTCTTAACACGCACGTTGGTATTAAAAACCTGACGAAGCACGCGGGCAGCCTTTTTAAAAGACTGAGGCGTTGCAGGCCTCGGCGTCTTAGGTGTCTCTCCGGCAGAAAACAACGGAGCAAGATTTTCTGTCGCTCTTACGGAAAGGCCCTCTGCAACAACCTTCTCTGCAAGTCGAATTCGAGCGTCCTCATAGGGAACTGCAAGAATCGCACGTGCATGACCAGCAGTAAGTTTGCCCTCAAAAATCATCTGCTGAACACCTTCAGGGAGATCGAGAAGGCGCAGCGAGTTTGTAATTGCAGAGCGTGACTTGCTGACTGCCTTCGACAATGCCTCCTGGGTCATACCGCTGGCATCGATAAGCTGGCGATAGCCCTTAGCCTCTTCGACGGGATTCAGATCAGAACGCTGAAGGTTTTCGATCAGAGCAAGAGCCAGCATCTCTTCATCATTAACATCTTTAATGATGACAGGCAGCTCCTCAAGACCAGCAAGCTTTGACGCTTGGTAACGACGCTCACCAGCGATGATCTCATAGCCGTTTCCATGCTTGCGAACCAAAAGCGGCTGCAAGACGCCATGTTCTTGGATTGATTCGCTCAACTCACGAAGTTCAGTTTCGTTAAAGTGAATTCGCGGCTGATTAGGGTTGGGAACGATATCCTCAATAGATAGTTTTGTTTCAGATGCGGCATTCGAAGCCGATGAAGCCGAACCACCGGTCTCATACTCGGCCTCTGAGACCAAAGCATTGAGTCCACGTCCCAATCCGCCACGTTTCTTTACACTAGGCACGCTTGATCACCTCTTTTGCAAGGTTCATATATGCTTTTGCACCCTTATTTTGAGGTGCATAGGTAATTACCGGTTCCCCAAAAGACGGAGCTTCGGAGATTTTAACCGTACGGGGGATCAACGTCTTAAATGCCTTATCACCAAAGTACGATTGAACCTCCTCAACAACCTGATTCGATAGAGAAGTACGCGAGTCATACATGGTCATAAGCACACCGTAGGTGTCTAAGCCCTTGTTCAGACGAGATTTGACCATCTTCATTGACTCAAGCAGCTTCGTAACGCCCTCGAGTGCGTAATACTCGCACTGGATCGGAATCAAAACGCTGTCTGCTGCGGTCAAAGCGTTGATAGTAAGCAGGCCGAGCGAAGGAGGGCAGTCAATGAAAATAAAATCGAACTCGTCCTGAATCGGCTCAAGCAAATCTTTGAGACGGGTTTCACGAGCAATTGCGCTTACGAGTTCAATTTCCGCGCCTGCAAGCTGAATTGTAGCCGGAATTACGAATACCTTTTTGCAATTTGTATCAAGAACAAGCGATTCTGCCGGCACATCATTCAGCAATGCATCATAGATGCAGTGATCAAGGTCTTCTTTTTCAATTCCGAATCCACTGGTGCTGTTTCCCTGCGGATCAAAATCAACAATCAGTGTCTTACGACCCTGCTCACCCAGTGCTGCTGCAAGGTTTACAGCCGTCGTTGACTTACCGACGCCGCCTTTTTGATTGATGATTGCAATTATACGCGTGTCTTTTGCGCTCTTAGAACGCTTAACGTCGCGAAATCCCACGGTCCCTCCTGGTGTGTATTAAAGCTGTCAAACGGAGGATGTTTCACGTGAAACATTCCGAATCGATAGCAACTGCTATGTTTCACGTGAAACACTGCAAGCTGTTAGTAACCATTATGTTTCACGTGAAACATCTAGGCAAGCGGATTCTTCTTTGCCATGCCATTTGCACGAGGCAATGAAACGGATGCTGAATGACTCTTCTTAAGAACAATGAACTCCCTGTGACCCAAGCCTTCAGGCAAATCAATTGCGTCATTCAGAAGCAAAGTGAAGCCGCAAATCTTAGCTGCTGACATGCCGGAAGCAAGCTCCTCATCCGAAGGATTGCCCTTGGTGATAACAAATAGCCCTCCATCCTTAAGGTACGGAGCCGCATACTCAACAAGAATCGGTAGAGGGGCCAGTGCGCGGGCGGTTACAACGGAGAACTGCTTCTTATGGCTTCGAGCATATTCTTCAAGACGATCATGAACCGCATGAGCATGTTTCAATCCAAGAGCATGGACAAAGGAATTAACCGCATCAACCTTCTTGCCAACAGAGTCAATATAAGTAGCTTTACGATGCGTGGTTATGGTTAATGGAATACCAGGGAAGCCCGCACCTGTTCCCATATCGAGCAAAGCTCCCTCAGGAGCCTTATTGATATAGGGGAGCAAAACAAGTGAGTCGAGGATATGAAGTACGGCAGCATCTTCTACGTTAAGAATACGGGTGAGATTGGTTGTCTTATTTGTTTCTAGAACCAAATCCAAATGCTGGATACATTTCCTCAGCTCAATATCAGTTACGCTCAAGGAATATTCTTTGCAATAGGAAGTTAGGCGACTCAACATCTCGTCAGCCTGCTGATCGGTAAGTACAAACAACAGAAGCTCCTTTCTGACAAAAATCAGCGTATCGAGAACTTTTGACAAAAAAAGAGGACGTGGAAACCACGTCCCCCTAGCATAAGCTCGAGTAGATTATCGAGCAACAATCACCACATGGCGATCAGGGTCAGAACCCTCAGAATGAGTATCGACTGCATCGTTGCCACGAAGTGCAATGTGAACCAGTCGGCGCTCGTAGGCATTCATGGGCGGAAGCGAAACACTCTTATGAGTGCGGATGGCACGCTCGGCAGCAGACTGAGCCATGGAGGCGACCTTATCCTGACGGCGACTCTTGTATCCCTCGACGTCCACTACAACCGGATACCTAAAGCCAAGCTTGCGGCTCACCAGCAAAGAGAACATAACCTGAAGAGCATCAAGAGTGCGACCATGACGGCCAATGAGAACAGCAAGGTCGGGAGCCGTTACATCCAAAATCAGCTCGCCCTCGTCGCCCTCATACTCATCGATAGGAGAGTTGGCGGCATCGAAGTGCGAAAGGATGGAACGCAGGATGGAAATCGCAACATCGGCAATGGTGTCGAGCTCCTCATCGGTCAGCTCTTCACCAGCCTTGTAGCGCTGTGCAATCTCGGGATAATCGCCCGCGACCTGCGGGGCAACCTCCTCAAGCATATCCTCGATGATCTCTTCAGACATAACGTACTCCAAAAGTTAGGTACCTAAATAAGATTGATATCCCACTACTTCTTCTTGTGCGGGCGCGGCTTCTTCTCGCGACGAGTGACCTCAACCTGCAGCGGAGCGTTCTTAAGACGCTCCTCCTCATCGGCCTTCGCCTTGTCGATGACCTTCTGCGTCACAAAAATCTGCTGGATAACCTGCCAAGCAGACGAGACGTCGTAGTACAGCAGAACACCAACGGGAAGGCTCCAGCCCATCCAAAGCATCATGACCGTCATGACAACGGCCATCATACGCATGCTCTGAGCCTGCTGGCCGGTCTGGTTGCGCGACATATAGAGCTGCGGAATCAGGGTCAGGACGGCAAACAGGATCAGGCAAACCAGCGCAGGCAGTGCAACCATAAAGCCATCGGCAAAGGAAGCGCTCGGCGTGGTGGTCAGGTCGGGCAGGATGTTGAAGAACGAGAACGTGCCGTTGTTAAAGTACTGCGGCAGGTTGCGCAGCAATGTAAACAGGGCGAACAGGATAGGCATCTGAATCAGCAGCGGCAGACAGCCAGCCATGGGGTTGAACTTGTTCTCGCTGTAGAACTTCTGCATCTCCTCGGCCTGACGCTGGGGATCGTCGGCATAGCGCTCCTGGATCTCGAGCATCTTGGGCTGCAGCACCTGCATGCGAGCCGTCGACTTGGTCGACTTGAGCATAAGCGGCGTCAGCAGCAGACGGATGATGACCACCAGGATGATGATGGACAGGCCCCAGTCGACCGCAAAGGTCTGGATGAGCTTGAGCAGCTCGAAAAGGATGTTAACGATCCAATCCCACATGTAAGTTTTCCTCCGATAGCGAGTGCCCGCTAGGGCACAGGGTCATAACCGCCGACGTGCAGGGGATTGCAGCGAGCGATGCGCCTCACGGCAAGCCAGCAGCCTCTCAAAACACCGTGCTTCTCAATCGCCTGGATGGCGTATTGCGAGCACGTTGGGTAATAAATGCAGGCGTCAGGCAATAAGGGCGAAATAACCTGTTGATATATGCGAATAGGAGCGATGGCAACACGTCGCAAAACGTGATTGCTCATCGCTCCTCCCCGGCAACGCCGGCGCGCTTCATAAGCGAACGCAACGCCTTGTCCATCTCCTGCGGCGAGGAAACCCTCGTCTTGGGAGTTGCAAACAAGATGATGTCATAACCCGCAACGGGAAATCCGCAGCTGCGGGCGGCCTCGCGCATCACACGCTTAGATCGGTTGCGCACGACGGCACAACCGAGTCGCTTAGCACCAACGAAGGCGACCCTTCCGGAGTCGCCTTCGCCAACCGATTCACATATGGTCATTCGAATCAGAGGGTGATTGAAACGACGCCCCTGACTGAACACATGCTCGAAATCTTGCCGAGACTTAATAGTCTTCATGCGAGATGTGTGTATCGCTGCTAGACAGTGAGACGCTTGCGGCCCTTGGCGCGACGACGGGCGAGCACGGCACGACCACCCTTAGTGGCCATACGGGCACGGAAGCCATGGGTCTTGGCACGCTTACGCTTATTAGGCTGATACGTACGCTTCATCTTAAGTTCCTCCTGCTGCATTTCGAGTGTCCGCGGGGACGCGGACGCAGATATAGACACGTGAGCTTGAAGATTGTAGGGAAATCAATGTTCAAATGTCAAGAAATCAAAGGTAAAAGGTTGCGCAGTTCACACGGTTCCCCCATAAGCCAAGCTCGATTTAGCGGTGCATGGCAACTTTTCATGATATTTCATCGAGTTTTCAACAGGTCATGTTGGCAATGTTGAGAACTTTTCGTCCGTTTTCCAAAGTTTTCAACAGGTTTTGAAAGTTTGTCGAAAGATGAGAAACATTGCACGGTGAGCTACTATTTGTTCGAAACCTTTTGGAAGATTGCGAGCGGCATGTCTGACGACTTTTACACCATGGTCGATTCCGGAGACCCGGCACCCGACAACGAGCACATCACCGGCGTGCGCGAAGAGCGTGACGAAGGTGAACAGACGACAACGCAGGCGCCAAAAGCCATGTACGCCGCGCGCATCGCCGTCTATGACGACATGCTGTCGACACCGCGTGTGATCGTCATCGATCCGCAAGATGTCCGCACGTATTTGGAAGAGACGACCAACACCGTCTACCAGTGCATGAAAGAACAAGGTGGCCATATCTCGCTCATGGTCATCCGCGAGATTGTCGAAAACTTTATCCACGCACACTTTGCCGAGCCCATCATCTCGATTCTGGACGGCGGAGACACCATCCGCTTTGCTGACCAAGGACCCGGCATCGACGACAAGGAACGCGCTTTCGACTTTGGCGTTACCAGCGCAAACAGCAAGATGAAGCGCTATATCCGTGGAACCGGAGCAGGGTTTCCCATGGTGCAGGAGTATTTGGAAAACGCCGGCGGTGCCGTATCCATCGAGGACAACATGGGCAACGGCACCGTGGTTACGGTAAGCCTGAACCCTAAACGAGTGCAGGAAATCGAGCGTGCCGGCGGACGCGGTGCTGCCGTGCGGCCCGAGACGGAGCAGCCCACATATCCCCTGCCGGGAGCTTTTGCGCAGCAGCCCATGGCAACGCAGCAGATGCAGCCCCCCGTGAGGCAGATGCAGCAGCCCGGAATGCTTCCCACACAAGAGCCCCAGGCGACATCGATGTCGATGCCGCCAAACATGCCAGAGGCCGTGCCGCTGGCGGATCAGGATGCAGCAGCAATGCAGCAGGCGACGGGGGCGCCGGGTGGCCAGCAAATGGGCTATCAGCCGTACCAACAGGGATATCCATATCAACAGATGCCGCCGCTGGGGTACGGCCAGCAGTTCCCGCAGCAGTACCAGCAGGGATATCAGCAGCCGTATCAGCAGATGCCGCAGCAGCAGTACAACCCCTGGGCCCAGCAGATGCCTCCGCAGCCTTACCAACAGTGGCCTCAAAGTTTTCAACAGCAAATGCCGCCGATGCAGAGTTCTCAACAACCAGCAGCTCAAATGATGTATCCTAATGCAGCAAATCAGTATGCGCAGCCACAACCGGACGTGTTCGTAAGCGATCGCGGCAACGCCGCACTGGGCTATTTGGCGCAAAATCAAGCGTGCGGTGCAACCGATCTGGCGAGGGCGTTTGGAAACTCGGCCCCCACTTGGTCACGCACGCTCAATGACTTGGCGCAGGCTGGCTTGGTCATCAAGCATGGCCAGAAATACCATCTGACCGAACTCGGCGCCGCTCGCGTGCGAGCTCAGAGCTAAAGAACGGGAGAGACAGTGGACGAGGAAGCAAGCATCATCCTGGGGGACGCCATCGCCTTTTGCCAGCGCGACGGCCAAGATGCACGCCTCATCAACATGCTGCGGCAATCGCGCGCCATAAGCCTGACCGAAGATACGCTCACGATCGAGGCGCCCTCGCGCTTTGCCATCGCGCAGCTCAAAAAGCATCAGCCGACTATTGAGGCCTATCTGGAAGAAATCGCCTTTGCACCGATTGCGCTCGACATCGTGGCACCGCAAGGCGCCGCGACGGAATCCGCTGCCGCGACGGCGCCCGCCACGGCTCCCGCTGCTTCCCCGGCGGTGCCGGCCTCCGCAGGCGACGCGCCGACAATCGAGCACCAGCACGGTGATGTTTCCCGTGAAACCATGGCACCGTTGCCGACCGCGGCGGCGACGTCAACGAACGTACCCGTCACGCACATGCCCATCGCTCACGACGCAGCGGCGGGCGCGGATTCGGGTATTGCAATCAAGAACACGCTCTCGGCCGATGATTTTCGTCGCATGATGAACCAGATGAAGGGCGGAACGCCGACCAAATCCACGCAAGCTGCGACCCCCGCTTCACCCGTGCCAGCACCGACCGTGCCGGCCGAGCAGAATACGGATGGAGCCCCGCTCGCCGCGAACTCAAAATTTACCTTTGAAAACTTTGTCTACGGTCCCGAGAACAGCCATGCCTATCGCTCGGCACTCAAGTTTGCCGCCCTCGCGGACGAGCGCGGCACGTGCACATCGCTGTTCATCTACGGCAAATCGGGCCTGGGCAAGACGCACCTGCTGCTTGCCATCAAAAACGAGCTCGCCGAGAAGTCGCCCGAGATCAAGGTCAAGTATGCCAACTCCCAGGCGTATCTGGACGACCTGATGACCGAGTTCGACCGTCAAAAGAAGAGCAACGCCCCCATCATGCAGGCGTACCACGGCGTGGACGTGCTCATCATCGATGACATCCAAAACATCATCGGCAAGCGCGCGAGCGTGGACTACTTTTTCCAGCTCATGGACGAGTTCATCCGCAACAACAAGAAGGTCGTCATCGCGGCAGACCGCGCCCCCAAGGACCTGAGCATGGACGAGCGTTTGACCAGCCGCTTCAACGCCGGCATGCTCTGCCTGGTCGCAGAGCCCAGCTACGAGATGAAATACAAGATCTTGCAGCGCTATTACGAGAACACCATCGTCGCCGCTCCCGAGGCAGGCGACGACTCGCTGCTGGCAGCCTATGGGGGCGACGGCGGGCACCTGACCGACGAGCACTTTAAACACATGGCAGAGGTGTCGGGCACCAACATTCGCGAACTCGAGAGCTTTTGCGAGCGCTGCGCCGGCGAGGCGGGCGACCGCGAGCGCGAGGGCGGGGAGCTCACCTTTGACGATATCGACGCCATTGCCAGCCAGTACTTCGACACATCGGCCAAAAAAATCAACGTCCAGACGGTTCAGTCCGTCATTGAAGAGCAGTACGGCGTGACGCACGAGGAGCTCATCGGCCCGCGACGCAACGCCAATATCGCCAAGGCACGCCACATTGCCATCTATCTGGCCATCGAGATGTGCGAGATGACGACCACGGCGGTGGGCGCCGAATTTGGCAACCGCAACCACTCGACCGTCAGCACGAGCTACAAAAAGGTCCAGAAGATGATCCAGGAAGACCGCGCCGTCACCGAAGACCTCAAGTCGCTGCGCGATAAAATTACACTGCGCTCGTAGGGAAATAGAGACACCTGTTGAAAACTTGTCGAAACCACGGGCATAAGGTGTCTAAAACCCAAACCGCGGTGATGAAAAGTTTTGCGCAGGTTTTGAACGTGGAAAACCACCCCTGTTGCACACAGGTTGCTGTCGATTCTCTTTCTGGGTCTGACCTGCGTCTTTGGGAGTAATCAACAGTTTCGTCAGTGCTATTACTATTATTAAGATATTTATATCTATAGAAAGGTATTAAAAGATGAAATTCACCGTCAGCCAGAGCTCGCTCACACAAGCCATCGGCGTCGTTATGAAGGGTGTCGCTTCGGCATCCACCCTTCCCATCCTGTCGGGCGTGCTCGTCAAGGCGCAAGACGGCATCTTGGAATTCCAGACCTCTAACTACACCATCTCGATCCGTCATCGCATCGCGGCGCATGTCGAAGAAGAGGGCGAGATGGTTATCCCCTGTAAGATGCTCTCCAATATCACCAAGACCCTCCCCGATGCCCCGGTCACCTTTGAGCTGTCCGAGCGCCAGGTGCTGATTGGTTGCGAGAAGAGCTCGTTCCGCCTGAACACGCTCGATGCCAATGACTTCCCCGAGTTTCCGGCCTATGCCATCGAGAGCGCCGTGGAGCTGCCGACCGATATCTTGTCCGAGATGGTCAGCCGCGTGTGGCGCGTCACCTCAACCGACAAGGCCCGCCCCATCCTGGGTGGCGTGCACATGAAGGTCGAGAACAACACCGTGCGCCTGGTGGCGACCGATTCCTTCCGCCTGGCCGTGTGCGATACGCAGGTCGAGACCTCGACCCTCGAGGGCTCCTTTGAGCTCAACGTTCCGGCTGACGCCTTTAACGACGCGCTGAACATCATGGCCAGCCAGGCGACCATCATGATCGGGGCTACCGACACCCAGGTCGTCTTTGAGGCCGGCAACACCACCTACGTGTCGCGCCGCATCGAGGGCGTGTACCCCAACTACAAGCAGCTCATCCCAGATTCGTGCGTGACGAGCGTCAAGATCGACGTCGCCGCCTTTAACGCCGCCCTCAAGCGCGTGGCCGTTATCGCGAGTGCCAACCCCGCCGTCAAGTTCGAGATCGATGTCGAGAACGGGCAGATGGGCCTGTCCTCCATTTCCAATGACCAGGACCTTGCACAGGAGACGATCGATGTCGAGGCCGAGGGCGAGTCGGGCACCATCGCTTTCAACTACCACTACATCTTCGGCTGCCTCAATGCCCTGTCCAAGGAGAAGGAGATCACGCTGGAGCTCAAGAGCTACTCGCAGGCGGGCATCTTCAAGTCCTACGACAAGATCAACTACCTGTACCTGGTCATGCCGGTCCGCATCTAGCGCGGCGCCATGACCATATTCGCCCGCGATCTTTCCGTCGCGCACTACCGCAGCTTCGATAGCTATCGCCTTGCCCTGGATGAGGGCGTGACGATACTTGCGGGACCCAACGCGGCGGGAAAGACCAATCTCATAGAGGCACTGCAGCTGCTGACGAGCGGCGCCTCGTTTAGGCATCCGACCGCAGCCGAGCTTGTCCATGACGGCGTGGGCTCGTGCAAGGTCGAGCTGAGGCTCGAGGGCGACGGCCGCGTGCTCGATATGGGATTGAGCGCGGAGGACGGTAAGCGCTCGTTTAGCCGCAACGGCAAGAGATGCTCTGCCGCCGGTGTGCGCGGGGTCCTGCCGAGTGTGCTGTTTTGCCCCGACCATCTGGACATGGTTAAGCGAGGCGCCAGTGTGCGCCGCGCCGCCCTCGATGACTTTGGCATGCAACTGAGCGCACGCTATGCCGATCTTGCGAGCACCTATGGGCGCTGCGTGACCCAGCGTAACGCCCTGCTCAAGGAGACCTGGTGCTGCCGCGAGATGCTCGGCGCATGGAACGATTCGATTGCCCGCGCGGGCTCGGCCCTGCTCGTGCACCGGTTGGCCCTACTCGACCGGCTGGCGGGCCATGTGCACACTGCCTACGGGCAAGTGGCGTCCGGCGAGGCTGCCAGCGTGACCTATACGTCCACGCTGGGGGATTTGCCCCAGGTCGAGGATCGCGAAGAGCTGAAGGGCTGGGCGTACGAGCGCATGCTGGCTGCCCTTGATGAGCACGCCGACGAGGAAATTCGCCGCGGCGTGACGTTGGTGGGACCGCATCGCGATGAGATTGAGTTTACCGTGGCGGGTCGCTCCGCCCGTTCGTTTGCCAGCCAAGGTCAGCAGCGAACGTTGGTGCTGGCCTGGAAGGTGGCGGAGGTAGCCGTGGCTCGCGATGTCCTGGGCACCGCCCCACTGCTGCTTTTGGATGACGTGATGAGCGAACTCGACGGCGAGCGCCGCGGTGCTTTCCTGCGGCTGATCGGCGATGATATCCAGACGGTCATAACCACGACCAACCTGGGGTATTTTACCGATGACCTGCTTGATCGAGCCAAGGTGGTGAGCATGGGTGAGACGTGCTAATTACGAGCGCGAGAGCGAAACGGTCGCCTTCAGTGGGTTTTTGAACGCAGAGCGCCAGCGCATCCTGGCGGCCGCGACACCTGAGCGCCGCGCGCAGATGGAGGCTGCAGAGGAATCGCGTGCGGTCTATCGCGCCTGGAATGCGGTGTGCTCGGGCACGCGCGAGGGGCGGCATGTGACGGGCCTGCGCTACCTGCCCGAGTCCAACGAACTGCTGGTGTACCTCGATTCGCCCTCATGGACGCAGGAAATGACGCTGTTGCGCGAGATCATCCGCGCGCGCATGGAGCGCGCCGGTGCGCATGTGGACGGCTTGGTGTTCAAAACCACCGCGCCCGGTCACACGCCGCCCGCCGCCAAGGAGCGCCTACGCCCGGCGACGATCGAGCGCCCGCCGGCTCCGCACGCCGACCTCAGCGAGGCCGAGCGCACCGAGATTGAGCGCCAAGTGGCCCCCATCGAAGACCAAAAACTGCGCGAGGCCCTCGAGAACGCCATGAGAGCCAGTGCCGAGTGGGCCAAGGGCGCGCAAAGCAAAAAAGAGCCTTAAATCGCATCTGGTGGCCTTGTAGAGCCAAATACCCTCGTGCCCGAGGGTATTTTTTTACGATAAACTAGTAAGGCTGTACACATTTTCTTGACTGAAGGAGGACGTGTGGCAAACGAAAACGATTACGATGGCGGCGAGATTAAGATTCTCGAAGGTCTCGAGGCCGTTCGTAAGCGCCCGGGCATGTATATCGGCTCGACGAGCGCCAGCGGTCTGCATCACCTGGTGTGGGAGATCGTTGACAACTCCGTCGACGAGGCCATGGCCGGTTTCTGCACCGAGATCCAGGTGACGGTCCACGCCGACAACTCCATCACGGTCGTCGACAACGGGCGCGGCATCCCCGTCGACGAGCACCCTGTTAAAAAGATCCCGACGCTCGAGGTCGTCATGACGATCTTGCACGCCGGCGGTAAGTTCGATAACTCGGCCTATAAGGTCTCAGGCGGTCTGCACGGCGTGGGCATCTCCGTCGTCAACGCACTGTCCAAGCGCGTGGTCGTTCAGGTTCGTCGCGATGGCAACACCTACGAGATGGAGTTCTCGCGCGGCAAGACCGTCAAGAAGATGGAGGTCGTGGGCGCCTCGGATTCGACAGGCACCACCGTCACCTTCTGGCCCGACGATGAGATCTTCGAGACCTGCATCTACGATTTCGATACACTGCACAACCGTCTGCAGGAGACGGCGTTCCTCAATAAGAACCTCAAGATCGTGCTGACCGACGAGCGCGAGGCGACTCCCCACGTGGAGGAGTTTTGCTACGAGGGCGGCATCATCGACTTCGTCAAGTTCCTCAACGAGGGCAAGGACGTCCCCGAGGCCTTTAAGGAGCCTATCTACATCGAGGGCAAATCGGACCCGGACGCACCTGTGGCCAAGATGGGCGAGGTCGAGGTTTCCCTGCAGTGGAATAGCGGCTACGGCGAGAACGTCATGTCGTTTGCCAACGACATCTACACTCCCGAGGGCGGCATGCACCTTGAGGGCTTCCGCACCGCGCTCACCCGCGTGATCAACGACTATGCGCGCAAGCAGAACCTGCTCAAGGAAAAAGACGCCAATCTGACCGGCGACGATGTGCGCGAGGGCCTTTCGGCCGTTATCTCGGTCAAGCTGCCCGATCCGCAGTTTGAGGGCCAGACCAAGGCCAAGCTCGGCAGCTCCTATATGCGCGCGCTGACGCTCAAGATCGTGACCGACGGCCTTGCCGATTACCTCGAGGAGCACCCCAAGCCCGCTCGCGAGATCGTCAAGAAGGCGCAGCAGGCATGTAAGGCCCGCAACGCCGCCCGCAAGGCGCGCGAGGCGACCCGCCGCAAGAGCCTGCTCGAGACGGCGTCGCTGCCCGGCAAGCTCGCCGACTGCTCGGTGCGCGATGCCGAGCTGACCGAGCTCTTTATCGTAGAGGGCGACTCGGCAGGCGGTTCGGCCAAGGACGGCCGCCGCCGAGACATCCAGGCGATTCTGCCCCTGCGCGGCAAGATTCTGAACGTCGAGCGCGTAGGCGACCACCGCGCGTTCTCGAGCGACACCATCCAATCCCTGATCACCGCGATCGGCTGCGGCGTCACGACGAGCGCCGGCGACGGCGGCGACTTCGATATCAGCAAGGCGCGCTACCACAAGATCATCATCATGACCGATGCAGACGTCGACGGCGCGCATATCCGCATCCTGCTGCTGACGTTCTTCTACAAGTACATGCGCCCGCTGATCGATGCCGGCTATGTCTATGTTGCCTGCCCGCCCATCTTTGGCATTAAGGTGCGCAACAAGATCCACTACGTGTATCCCAACGGCCGCCAGCCCGAAGACGAGATTTTGCGGGACACCATTCAGAGCCTGGGCCTGAACCCCGACGACAACGACGAGGACGGCAAGGCCAAGGACGGCAAGATTACCAAGAAGCGCAAGGGCTATACCGTCCAGCGCTACAAGGGCCTGGGCGAGATGGACCCCAAGCAGCTTGCCTCGACGACGATGGACCCCAAGACCCGTATCCTGCAGCGCGTGTCGATCGAGGACGCCGTGGTGGCGGACCGCGCCGTGCGCGAACTGATGGGTTCCGAGGTCGGTTATCGCCGCGAGTACATTGAGAAGCATGCACATGACGCACGATTCTTAGACGCCTAATCCCTGCGGCTTTCCCAGCCACCGCACCTTCGCCCTCAATCGTCGGTCGCGTACCCAAGTACGCTTCCCTCCTCTTTCGGGCGAATCTGCGGCACCTGGAAAAGCCGTCTCCGTGGTTGGGAACTAATGGACCACGCAAACCATGAGGAGGTAACGTGGCAGACGATATCAACAACAACGAGGGTATGGACGAGGCCGGCGACGCCGGTATGCCCGATGATCTGAAGCGCCTGCTCGCCCGCGCTGAGCAGGGCGAGGACGGCGATCCGGATTCCTATAACCCCGACGCCGAGGATGAAGAGGATGAAGATGACGACGCCGAGCTCGAGGAGAGCTTCGGTGCGGTCGATCGCGGCGCCTCGGCCGGCGAGGACATCAACGGCGGTCAGCTCCAGATTTCGGAGTTCGGCCGCGAGATGAAGCAGTCGTTCATCGAGTACTCGATGTCGGTCATCACGGCGCGCGCCCTGCCGGACGTGCGCGACGGCCTCAAGCCGGTGCACCGCCGCATCCTGTACGCCATGAACGAGAGCGGCATCTACCCCAACCGCCCGCATAAGAAGTCGGCCTGGACGGTCGGCGAAGTTATCGGCAAGTACCATCCGCACGGTGACTCCGCGGTCTACGAGGCCATGGTTCGTCTGGCGCAGTGGTTCTCCATGCGCACGCCGCTCATCGATGGCCACGGTAACTTCGGTAACATCGATGGCGACGGCGCGGCGGCTATGCGTTATACCGAGAGCCGCCTGGCAAAGCCCGCCATGGAGTTGCTGCGCGACCTGCAAAAGGATACCGTCGACTGGCAGCCCAACTACGACGAGTCGCTCGCCGAGCCCGTGGCGCTGCCCGCGCGCTTCCCCAACCTGCTGGTCAACGGCAGCCAGGGCATCGCCGTCGGCATGGCCACCAATATCGCCCCGCATAACCTCACCGAGGCGATCGAGGCCACCTGCTACCTGATCGATAATCCCGATGCCACCGTCGACGAGCTTATGCAGATCATGCCCGGTCCGGACTTCCCCACCGGCGCCATCATCATGGGTAGCGCCGGCATTAGGCAGAGCTACGAGACCGGTCGCGGCTCCATTACCGTGCGCGCCAAGGCCCACGTGGAATCCACCAAGACCGGCCGCAGCCGCCTGGTCTTTACCGAGATCCCTTACATGGTCAACAAGGGCACCCTGCAGGAGAAGATCGCCCAGCTCGTAAACGACAAGCGCATCGAGGGCATCTCGGACATGCGCGACGAGTCCAACCAGAAGGGTATCCGTCTGGTCATCGAGCTCAAGAAGGGCGTCATTCCGCAGGTCGTGCTCAACAACCTGTATAAGTACACCTCGCTGCAGACGACCTTTGGCGCCAACAACCTGGCGCTTGTCAACGGCGTTCCCAAATGCCTGAGCCTGCGCGAGATGCTGCAGCACTACATCGACCACCAGGTCGACGTCGTCACCCGCCGCACCCGCTTTGACCTTAAGAAGGCCCAGGCGCGCGCCCATATCCTCGAGGGTTACTTGATGGCTCTCGACCATATCGACGAGGTCATCAACATTATCCGCTCCTCGCAGACCGACTCCGAGGCGAGCAGCCGCCTGATCGAGCGCTTTGGCTTTACGCCCGAGCAGACCACGGCCATCCTCGAGATGAAGCTGCGTCGTCTGACCGGCTTGGAGCGCGACAAGATCCAAGAAGAGCTGGACGGCCTGCGCCGTGCCATCGCCTACTACGAGGACCTGCTGGCGCATGAGGAAAAGATCCTGGGCGTCATCAAGGAGGAGATGCGCGAGATCTCGAAGAAGTTCGGCGACAAACGCCGCACCGAGATCAGCCATGTCGAGAAGGATCTGGATGTCGAGGACCTCATCGCCGACGAGGATATGGTCGTGACCATCACCCACACCGGCTACGTTAAGCGTATCCCGGTGGCTGCCTACCGTGCCCAGAAGCGCGGCGGCAAGGGCGTGTCGGGCGTCAACCTCAAAGAGGATGACGTTATCGATGAGATGTTCATCGCGTCCACGCACGAGTACGTGCTGTTCTTCTCGAGCAAGGGCAAGGTCTATCGTCTGAAGGTGCACGAGCTGCCGGTGGGTACGCGCCAGGCGCGCGGTACCGCGATCGTCAACCTGCTGCCCTTCGAGGAGGGCGAGAAGATCGCGAGCGTCATCAGCTGCCGCGAGTTCCCGGCCGACGAGTACCTGATGTTTGCCACAAAGAGCGGCATGGTCAAGAAGACCGTGATGAGCGCATATGACCGCAGCCGTCGCGACGGCCTGATCGCTATCAACCTGCGTGACGACGACGCGCTGCTGAACGTGCGCCGCGTGCGCGAGGGCGACAAGATTATCCTGGCCACCACCGCAGGCAAGGCGATCATGTTCTCCGAGGAGCAGGTGCGCGCCACCGGCCGCGATACCAGCGGCGTTCGCGGTATCGGTATGAAGGACGGCGTGAGCGTTCTGGGCATGGAAGTCACTAACGGCAACGGTGATCTGTTCGTCATCACCGAGCGCGGCTACGGCAAGCGCACGCCGGTTGCGGACTACCCGGAGCAGAATCGCGGCGGCCAGGGCGTCTACACCATCCAAATGACCGAGCGTAAGGGTAACCTCGCGGCCATGAAGACAGTGGGCCCGCAGCACGAGCTGTTCATCGTGACGGAGGGCGCGACGGTCATTCGCGTCAAGACCGATGAGATCAGCCAGACCGGCCGCGCCACCCAGGGCGTCAAGATGATGACCGTCGACGACAACGACCGCATCTGCGCCGTGGCCCGCATGACAGCCGCCAAAGAGAAGCCCGAGGGCGAAGGTACCGAGGCCGCAGCCGACACCGAAGAGGCCCCAGTCGACCTGGGCGACGGCAACGACATGTCAGAGGATCTCCTCGACGAGTAAGTAGTCCTCTCCGGTCAAAAACATCAGACCCCATATATCGGCGGTCGGCGCACCTGCGCGCCGACCGCTTTTTTGAAAACCTAGGGATCCGCGTTCGCCCCGGCCGCCCGGCGGCATATGAAGTCGATCGCGAGTTCCGCACGAGCCGGAGAGCACTTAATGTGCTCTCCGTGCGAGTCAGGACTGTCTGAGCAGGCGACTTCATATGCCGCCGGGCGGCCGGGGCGAACCCCTCCAAAGATTTTCAAAAAAGTTGTTGACGCGCGCGTAACGACTCGTCTAATATATC
>CAUAJB010000011.1 GCA_958429225.1 uncultured Collinsella sp.
CCGCAACCCTGCTCGCCCAGGCCATCGTCAACGATGGCCTGCGCAACGTCGCCGCTGGCGCCAACCCGCTGGCCATTCGTCGCGGCATCGACAAGGCCGTTAACGCCGCCGTCGCCGAGATGAAGAAGCAGGCCAAGCCGGTCGAGACCAAGGAGCAGATCGCTTCCGTCGGTACCATCTCCGCCGGTGACCCCGAGGTCGGCGAGAAGATCGCCGAGGCCATGGAGGTCGTGGGCAAGGACGGCGTCATCACCGTCGAGGATTCCCAGACGTTCGACATCACCATCGACACCGTTGAGGGCATGCAGTTCGACAAGGGCTATGTCTCCGCTTACTTCGTCACGGATAACGACCGCATGGAGGCCGTGATGAAGGATCCGTACATCCTCATCACCGACCAGAAGATCTCCAGCGTTCAGGACATTATGCCCGTTCTCGAGGCTGTCCAGCGCGCTGGCCGCGGCCTGCTCATCATCGCTGAGGACATCGACGGCGAGGCTCTGCCTACCCTGGTCCTCAACAAGATCCGTGGCGCCCTCAACGTCTGCGCCGTCAAGGCTCCGGGCTACGGCGATCGCCGCAAGCGCATCCTCGAGGACATCGCCGTCCTCACCGGTGGCCAGGCAGCTCTCGACGAGCTGGGCGTGAAGGTCGCTGACATCACCGCCGATATGCTCGGTACCGCTAAGTCCGTCACCATCTCCAAGGACAACACCGTCGTCGTCGGCGGCGCTGGCTCCAAGGAGGCCATCGACGCTCGTATCGCTCAGATCAAGGGCGAGATGGAGAACACCACCTCTGACTTCGACCGCGAGAAGCTCCAGGAGCGCCTGGCCAAGCTCTCCGGTGGCGTTGCCGTCATCAAGGTCGGCGCTGCTACCGAGTCCGAGCTCAAGGAGATTAAGCACCGCGTCGAGGACGCCCTGCAGGCTACCCGCGCTGCTGTCGAGGAGGGCATCGTCGCCGGTGGCGGCGTCGCCTTCATGGACGCTGCTCCTGCGCTCGACGCTGTCGAGATCGACGACCCCGAGGAGAAGATCGGTGTCGACATCGTCAAGAAGGCTCTGACTGCTCCGGTCGCTACCATCGCCAAGAACGCTGGCTTTGAGGGCGCTGTCGTGGTCGACAAGGTTGCCGAGCTGCCCGCCGGCCAGGGTCTCAACTCTGCCAACGGCGAGTGGGGCGACATGATTGAGATGGGCGTCCTCGACCCCGTCAAGGTCAGCCGCGTCACCCTGCAGAACGCTGCTTCCGTCGCCAGCCTGATCCTCATCACCGAGGCTACCGTCTCCGATGTGCCCAAAAACACTCAGCTTGAGGACGCTATCGCTGCTGCTACCGCTGGTCAGCAGGGCGGCGGTATGTACTAAGGCCGACAAGGTCTAGAACTCCCACCGGGAATCCGGGGGCGTGACGGGGTTTCTCTCCGGAACGTCCTCGGACATGCAAAGAGGCTCCGCATCGCGCTTCGCGCTGCGGAGCCTCTTTGCGTCCTGCGGAATGTTCCGGAGAGAAACCCCGTCACGCCCCCGGATCCCCTGCGTTTACGGCCTTGAGGTCGGCGTGGGCGGAGATCGTGGCTGATGGGGAAACGCGTCCCGGTCGCTGTTTCGCGGCTTTGCCGCGAAAGGCGCGTTACTTTGGCGTGGACGGAGAACGTGGTTGTTGCGGCAACTGATCTCCGCCACAAATTACCCTCGGCATACTTGCGCGAACGATTGCTCGTGCTACACTTGCAATTGCTGTTTCAGGGCGGGGTGAAATTCCCCACTGGCGGTAAATCGGGCGGTGCCAAAGGGGTGCCGTGGCGCAGGCGAGGCGTCTGCGACCGAGCCGATGAGTCCGCGACCCGTGCGTGTGTTGGTTCGCATGCCGGCTGAACTGGTGAGATCCCAGTACCAACGGTTAGAGTCCGGATGAAAGAGGCAGGTGATCTTATGTCTGAACAGTCGCAGCATATCCATTTTGAGAACACGAATAGGTGGAGCACCAAACAGCTCGTTACCATGGCGTTGATGTGCGCCTTGGGCGCCCTGTTTATGTACGTGCAGCTGCCTATCCTTCCTTCGGCGCCGTTTTTGACGTATGACCCGTCGCTGGTGCCGGCGATGGTGTGCGGTTTTGCGTATGGCCCTGGTGCCGGCACTGCCGTTGCCGCCATGGCGATCGTCATCCATGCGCTTACCACGGGCGATTGGGTTGGTGCGCTTATGAACTTGGTTGCTACGCTAGGCTTTATTCTGCCTGCGGCGATTGTCTACCAAAAGATGCACACCTATAAGGGTGCCGTGATTGGCCTGGTGCTCGGCGTCATTGCCGCTACAGCGCTGTCTATGGTCGCAAACCTTACCATTGGCGTTTGGTTCTGGTATGGCTCGGTCGATGTGATCGCCCCGCTCATGATTCCTGCCGTGCTGCCGTTCAACCTTATCAAGACCGTGCTTAACTCGGTGTTGACGCTGGCGGTGTATAAAGCAGTCTCCAACCTCATCACGCCTAAAAAGGACCAGGTCAAAGGCCGCGCATGATTGAGTGTCGGGGCGTTTCCTTTAGCTATGACGGTGCCGCTCAGGCGCTCGATGGCATCGATCTGAACATCGAGGATGGCGAGTTTTTCTGCATCCTCGGTGGCAATGGGTCGGGCAAGTCGACGTTTGCCAAGCATCTGAATGCGCTGTTGCAACCCGATGCGGGCACGGTACGCATCAACGGCATGGATGCGTCCGACCCCGAGCTGGTCTACGACATTCGTTCGACCGCGGGCATGGTATTCCAGAATCCCGATGATCAGCTGGTGGCAACGCTTGTCGAAGATGACGTTGCGTTTGGTCCCGAAAATCTTGGCGTGCCATCGGCGCAAATTGCGCAGCGCGTACGCGAGGCGCTGAAGGGCGTGGGCCTGGTGGGCTTTGAGCGCCACGAGACCCATGTACTCTCGGGCGGCCAAAAGCAGCGCGTGGCGCTTGCCGGCGTGCTCGCCATGGAACCGCGCGTGCTCGTATTGGACGAGGCTTCCTCGATGCTCGATCCGCGTGGGCGCAAGGGCCTCATGAAGGCTTGCCGCGCGTTGCACGATCGCGGCATGACCATCGTGATGATTACGCACTTTATGGAAGAGGCCGCCGAGGCCGATCGTGTCGCGGTGT
Organism: uncultured Collinsella sp.; assembly: GCA_958429225.1. Lineage (GTDB taxonomy): Bacteria > Actinomycetota > Coriobacteriia > Coriobacteriales > Coriobacteriaceae > Collinsella. Next base: position 3,147 of record CAUAJB010000011.1, read on the forward strand.
TTCGGGCGGGGCGCGTTGCCATGCTCGGTAAGCCCGAGGAAATATTGACGCGGGCGGACGAACTTGCGCAGCTCAACCTTGACATGCCAGAGTCGTGCCGTTTGGGCATGGCGCTTCGTGCGAAGGGCGTGCCCGTTTGCGCGCAGGTACGTGAGGCGGATATGGTCGCCGAGATTGCGCAGGCTTATGCCGAGCGAAGTGGGGCAGGCACCGCGGGGCAGTCTTCCACACCCCAATCGGAAATCGTTGGCGGTACGGTTTCGGCAGACAACGAAGATAACGTACCAGAGCCCGTCATCGAACTATCCCATGTTTCGTACAGTTATTCGCTCAGTCCGCGCGAGCGCCGCCGCTGGCACAAGCGCTCGGCCACTGCGGGCAAATCGAACAAACAGGCTCTCTGGGGAAACGACCCCAGCAGCCCGTGGGCGCTGCGCGATGTATCGCTGACGGTGCGTTGCGGCGAGTTCCTGGGGCTAGCAGGGCATACCGGTTCGGGTAAGTCGACGCTGGTCCAGCATCTCAACGGTTTGATTCGCCCCCAGGAGGGATCCGTTCGCGCGCTGGGGCTCGATCTGTCAAACAAGGAAGACGCCGCCGCGGTTAAGGCCAAGGTCGGCGTGGTGTTTCAATATCCTGAGCGTCAGCTGTTTGCCGAAACCGTGGCGCAGGACGTGGCGTTTGGTCCGCACAACCTTGGCTTGCCGCAAGATGAAGTCGACCGTCGTGTCGAGTCATCGCTCTCGCGCGTGGGCCTCGACCTTTCCACGGTCGGCGACAAGAGTCCCTTTGAGCTTTCGGGCGGTCAGCAACGGCGTGTGGCATTCGCCGGCGTGCTCGCCATGGAGCCCGAAGTCCTGGTGCTCGATGAACCCATGGCGGGGCTCGATCCGGCTGCGCGCAGGGATTTCCTAGGGCTCATCGGTCGACTCCATCGCGAGGGCCTGACCGTTGTTATGGTTTCGCACAGCATGGATGACCTGGCCAATTGCTGCGACCGCATTGTCGTAATGAACGAAGGCGCGGTGTTTGCCGAGGGAACCCCCGCGCAGGTGTTTGCGCATGCCGATGAGCTCAAGTCGATCGGCTTGGGCGTTCCCGCCGCCCAGCGTATGGCGCTGGCGCTTACGGGGGCGGGCGTGCCGCTGCATCGCGGCGGGCTCTATACGGTTGAGTCGTTGGCCGACGAGTTGGTGGACCTGCTAATCGGTCGCTCGGACGGTCCTTCTAACGTCGCGGACATTGCTAAATCCAAGACGGTCGCGCGAGAGGAGGGCTGCTAATGGAGGCGTTTTCGTTTGGCAGTTATTATCCCGGCGATAGTGCAATCCACCGCCTGGACCCGCGAACCAAGTTGCTCTTGGGCTTTGTGTTTCTGATCACGACGCTCACAGTCAGCAGCTTCCGCGGACTGGCCCCGGTCGCAATCTTCGTTGTCCTGATCTATGCCGTGTCCCGGGTGCCGTTGCGCCGGGTCCTATCATCGATGGCACCATTGCTGGCGATTGTCGTGGTGGTCGCAGTGCTCAACCTGTTTTCCGACCAGAGCGGGCGCATTCTGTGGCAGCTTGGCTTTTTGCAGATAAGCGAGGGCTCGCTGCATTCCGCCGCCTTTATGGCATGCCGCCTGAGCTTGATGATGGCCGGCATGAGCGCCATTACGCTCACCACACCGACACTCGACCTCACCGCGGGCTTTGAGCGTCTGCTCGCGCCGTTTGCGCGTGTGGGACTTCCTGCGCACGAGCTCGGCATGATTATGGGTATCGCGCTGCGCTTTATGCCGCAGTTTGCCACCGAGATGAAGCAGACGGCCGATGCGCAGGCGAGCCGCGGTGCGCGCGTGACGGGAGGCCCGCTCGGCGGCGTGCGTATGCTCGGCAGTGTGGCGATTCCGCTGTTCACGGGCGTGTTCCGTCATGCCGAGACGCTTTCGGCCGCCATGGATGCCCGTTGCTATCACGGCGAGCAGGGCCGCACACGTCTGCATGCGCTTGCATTTGGCCGCAGCGATGCGTTGGCGGCGGTGGTGACGGCGTTGCTGCTCATCTGCATCATCGTCATCAATCTTCAACTTGTTTAGGCGCGATTCGAGCGCAAGAAAGGGGTCCCTATGACCGACAACGACCGCACGGCTCAGCTTGAGCGCGCCTGTTCGTATCTCAGGCGCATTCCGGCGTGGTATCTGGCCACGACCGATGTGGCCGACGGACATCAGCCCCGCGTGAGACCGTTTTCGTTTGCCATGGTCGATGACGGCAAGCTGTGGTTTTGCACGTCGCGCGACAAGGACGTGTGGGCGGAGCTGAGTGCGAATCCCAAGTTTGAGGTATCGGGCTGGAAGCCGGGGGAATGTTGGATCGTGTTGACCGGCGAGGCCGCACTTGAGGACGACGCAGTTGCGAGCGACAAGGTGCGTCAAGCGGGTTTTAAGCACATGGTGGGCATCGGTGAGGAACACGAGAGCGTCAACGACGGCCGCCTTGCTTTCTTTTCGGTCCGCAACATTGCCGCGCGCTTCTGTGATATCGACGGCAGCGAGGAGCGCCTGGAGCTCTAGTGCGTCTCAAATTAACTACCCGTTCCGAATTAGCTAGCGTCAGGAGGAAACGTGGACGGATTGAATACGGTGCTGGAGTATCTGACGTCGGTGCCGGCGTGGTATCTGGCGACGAGTGTGGACGGGCAGCCGCATGTGCGTCCGTTCTCGTTTGCACAGATTCAGGACGGCAAGCTGTGGTTTGTGACGGCGCGCACCAAAGATGTGTGGCAGGAGCTTCTGCAAAACCAGCGCTTCGAGGCCACGAGTTGGTGGCCGGGCCATGGTTGGTTGATTCTGCGCGGGCGTGCGGGTCTGGATGACCAGGCCGCTCCCGATATGCGCGAGGCAGGCTGGAAGCACCTGGAGCGCCTGGGCGAGCACTACGAGGGCGCAGGCGATCCCACGCTCGTCTTCTTTAGCGTGGAGGAACCCGAGGCATTTGTCTGCAACCATGACGAATGGGTGCCGGTCGAGCTCTAAACGAGTTTCTCAGCAAGCTTTGACAATTCAAATTCTCGCATGTAGCGGGTCCCACATTGCAACGTCACCGTAAGGCGCACTGGGTAATATGGGGCCCGCATTTATTTGTCAATTCCTTCGAGTGAATGTGTCGGGATTGTTTCAATGCATGAATATGCAAAAGATTTGCGTATATATGCATCTTTTGGTGCTAAAGTTTCAACCCACTTCATAACGACCGCTGCGAAATGCGCATCGGTGCATAAATCGCAGACAAGGAGTCTGATATGTCTTTGAAGGTTGGAATCGTCGGTGCGGCTGGATATGCCGGCGCCGAGCTCATTCGCCTCGTGCTCGGTCATCCCGAGTTTGAACTTGTCGCCATTACGTCCAACGCCGATGCCGGCCAGCCGCTGTCCGCGGTGTATCCGAGCTTTGCTGGCGTGAGCGATCTCGTTTTCACCACGCATGACGCCCCCGAGCTCAAGAGCTGCGATGCGGTTTTTCTTGCCGTGCCGCACACGGCTGCCATGGCACAGGTGCCCGCGCTCCTTGCCGCGGGCGTTTCCTGCTTTGATCTTTCGGCCGATTATCGTCTGAGCGACGCGTCCGTCTTTGAGGCATGGTATGCCGCCGAGCACACGAGCCCCGAGCTGCTCAAGACCCGCGCTTTCGGCCTGCCCGAGCTGTTCTGCCAGGACTTGGAGACCGCTGCATCCGACTATGCTGACGGCAAGTCCGTGCTGGTCGCCTGCGCCGGTTGCTATCCCACCGCAACGAGCCTTGCCGCCGCGCCCGCCGTGCGCGCCGGCTGGGTTGCCCAGAGCGGCCCCGTGATCGTTGACGCTATCAGCGGTGTAACGGGTGCCGGTAAGTCCTGCAACGCCCGTACGCATTTTTGCAGCGCCGACGAGAACTTGGAGGCCTACGGCGTGGGTAAACATCGCCACACGCCCGAGATTGAGCAAATCCTTGGCCTGACCGATCGCGTCGTCTTTACCCCGCATCTGGCACCGCTCAAGCGCGGCCTGCTCTCCACGGTGACGATGCCGCTTACGCCGCAGGCTATCGGTACCTTGACCCTTGAGGACGTTGTCGACCATTACAAGCAGTTCTACGCCGGTCGCACCTTCGTGCGCGTACTCGATGCCGGCCAGCAGCCCAAGACGGCTTCGGTTGTCGGCACCAACGCCGCCCAGATCGGCCTTGCGTTCAATAAACGCGCGGGCGTGCTGGTGGCGACGGGCGCCATCGACAATCTGTGCAAGGGCGCTGCGGGCCAAGCAGTCCAGTGCGCCAATATCGTCTTTGGCTTTGACGAGCGACGAGGCTTGCCCACAGTGGCGTGCCCGGTGTAGCACATTCGATTGTTAACGATTTGGTAGTCGGGCATCGAGTGGGGCGCCACTCTTAAGCTGGTCTCATGATCACGACTGGCATGGCGCACCAACCGATGTCCGTTTTTTATTTGATATAAGGAGTCATAAAGACGATGAATACCGAGCTGTTTGATATCAAGATTCGCGCCGTCGAGGGTGGCGTTACGGCTGCGGCTGGTTTTAAAGCCGCAGGCATTCACGCTGGGTTCCGCAAGAATCCCGAGCGCCTGGATTACGCGCTCGTCGTGCCCGATAAACCCTGTCCCGGCGCCGGCGTGTTTACCACCAATCGCTTTTGCGCGGCGCCCGTGCAGGTGAGCCGTGCCAACCTGGGCGGTGCCGACAAGGGCTACGGAATCATCGCCGGCGTTTCGGTCAACTCTGGCAATGCCAACGCCGCCACGGGTGAGACCGGCCTTGCATGCGCGCGCGAGACGTGCAGCATCGCATCGCAGGTCATCGGCTGCGAGCCCCAGCAGATTCTGGTTGCCTCCACGGGTGTGATTGGCCAGATTCTGCCGATCGACACGTTTGAGACCGCCATTCCTGCTGCCTACGAGGCGCTCTCCGCCCACGGTGGCGCCGATGCCGCTCGCGCCATCATGACGACCGACACGCACTCCAAGGAGTACGCCGTGTCCTACGTCAGTGAGGCTGCGGGTCATGCGAGCAATGTCTATACGGTAGGCGGAATGTGCAAGGGCTCGGGCATGATCATGCCCAACATGGCCACCATGATCGCAGTTATCACCACCGATGCCCCCGTCGAGCCTGCGGCACTTCATGCCCTGCTGCTCTCGACCGTCAAGCAGACCTTTAACAAGGTAACGGTCGATTCCGACACCTCGACCAACGACACCTGCATCATGCTTGCCTCCGGCGCCGCTGCCGCAGATGCCGAGGCTATCGTCGAGGGCACTGACGCCTTTGACGAGTTGGCCTTTGCCGTGCACGAGGTGTGCGAGAGCCTGGCGCGCAACATCGCGGCCGATGGCGAGGGCGCATCCAAGCTTGTTACGGTCAACGTTACTGGCGCCGCCAACGACGAGGAAGCCGATATCGCCGCCCGTGCCGTTGCCAACTCGCCGCTCGTCAAGACCTGTATCGCTGGCCACGACTGCAACTGGGGCCGCGTTGCCATGGCGCTTGGCAAGTGCGGCGTTAAGTTTAATCAGGAAGACGTTTCCATCGACATGATGGGCATGCCTGTCTGTCGCGACGGTCTGACTGTTCCCTTTGACGAGGACGAGGCTCTACGACGTTTCGAGGCGCCCGAGATCGTGATCTCGGCCGACCTGGGCGCAGGCGACGCGGCAACCACCGTGTGGACCTGCGACCTCACGCACGAGTACATCTCTATTAACGGTGACTACCGTTCCTAGACTCTGGGCGCACCGCGCGTTCCGCTGTGATTGCGGGATACGAGGCGCAGTGCGATAACTACACGAAAGACGAGGCAGACTATGAAGTTCGCACGCGATTGTCGCTCGAGCGAATCCAACGAAGTTACCGCGCAGCTGCTGTTCGAGGCGCTGCCGTGGATTAAGAACCTGACCGGTAAGACGGTCGTTATCAAGTACGGCGGTGCCGCCATGGTCGACGAGCAGCTGCGTCGCGACGTGATGAGCGACATCGTCCTGCTCAAGATTATCGGCATGCGCCCTGTTATCGTGCACGGTGGCGGCAAGGCCATCAACGAGGCGCTCAGCCACTACGACATTCCCGTCGAGTTTAAGAACGGCCAGCGCGTGACTACGCCGGAGACTATGGATATCGTGCGCGAGGTGCTGGGCGGCAAGGTTAACCAGGAGCTGGTTGCTGCCATCAACCACCACGGCAACCTGGCCGTGGGCGTGTCGGGCAGCGATGCCGGCACGCTCATCGCCGAGCCGCTCGACCCCGAGCTCGGTCGCGTGGGCAAAGTGACGCACGTCAACACCGACTATATCGAGCGCTTACTCGATAGCGAGTACATCCCCGTCATCGCTACCGTCGCGGCGGGGGAGGACGGCGGTTTCTTCAACATCAACGCCGACACCGCCGCCGGTGCCGTTGCCGCGGCGCTCCACGCGCATAAGGCGATCTTTTTGACCGATGTCGATGGCCTGTACAAGGACTTTAGCGACAAGGACTCGCTTATCTCCAACCTAACGCTCGACGAGGTCAATGAGATGCTCTACGGCGGCGAGGTCGATAAGGGCATGATTCCCAAGCTGCGTGCGGCTGTCGATGCGCTTACCGGCGGCGTATTTCGTGCCCACATCATTAACGGTACTACGCCGCATTCGCTGCTCCTGGAGCTGCTGACCGATGCCGGCGTCGGCACCGTGATCCATTCCACCGAGACGGCTTACGAGTTCGATACGCATCCGCATCCGCTTTCAACGTTTGCTGCGCGTCTGACCGAGAACCTCGACGAGGTCGAGAAGCTTCAGACGGTCTAGCTGACCCGCAGCCGCCCCATTCCTGCATCCATAGCCCCGCGCCGTCTGGCGCTCAACGAAAGGCGTCCCATGTCACTTTCAGCTCAGCAATCGCTTGAATCCCATTACGTTATGCATACCTTTGGCCGCTCTCCGGTCGAGTTTGTCGAGGGTCACGGCATGAAGCTCACCGGCGACGATGGCCGTGAGTACCTCGACTTTCTTGCCGGCATCGGCGTGTGCAACCTAGGTCATGGCGACCCGGCTGTGCTCTCGGCGCTCGAGGCACAGACCAAAAAGCTCATGCATGTCTCCAACTATTTCTACATCGAGCAGCGCGGACAGGTCGCGGCGCTGCTGTCCAAGCTTGCTAACGACGACGTAGATGGCGCGCGCGTGCTTGCCGATGCCATTGCCGCCGGCGATGAGACCACGGCAGCTGCTCTTGGTGCCCCGGCTGCGGATGAGCAGGTTTGGGAGACCTTCTTTGCCAACTCTGGCGCCGAGGCCAACGAGGGCTCGATGAAGCTCGCGCGCCTGTACGCCAAGCGTGCCGGTAATGGCGGCAACACCATCGTGTGCATGCGTGGCGGCTTCCACGGCCGTACGCTCGAGACCATTGCCGCCACCATGCAGGATTGGCTGCAGGACAGCTTCCGCCCGCTGCCGGGTGGCTTTGTGGCCTGCACGCCCAACGATGTGGACGAGCTGCGTGCGATCTTTAAGCAGCTGGGGAGCGAGATCTGTGCCGTGATGCTCGAGCCGATCCAGGGTGAGAGTGGCGTGCACCCCATGACCGAGGAGTTTATGGCGGCAGCGCGCGACCTGGCACACGAAGTGGGCGCCGTGCTTATCGCCGACGAGGTCCAGTGCGGCATCTTCCGCTCCGGCAAGCCATTTGCATTCCAAACCTATGGCGTGGAGCCCGACATCATGAGCCTTGCCAAGGGCATTGCCGACGGCGTGCCCATGGGTGCCGTCGTGGCAAAGAAGGAGATTGCCGACGTGTTTAAGCCGGGCGACCACGGCTCGACCTTTGGCGGTAGCTGCTTGGCCATCGCGGCGTGTGCCGCGACGCTCTCCGCGCTTGTGCGTGGCGATTATGCCGAGCATGCTGCCAAGGTGGGTGCCTATATGGAGCAGGCGCTGGCCAAGCTCCCGCACGTGTTTGAGGTTCGTGGCCGCGGCCTGATGCTCGGATGCGACTTGGATGACGCTGCGGGCGATGCGCATGATATTGTTGCCCGCGCGCTGGCCGCCGGTGTCGTGATTAACGCTACGGGTGCTCATACGCTGCGTTTCCTGCCGCCGCTCGTCTGCGAGGAAGCCGACGTGGACAGTCTGATCGAGATCCTGTCGGGTGTCTTGGTCTAACGCGGCGCAATAACTCAATTTGGACCGGGTTCCGGACTGCGGACGTGCCCTATGCGGCATGATTCAGCGGTCTGGAGCCCGTTTTGCCTTAGATTTGCTAAGGCAGGGAGACCTGCTGGTCAAAAAACATCAAATATGAGTACTGTTACCGATTTGGTAGCAGCAATTTTGGACTAATAAGGCCAGATAGCAAGTCGAAATGGCGATGAAAGCACGATTTTGATTCAACTGTTAGCCCTTATAATGGACATATGTTGCGTAACTTAAGCAAATACTGTCTATTTATATGATGCAAACAAAGTAGCAGTACTCATTTTTGCCATTTTTTGACCACGGCCTTTGTGACAGACGTGCTGGCGGGTTCGAATCCCTCTGCGATGGGCCTGAAAAAAAGAAAGGCCTCCATCGCTGGGGGCCTAACAATTCAATGGTGGGCGATGAGGGATGTCGCGTGCGGCTGGCGCCGCCCGCATCCGCTTCGTCGCTCCGCTCCTCGCGTGCTGCGCTGGAAAACGCTTCGCGTTTCCTCAGCTCCGCACCCTGGCGGGTTCGAATCCCATGAAATGGGCGCAAACAAAACGGTCCCCTTGCGAGGACCGTTTCCAATTCAGTGGTGGGCGATGAGGGATGTCCGCGTGCGGCTGGCGCCGCCCGCGCCCCGCTTCGTCGCTCCGCTCCTCGCGTGCTGCGCTGGAAAACGCTTCGCGTTTCCTCAGCTCCGCACCCTGTCGGGTTCGAATCCCTCTGCGATGGGCCCAAAAAAAGAAAGGCTGTCATTGCTGACAGCCTTATCAATCAAATGGTGGGCGATGAGGGATTCGAACCCCCAGCCTTGTGCGTGTAAAGCACCTGCGCTAACCGTTGCGCCAATCGCCCGTGCGGAGAGAGTATAGCAAAACAATCGCCTCATTCACCTCATATCCATTAAAGGTAACTCGCGCGTGTCACAGCGGAGCTGATTCAGTTGAGATTGCCTGAACATTCCGCCCCTCTTTACGCCCTCGGGTATACTCAAAAGCTACTGATTCGATTTGATGCCCAGCAACAGCAGAGGGGATAGTATATGTGCGGTTTTGTCGGTTTTGTCGGTGGGACGGATAACCAATCCGAGGTGCTCACCAAGATGATGGACCGCATCGTCCATCGCGGTCCCGACATGGGCGGTCAGTTTATCGACGGCCGCGTTGCCCTCGGCTTCCGCCGCTTGTCGATCCTCGACCTGACCGAGGCCGGCGCTCAGCCCATGGCCAATGAGGACGGCAGCGTCGTCATTGTCTTCAACGGTGAGATCTACAACTTCCAAGAACTCCGTTCTGAGCTCGAGGCCAAGGGCTACAAGTTCCACTGCGGCGCCGACACCGAGAGCCTCCTGCACGGCTACGAGGAGTGGGGCGAGGCCGTTCTCGATCGCCTGCGCGGTATGTACGCCTTCGTCATCTGGGACAAAAAGAAGAACAAGCTTTTTGGCGCCCGCGACATCTTTGGCATCAAGCCGCTCTACTACTATCCCATGGCCGATGCGGGCGACGGCGCTCCGGGCGTGCTCTTTGGTTCCGAGATCAAGAGCTTCCTGGACTACCCGCACTTCCACAAGGCGGTCAACAAAAAGGCCCTGCGTCCGTACATGACGCTGCAGTATTCGGCAACCGAGGAGACCTTCTTCGAGGGTGTCTACAAGCTGCCGCCGGCGCACTACTTTACCGTCGATATCCCGACCGGCAAGATGAACATCGAGCGCTACTGGGATTGCGATTACTCTGCCGTCGAGAAGCCGTTCGAAGAGTATGTCGATGAGCTGGACGAGGTCGTGCGCGAGAGTGTCGAGGCCCATCGCATCGCCGACGTCAAGGTCGCGTCGTTCCTCTCCGGTGGCGTCGACTCTAGCTACATCGCCGCTTGCCTCATGCCCGACAAGACCTTCTCGGTGGGTTTTGACTACAAGAACTTCAACGAGACCAACTACGCCAAGGAACTTTCCGATAAGCTCGGCGTCGAGAACGTTCGCAAGATGATTACCGCCGACGAGTTCTTCGGTGCGCTCGAGGACATCCAGTATCACATGGACGAGCCGCAGTCCAACCTGTCTTCCGTGCCGCTGTGGTTCTTGGCCGAGATGGCCCGCAAGGACGTTACCGTCGTGCTTTCGGGCGAAGGCGCCGACGAGCTCTTTGGCGGCTACGCCTACTACGAGGACACGGTCCCGGTGCGCAAGTACAAAAAGATGGTGCCGCTGCCCATCCGTCGCGCGCTCGGTAACCTGGCGCTGCATATGCCGTACTTCAAGGGACATAACTTCCTGGTCAAGGGTGCCGAGATCCCCGAGAAGTCGTTCCTGGGACAGGCTCTGGTATGGCCGGAGCGCGAGGTCGACGGCGTGCTCAAGCCCGAGTACAACACCGGCGACGGCGCCTTTGAGCTCGCTGCACCCATCTACGCACGCGTGAAGGGTCAGCCCGAACTGGTCAAGAAGCAGTACCTGGACATGAACATGTGGCTCCCGGGCGACATTCTGCTCAAGGCCGACAAGATGTGCATGGCACATTCGCTGGAGCTGCGCGTGCCCTTCCTGGACCGCAAAGTCATGGAGTTCGCCGAGCACATTCCCGACCGCTACCGCATCAACGAGAACGGCAACAAACAGGTACTCCGCCACGCTGCCAACAAGTCGCTGCCCGATGAGTGGGCCACCCGTCCCAAGGTGGGCTTCCCGGTGCCGATTGTCTACTGGCTGCGCGAGCAAAAGTGGTACGACTATGTCAAGGAGTACTTCACCGCGCCGTGGGCAAGTGAGTTCTTCAATACCGACGAGCTCATGCACCTGCTCGATCTGCACTTTGCGGGCAAGGGCGATTTCCAGCGCAAGATCTATACGCCGCTCGTGTTCCTAGTGTGGTACAAGCGCTTCTTTATCGACGAGGGCCAGCCTTCTGTTCAGGCTGCCTAGTCTCGGCCTACGAATGCCTGCGCGTAACGGCTCCTCCGGGAGCCGTTTTTGCGCGAGCACGTTTCAGTTACTATGAAAACCGTCCCTGCCAAATGGCTGAGAAAGGTGAAAGATGCACCATTCGGATTCCGCGACCGTGACCACGGTCGATACGCTTGCCAAGCTGCTCGATGTGTGCGGCGAGCTGCGCGCATCAGAGCAGGTTGACGAGCGTGCCGTGACCGGTTGCTCGTTTGATTCGCGCGCGGTCTCGGCAGGTGACGTGTTCTTCTGTAAAGGTGCTGCCTTTAAGCCCGCGTTTTTGAGCATGGCGCTCGATGCGGGCGCCGTCGCATTTGTGTGCGAGGAGTCGCTGGTCGAGTCTCTGGAGCCGCTGGCGAAGGAGAGCGGTGCTGCGATGCTGGTTGTTGATAGTGTTCGCACGGCCATGGCCCTGTTGCCGCCGGAGGTCTACGACCGTCCCGACCACGACGTCAAGATCGTGGGCATCACCGGCACCAAGGGAAAGACCACGGCCGCTTTTATGCTCCAGTCGATTATCAAAGCGGCGGGCGAGTCCTGCGGCATGATCGGCTCGGTGAGTACCGACGATGGTATCGAGTGCTACGAGAGCACCAACACCACGCCCGAGGCCCCCGAGGTTTGGCGCCATATCGCCAACTGCCGCACGTCCGGTCGCCAGTCCATGGTCATGGAGGTCTCGAGCCAGGCGCTCAAGTACCAACGCGTCGAGAATCTGCCGTTTGACGTGGCGTGCTTCCTCAACATCGGCCGCGACCACATCTCGCCGATCGAACACCCCACGTTTGAGGATTATTTTGAGAGCAAACTCAGGATCTTTGACCAGGCAAAGACCGCCGTGGTGAATCTAGGCACCGAAGAGGTTGACCGTGTGCTAGAGGCAGCGTCGACGGCCGATCGCTTGGTGACCGTTGGCGTCGAGCATCCCGAGGCGAGCCTGTGGGCAAGCGACGTACGCATGGTCGGCTTTAGCATCGAGTTCAACTTGCATGGCCTGTGTGCCGACGAGTCCGAGACGGGGGAGAAGGTCCTGCTGGGCATCGCGGGCGACTTTAACGTGGAAAACGCGCTGGTCGCTATCGCCGCCGCGCGCGAGATCGGCATCGGTATCGAGGCTATCAAGAAGGGCCTCTCCAAACTGCGTGTGCCGGGCCGTATGGAGGTCGTGGAGTCGAAGGACGGTCGCGTGATCTGCGTCGTCGACTATGCGCACAACCAGCTTTCGTTCCGTTCGCTTTTCTCGTCGGTCAAGCGCGCGTTTCCCGCCAGCCCGGTCATCGCGGTGTTTGGCGCTGCCGGCGGCAAGGCGCAGGAGCGCCGCGAGCAGCTTCCGCGCGAGGCCGCACCGTATTCCGACCTGATGATCTTTGCCAATGAGGACCCGGCTCACGAGGACCCGATGAAGGTCTGTCGCGAGCTTGCCGAACATGTTCCCGACGATACGCCGAACAAGATCATCCTCGATCGCGAAGCTGCCGTGCATGCGGCGTTCAAGGCGGCGCGCGAGGAGTACGTCAACCCCGATGCTCCTACCATTGTCTTGCTGCTGGCAAAGGGTGACGAGGAGCTCATGCACGTGGGCGACGAGTTCGTGCCCATCGAGAGCGACCTTTCGTTGGCCAATCGCCTGATCGATGTTACCCAGTTTGACTAATGAACCATGATGGCGGCGGCGCCCTGAGTGCGCTGTCGCCATAAGCGTGTTCCCTCAATCAAAACATGCCGTCCAAGTCCAAATCCTTCTACGTAAACGGAGTAACCATGTCCCACAATACCCTGCCGACCGTTGCCGAGCTTTCGGGCGAGATGCGCGAGCGCTTGGCCAAGGTCAAGTACGTCTTTACCGACCTGGATGCCACGATGCTCGCGCCCGGCTCGTGCGTGCTGCGCGACAACGACGGCAACCCTTCGACCAAACTCGTCGAGGCCGTCGTGGCGCTCGCTCGCGCTGGTATCCAGGTGGTTCCCACCTCGGGCCGCAACCGTACCATGATCCACGAGGACGCGCGCGTGCTCGGCCTCAACTCCTACATCGGCGAGATGGGCGGCCTGGTCATGTACGACCTCAAAGCCAACGATTGGGAGTATCTGACCGGCGACATGCCTTACGACCCCGCCTGCGGCCTTACTCCGCACCAGGTGATCGAGCAGACCGGCGTGTGCGAGAAGATCCTTGCCCGCTGGCCGCACAAGATCGAGTACCACAACGACATGTCGACCGGCTACAAGTACCGTGAGGTCACCGTCGGCATGCGCGGCGATGTGCCCGACGATGAGGTCCAGGCCATCCTGGACGAGGCCGGCTGCGGTCTGGTCTGGGCTTGCAACGGCCATCTGACGCACCTGTCCAAGCCGACGACGCTCGAGCTTAATCGCGTCGAGGACGGTCGCGCCTTCAACATCAATCCGGCGGGTCTTAACAAAGGCGTTGCCATTTCGCGCTTCTGCGAGCACCTGGGGATCGAGTGCGAGGAGACGCTTGCGCTCGGCGACTCCGAGTCCGACTTCTACATGGCCGACCATGTTGGCATGTTCTGCCTGGTCGAGAACGGTCTGACGAGCGCCGGTGCCCCGGAGTTCTTGGACGCCTGCGACAATGCCTATATTACGCGCGGCAAGATTGTCGACGGTTGGGTGGCAACGGCCGAGCTGCTGGTCGCAGCCCGTTCGTAGCGCGACGCATCACGATTGGTCGCATTTTTCGAGAGAGAATCTGGTGAGGTAATGTCCGATATCGATAATATGGCCGGGGACACGCGTCCGATCGGCGTGTTCGACTCGGGCCTGGGCGGCTTGACGGTCGCGCGCGCGATCGCAACGGCACTTCCGCACGAGTCCGTCTACTATTTCGGTGACACTAAGCGCTGCCCTTATGGCACCCGCACCGAGGACGAGGTTCGCTCGTTTGCGTTGCAGGCGGGTCGTTGGCTTTCGAAGCACGACGTCAAGATTATGGTCATCGCCTGCAACACGGCGACCGCTGCGGCCTTGCGTTTGGCCCAGCAGGTGCTCGACGTTCCCGTGATCGGCGTGATCGCGCCGGGTGCCCGTGCAGCAATCAACAGCACGCGTACGCGTCGCGTGGGCGTGCTCGCTACCAACCTCACCATTCGCTCGGGCGCCTACACGCGCGCCATTCAGGATCTAGATGCCGGCGTCGATGTATACGGCTGTCCTGCCTCGAGCTTTGTCGAGGTTGTCGAACACGAGCTCGCCTCGGGTGCACATCTGCAGGAACAGTGGCTTGAGAACGAGGACATCTTCGATACGCCTGCCGTGCGTGCGCTGGTGGGTGCCACGGTTGAGCCGCTGCGCGACCACGGTATCGACACCGTGGTGCTCGGCTGTACGCATTTCCCGCTGTTGGTGGGACCTATCCGCCATGCGCTGGGGCCTGGGGTGCGCGTCGTGAGCTCCGCCGAGGAGACCACGCGCGAGCTGACCGATATCCTCACGCGCCGCGAGCAGCTGGCGGGCGACGCCGCCGAGCCGCAGCATCGTTTTGCCACGACGGCCGATAACATTGCCGAGTTTGCGGTGGCGGGTAGCTTTATCTTTGGCCAGCCGCTCAAGAGCATTGAGCATATCGATATCGACGAACTGAAATAGATACAAGGTCACCGACCAAAGGCTCACTTTCACCTTTTGCCGAAAGGATATTTCTATGGAGTATATGCAGGTCAACCGCGCCAACGGCCGTGCCGCCAATGAGCTGCGCCCCGTCAAGCTCACTCGTGGCGTCATGAAGCACGCCCACGGCTCGTGTTTGGCCGAGTTCGGTGACACGCGCGTGCTGTGCGCCGCCACTATCGAGGAGGGCGTGCCGGGCTGGCGAAAGGGAGCTAAGGCCGGCTGGGTGACCGCGGAATACGCCATGCTGCCGGCGTCGACCGGCAAGCGCTGCAAGCGCGAGCACGCCAACCGCAAGGGCCGCTCCATGGAGATCGAGCGCCTCATCGGTCGCAGCCTGCGTACCGTCGTCAATATGAAGGCACTCGGCGAGTACACCGTTACCGTCGACTGCGACGTGATTCAGGCCGATGGCGGCACGCGTACAGCGAGCATCACCGGCGCCTGGGTGGCGCTGCGCGACGCCCTCGCCATGTGGGTCGAGGCGGGCAAGATCGAGCGCATCCCGCTTATCGGCCAGGTGGCTGCCATCTCCATGGGCGTTGCCGACGGCAATACGCTGCTTGACCTCGATTATTCCGAGGACAGCCATGCCGAGGTCGACATGAACCTCGTCGCCACCGACACCGGCGAGATGATCGAGCTCCAGGGCACCGGCGAGCAGGCGCCCTTTGACCGCAAACGCCTCAACGCCCTGCTCGACCTGGGCGACAAGGGTATCGCCGAGCTCATCGAGCTTCAGCGCCAAGCCATCGCCTAACCTGCCAAAAGGGACAGGTTTATTTTGGTAGGTTTTATCTGCTGAAATGCTGCGTTGAAAGGTCCGATCGCCTGAGAGGGGAGAGGTCAAGTGCCCAAACGCCCCTCACGCGGCTTGCTATAGAGACAAGGAGGCCAGTCATGGCACTTGAGAAGATTGACATCGACACCCTCGACCCGGCGGCGACCATCGTCGTGGCAACGGGCAACGCCCATAAGCTCACCGAGATCGAGGCCATTTTGGGCAAGGTCATGCCCGAGGTGCGCTTTGTGGCGCTCGGCCAGCTGGGTGATTTTGAGGATCCCGAGGAAAACGGCACGACGTTTTTGGAGAACGCCATCATCAAGGCCCAAGCCGCGGTCGAAGAGACGGGGCTTATGGCCATTGCCGACGATTCGGGCTTGGTCGTTGATGCCCTGGACGGCGAGCCGGGCGTGTATAGCGCGCGCTATGCGGGCGTGCACGGCGACGATGCCGCCAACAACGCCAAGCTGCTCGTTAACCTGGAAGGCGTGGCCGACGAGGATCGCACCGCGCGCTTTATGAGCGTCGTCGCGCTCATCGACACGGACGGTCTGGTCACCTATGGTGAGGGCGCCTGCGAGGGCACTATCGCACACGAGGGCCGCGGCGATCACGGCTTTGGCTACGACCCGCTGTTCCTGCCGGTCGACACGCCGGGCAAGACCATGGCCGAGCTGACGGCTGACGAGAAGAACGCCATCAGCCATCGTTTCCACGCGCTCGAGCATCTGTCCGCCAAGCTGACGGGCGAGGAGTAGACCGTGCGTGCGGTGGTGCAGCGCGTGCTCAACGCCGGCGTGACGGTCGACGGCGAGTGCGTGGGCCGCATTGGACGCGGCTACCTGGTGCTGCTGGGTGTGGGCCATGGCGATACGCGTGCCGAGGCCGACAAGCTGTGGGGCAAGCTCCGGGGCTTGCGCATTAACGAGGACGAGAACGGCAAGACCAACTTGGCGCTTGCCGATGTCGACGGCGAGGTGCTCGTGGTGTCGCAGTTCACGCTGTTCGCCGACTGCCGCCACGGTCGCCGCCCATCGTTTACGGATGCCGGCGCCCCCGATGTCGCCAACGAGCTCTACGAGTACTTCCTGACGCTCGTTCGTCAAGATGTCGAACACGTAGCACATGGCATCTTCGGCGCCGATATGAAAGTCGACTTGGTCAACGACGGTCCATTCACCATCGTCCTGGACACCGACAACCTTTAGGTTACGCGGTTTTACCAAACCGCGTAACAACTGGTCATGCGAGATTGTCGTCTGGTACGTATTTGGGACGGGGCTTATTTAGCTACTTGCGTATGGCAACAGCGGGGTGCTATAGTATTAGAGTTTTGTCTATCTTAGGGGTATTATCCCCTTTTTGAATTGCACCTTCTGGAGGCCCTGTTCATGGAAGAGATGGAAGTCAATCACGTCGACGACATCCACGAGAAGCTGACCGATATGGTGGGCGATCGCGTCAAGGTTAAGGCCAACATGGGCCGTACCCGCGTCGTCGAGCGCATGGGCACCATCAAGAGCGTCCACCCGGCCGTCTTCATTGTCGAGGTCGACGAGCGTCGCGGCCGCAAGTCGCGTCAGTCCTACCAGTATATCGATGTGCTCACCGGCCAGGTCGAGCTGTTCGACCCTGAGAGCGGCGAGCATATCTTTACCCCGCTCGGCAATCAGCTCGAGGAGCACTAACGGTGACCGATCGGTCCCTGACTCTTTCCGCGCCGGCAAAGATTAACCTCTACCTGGGGGTTCATACCGAGCGCGATGACCGCGGCTACCACAGGGTCGATTCCCTGATGGCGGCCGTCGGTCTTTCCGATACCGTGACGGTCATGCCGTCGCAGGCGCTGGCCGTTCAGACGGTTCCGGCATCAGATTTTCCCATGCAAAAGAATACGGCGTATCGGGCTGCGGTTGCTATGGCCGAGCATTATGGTCGCGAGGCAAACATCTGCGTGACGATTGAGAAGCGCATTCCATTGTGCGCCGGCTTGGGCGGCCCCTCGACGGATGCGGCCGCGGTCATTGTCGCCTTGGCAGAGCTCTGGGGCATTGATCGCACCGACCCGGCGCTCGACGACATTGCGCGGGGCATTGGTGCTGACGTCCCGTTCTTTTTGCACGCGAGTCCTGCGTTCTACGTAGGCGGGGGAGACGTGCTGGCAACTGAGTACCCCGCACTGCCCGCGACGCCCGTCGTGCTGGTCAAGCCGCGCGAGGCAAGCGTTTCGACAATTGAAGCCTATCGACGTTTTGACGAGGCCCCGGTGCCTGCGGACGAGCCCGGCGCGATAGCTTCTGCCTTGCGTGCTGGTGATGCCGAGACGGCATATGCACTCATCCATAACAACCTTGGTGTCATTTCCGCACAGATGGAGTCGCAGATTCAAACGGTCCTCGACTGGCTGCGTAAACAGGACGGAACCGTTGCTGTAGATGTGTGCGGATCGGGTGCCTGCTCGTTTGCCATTTGCGACACCGCTGCCACGGCCGAAAGGCTTGCCGATGCTGCCCAGCAAAATGGCTGGTGGGCCTGCGCGACTGAGCTTATTCCCAACACGGTTCAAATCGACGCGCCAAAGAAATAAAAATTTCTCTAGCACGCGGCGAAAATCTTTGTTACTATAGTCGAGCTAACGGGTTGTGGCTCAGTTTGGTAGAGCACTGCGTTCGGGACGCAGGGGTCGCTGGTTCAAATCCAGTCAACCCGACCAGAGCATGAGGAGGGACCGCTTCTTGCGGTCCCTTTTTTTAGCTAGTGTTGTGATACCGCGATACCCGCGGTATACTCATTCGAGCTTGTCTCGCTGTATTGTGGAGGTCTACATGTTTGGACTGAGGGCTCCTGAGCTCATCATTATTCTCGTCGTTGTCCTGATTATCTTCGGGCCCAAGAACCTGCCGAAGCTCGGCAAGTCTCTCGGCTCTACCGTCAAGAATATCCGCGAGGGTATGGAGGGCGACGATAAGGCCGAGACCAAGCAGGCCGAGGAGGTCGTGGTCGAGCAGTCCGAGGAGGACAAGGAGATCGCTGAGCTCGAGGCCAAGCTCGCTGCTGCCAAGAAGAAGCAGGCAGAGGACAGCGACGCGGACGCAGAGTAGTCCCATCCCTTTGGGGTGAGCACCTGACCGGCTTGCCCGCAGGCTAGCCGGTCTTTTTCGTTTTGTTGACAGTTGATTGTTTGATCAGAGTTGGGGAGATATCCGTATGGACGCAAGCCAGATCGTACTGACCGCTGAGGGCCGCCAGAAGCTCGTCGAGGAGCTCGCTTGGCGTGAGGGCGATTACGCCAAGGAGATCGTCGAGGACATCAAGGAAGCCCGCGCGTTCGGCGACCTTTCGGAGAACTCCGAGTACGATGCCGCCAAGGACAAGCAGGCCCAGAATGCTGCTCGTATCGCCGAGATCCAGGCCATCCTCGCCAACGCTCAGGTTGCTGCCACTACGGGCGACCTGACCGTCTCCATCGGTTCCACCGTTTCGCTGATTGATCCCAACGGCGAGGTCATGGAAGTCACGCTCGTCGGTACCACCGAGACCAACTCGCTCGAGCACAAGATTTCCAACGAGTCTCCGGTCGGTCACGCCATCATCGGTCACGGCGAGGGCGACTCCGTCGAGGTCGTTACGCCTTCCGGCAAGACTCGCGTCTACACCATCGCCAAGATCGCACGCTAGACCACGGTCCCGCGTAAAGGTATGTTTTCGCTCCCTGGGACCGAATCCTGGGGAGCGTTTTAGTTTGAGGAGCTAACTTATGGCAGAGAACCAGAACGCCGCCGATCAGGCATCGACGCTCAACGACGAGCGCGCCACCCGCCTGGCCAAGCGCGCCGCCCTGTTCGAGGCGGGCCAGAACCCCTATCCCGAGCACTCTGAGCTTGAGGACTACGTCGCCGATATCGAGACTAAGTACGCCGATCTTGCCGATGGCGAGGACACCGAGGATGTCGTGAAGATCGCCGGCCGTGTGGTCGCCAAGCGCGGTCAGGGCAAGATCATGTTCATCGTCGTGCGCGATGCGACTGCCGAGATTCAACTGTTCTGCCGCATCAACGACATGGACGAGGCTGCCTGGAATACGCTCAAGGCCCTCGACCTGGGCGACATCCTGGGCGTGACCGGCGCGGTCGTGCGCACCCAGCGCGGCCAGCTTTCCGTTGCCCCTAAGAGCGCGACCCTGCTTGCCAAGGCCGTTCGTCCGCTGCCCGAGAAGTTCCACGGTCTTTCCGACAAGGAGACCCGCTATCGCCAGCGCTATGTCGACCTGATCGCCAACGACGACGTTCGCGAGACCTTCCGTAAGCGTTCGCAGATTCTCTCCACCTTCCGTCGCTTTATGGAGTCCGACGGCTACATGGAGGTCGAGACCCCCATCCTGCAGACCATCCAGGGCGGCGCTACCGCCAAGCCGTTCATTACCCACTTCAACGCGCTCGATCAGGAGTGCTACCTGCGTATTGCCACCGAGCTGCACCTCAAGCGCTGCATCGTCGGTGGTTTTGAGCGCGTGTTCGAGATCGGCCGCATCTTCCGTAACGAGGGCATGGACCTTACCCACAACCCCGAGTTCACCACGATGGAGGCCTACCGTGCCTTCTCCGACCTCGAGGGCATGAAGGCACTCGCCCAGGGTGTCATCAAGGCTGCCAACAAGGCCATCGGCAACCCCGAGGTCATCGAGTACCAGGGCCAGACCATCGACCTTTCTGGTGAGTGGGCCAGCCGTCCCATGACCGACATCGTCTCCGACGTGCTCGGCAAGCAGGTCACCATTGACACGCCAGTCGAGGAGCTTGCTGCCGCCGCGCGCGAGAAGGGCCTGGAGATCAAGCCCGAGTGGACTGCCGGCAAGATCATCGCCGAGATTTACGATGAGCTGGGCGAGGACACCATCGTCAACCCGACGTTCGTGTGCGATTACCCCATCGAGGTCAGCCCGCTCGCTAAGCGTTTTGAGGACGACCCGCGCCTGACGCACCGCTTTGAGCTGGTTATTGCCGGCCACGAGTACGCCAACGCGTTCTCCGAGCTCAACGACCCGGTCGACCAGGCCGAGCGCTTTGCCGCCCAGATGGCCGAGAAGGCCGGCGGTGACGACGAGGCCATGGAGTACGACGAGGACTACGTGCGCGCCCTCGAGTACGGTATGCCTCCCGCGGGCGGCATTGGCATTGGTATCGACCGCGTGGTCATGCTGCTCACCAACCAGGCTTCTATCCGCGACGTGCTGCTGTTCCCGCACATGAAGCCCGAGAAGGGTTTCCAGTCCGGTGCCGCTGCCGCCAAGGCTGCCGAGGCCGGCAACGCCGCGAGCCCGTTCGTTACGTCGCTTAAGCCCACGCTCGATTACTCCAAGATCGCCGTTGAGCCGCTGTTTGAGGAGTTCGTCGACTTTGATACCTTCTCCAAGAGCGACTTCCGCGCTGTGAAGGTCAAGGCATGCGAGGCCGTCAAGAAGTCCAAGAAGCTGCTGAACTTTACGCTCGACGACGGCACCGGCACCGACCGCACCATCCTCTCCGGTATTCACGCTTATTACGAGCCCGAGGACCTGGTCGGCAAGACCTTGCTCGCCATCACCAACCTGCCTCCGCGCAAGATGATGGGTATTCCCAGCTGCGGCATGCTGATCAGCGCTGTCCACGAGGAGGAGGGCGAGGAGCGCCTCAACCTGATCCAGCTCGACGCCTCCATCCCTGCCGGCGCAAAGATGTACTAACTAGTTACGCGGTTCTACGAACCGCGTAACGGCTCGACGCTGCGCGGGCCGCATTTGGACAATCTGACGTTCAACTTCAAGGGCGCGACCAGAAGGTCAGCGCCCTTTCGTTTCACGTCACCTTGTCTCAAATGCGGCCCGCTCGCTGACGTTGCCAATACATCGATGTAGTCATTGGGGACGTTCTTAAACGACTACCCAACGGATATTGCGCACATGGCTCGCATGACAGTCGTCTCTTTTATGTTTCCTTTAGCCGTTGCTGCCTAGGATGGGGGTTAGTCGACAGGAAGGGAGCACCGGGATGGACGACGCGAGCGAGCGTGCAATCGAAGAGGACATGCTCGATCAGTTCAACTACTTTGATGATGAGGACGAGGAATTGATCGACCGTCGCGAGCCGGCGGCGCTCGATACTTTCGACCTTATTGATGAAGAGCCCGACGAGGACGAGGTCGGATCAGCGGAGCCCCCACAGCCTTCGCGCCTTGACTCGCTGCTTTCGAGAGCCCCCATGCACCACGGCGTTCGTGCCGGCGCGCTCCATATGAAAACTGACTGGCACCAGATCGTGACGGCAGGCGATGAGCTTGCCGTCGATGCGCCGCTCACCGATAAATCATCCATCATCTGCCGCACCGGCATGCTTATGCTGGCAAGCGGAACGGGTGCCTGGCGCGTGCGCGATACCATGAATCGTGTTGCCGCCGTACTCGGTGTCACCATCCACGTTGACTTAAGTCTTCTGTCGTTTGAGTGCACCTGCATCGAAGATGGTCACTGCTTTAATGAGGTCGTCAGCTTGCCCACAACGGGCGTCAATACCCATCGCATTTGGATGATGGAGAGTTTCCTCAAGGAAATCGAGACCTATGGTCGTCGCTTCACGGTGCACGAGTATCACGAGATGCTCAAGACCGTTGAGAGTTCAAAACCCGATTACTCTCCCTGGCAACAGGGCCTTGCGGCAGCTTGTGCTTGCGGCGCCTTCGTCTTTTTGCTCGGCGGCGGCCCTATCGAGATGGCCTGCGCGTTTGTGGGCGCGGGTGTCGGCAACTTTGCCCGCTCCCATATTCTCAAGCAAGGCCTTGGTCAGTTCAGCGCGCTGACGACCGGCGTTGCGCTCGCTTGCGTTTCGTATCTGCTGGCATTGCTCGGCCTTGGCCAGGTCATACCGGGGGCAATGTCGCACCAAGAAGGCTATATCGGCGCCATGCTCTTTGTGATTCCCGGCTTTCCGCTCATTACGGCGGGCCTCGACATCGCCAAGCTCGACATGCGAAGCGGTATCGAGCGCCTTTCATATGCCGTATCGATTATTGTGATGGCGACGCTCGTAGGTTGGATGGTTGCCGAGTGTGTTGGCCTGGCGCCGGACGACTTTGCCCCACTGGGCCTTTCGCCGCTTGCCCTTACGCTCCTGCGCGTGGTGATGAGCTTCGTTGGCGTATTCGGCTTCTCGGTGATGTTCAACAGCCCGGTAAAGATGGCCGCGGCAGCTGGGTTGATCGGCGCCGTGTCCAATACCCTGCGTCTGACCCTTGTCGATGCGCCGACGATGATTCCCTTCCTGGGCCTCAGCACGGGAATGCCTCCCGAGGCAGCAGCGTTTATCGGCGCGCTGGTATCGGGTCTGCTGGCAAGCTTGGCCGAAGTCAAGCTCACCTACCCGCGCATCGCCCTCACGGTGCCTTCGATTGTCATTATGGTGCCGGGCTTGTATCTGTATCGCTCGATGTATTACATGTGCACCTTCGACACGGTCAATATGCTCGGCTGGTTTGTGCGCGCAGTGCTCATCGTAGCGTTTCTGCCCGTTGGACTGGGTGTGGCGCGTACGCTCACCGACCCTCGCTGGCGCCACACCAGCTAATTGGTACAAGGGGGACAGGTTACTTTGCACCAAATGAGTTGCGGTGAAATAGGGACTGAATTGTTGCTTAAAGGGTCAAAACAGTCCGTATTCCACCGCAACTTATGGGGTCGGGGGTTTGGTGCCCTGCATCTTCATAAACTCAACGCTTACGAAGCGCATGCGTTTCGTGCTAGGCTGGTTCCACCACATAAGTAGTCGCAGACGCGCGTACCACGGGCGGGC
Organism: uncultured Collinsella sp.; assembly: GCA_958429225.1. GTDB lineage: Bacteria > Actinomycetota > Coriobacteriia > Coriobacteriales > Coriobacteriaceae > Collinsella. The sequence continues at coordinate 26,523 of CAUAJB010000011.1, forward strand.
GAGATGAAGTTCCAACAGCTCCATCTTGCCCGCCCGTTTTTGTTGCGTGGCGCCGCGGTACAACACAGAGAGGAATCTGCCCTTTATGCCTATCAACAAACGAGAGAGCCTGCTGTTCACCTTTATCATGTGCTTTTGCATGGTGCTCTGGATGAGCATCTACAACGTTGCCCTGCAGCACGGGGCCATCAACGGCGAGGTCGTTGCCACTGCGTGGCTCGGCTTCCCCGTTGCCTACATTTTTGCCATGTGCTGCGACTGGTTCGTCGCCAGCCCGCTCGCCAAGGGTTTCGCCTTTAAGTACTTGGTCACGCCGGGCAAGAGCTCGCCACTTGCCATGACGCTCGCCGTCAGCTCCTGCATGGTCATTCCCATGGTCATCATCATGTCGCTGTACGGTGCCTGTGAGGGTCTGACGCACATGCCCGGCGGCATCCTTGCGAACCTGTATTCCGTGCCCGCGATCTGGATGATCAACATCCCGCATAATTTTGTGATGGCGCTGCCGTGGAACCTTTTGGTAGCCGGTCCGATTTCCCGCTTCGTCTTCCGTCGCGCCTTCCCTGTGGGGACGGTTTTCGAGGAGGAGCATGCCGAGCTCTTGGAGCAGGCTATGGCTCCTGAGTGCGAGTAGCTCGCTTAGGGATCTGCTGAGCGCGGGCGACTTGCTTGGTTGGAGCCCTAAGCGTGGATAGCTCTCTCGGCGACATCGCGGGCGTGAGCGGTGCGCATGACCGGAGGGCCCGTGCTGCTCCGTTGCCCGACGTGCTAGCGCGCAGAACAATCTGTTGGTGCATTCGGCGGCTGCTGAAGCGTTTCGGCAGCCGCTTTTTATACGGAGTTTAAATACAACAGTCTGTTGTATTACGTAGAGTGGTATATCTCTAGCGGGAAAAATGCGAGAGACGGAGCATTATGGCGTTGCTAGTAGGACTGGACGTAGGGTCGACGACGACCAAAGTTTACGCGATGCACGAGGATATGACCGAGGCGTGGTGGGGATATCGCCGCCACGGGGCGTGTCAGACAGCGAGCGTGCGCGCCATGCTCGGCGAGCTCGCCGAGCGCTTTCCCCATGAGTCACTGCGCGTTGCGGTGACCGGCTCGGGTGCGCGCGATATCGCGACCGCGCTGGGCGCCTCGTACGTTCAGGAGGTGGTCGCCAACGCGCTCGCGATCAGCAGGTTCTATCCGCAGACGCGCTGCGCCATCGAGCTGGGCGGCCAAGACGCCAAGATGGTCTTCTTCCGCACCAACGATAAGGGAGACATCGAGGTTGCCGACATGCGCATGAACGGCTCGTGCGCAGGCGGTACCGGTGCATTTATCGACGAGATGGCAAAGCTCATGGGGGTCGGCACCGAATCGGGCGAGTTCGAGCAGCTCGCAAGCCGGGGAACGACCGTCCACGAGGTCTCGGGCCGCTGCGGCGTGTACGCAAAGACCGATATCCAGCCACTGCTCAACGAGGGCATTCCTACCACCGACCTGGCGCTTTCGGCGCTTCACGCGGTCGCCCGCCAAACGATCGGCGGTCTGGCCCAGGGTATCGACATCGAGCCGCCGGTAATCTTCGAGGGCGGTACGCTCGCCTACAACCCCACACTGGTCCGCGTGTTCCGGGAGCAACTGAATCTATCGGACGATCAGGTTATCGTCCCGCGCGATCCGCAGATCATGGTCGCGCGCGGTGCCGCCCTGTCGCTGACCGACATGTTCGCATCGTCCCAACCGATCGACCTTCCCGACGCTTTTGTCCGGCTGGATAAGCTCGAGACGGTCGCGCCCGCAAGCGGGGAGGGACGTCTTGCCCAGCCCTTTTTTGCCACACCTGCCGAGCAGGCGGATTTTACGGCACGCCATGGCAAAGAGACGCCGGCAAAGGGTCCGGATGCGTATGCGCCCGGAGAGACGGTGCGTGTGGCGCTCGGTATCGATTCGGGGAGCACGACGACCAAGTTCGCCCTGGTCGATGAGGCGGGTGAGCTTGTCGATTCGTTCTACGCGTCTAATAACGGCAGACCGCTCGACGTCGCCCAACAGGGTCTTGTCAGCTTGAAGAACCGCTGGGAGACAGCGGGAGTCACGCTTGCGATCGATGCCGTGGGCACCACGGGATACGGCGAGGAGCTTTTCGCGCGCGCGTTCCACGCCGACTACCATACGGTCGAGACGGTCGCGCACGCCCGCGCCGCGTGCGCATGCGTTCCCGATGCGACCTTCGTGCTCGACATCGGCGGACAGGATATGAAGGCCATCTGGCTCAACCACGGCGTGCTGACCGATATCGTCGTCAACGAGGCGTGCTCTGCGGGCTGCGGCTCGTTCCTCGAGGGTTTTGCCAAAAACCTCGGAATAGCCGTTGAGGATATCGCGACCGAGGCATTTTCGTCCAAAGCCCCCGCCGTTCTCGGCAGCCGCTGCACGGTGTTCATGAACAGCAGCGTCGTTTCCGAGCAGCGGCGCGGTAAGGGTCCGGGCGACATCATGGCCGGTCTCTGCCGTTCGATTATCGAGAACGTGTTCACCAAGGTCATTCGCGTTTCAAATCTCAACCGTCTGGGCGACAAAGTCGTCGTCCAGGGCGGCACGTTCCGAAACGACGCGGTGCTGCGCGCATTCGAGCAGTATCTGGGCAAACCCGTCACGCGTGCGCCCCACCCGGGGCTGATGGGCGCTATCGGTATCGCCCTGCTCGCGCGCGAGGAATGCCGCAAGGGCGACGCCGGCACGTCGTTTATCGGGCTCGATGCCGTGGAGCGCTTCGAGCATCGCGAGTTCGGCGGCGTTACCTGCCGTCGGTGCAACAACCGCTGCCAGCGCGCGGTCGTGGCATTTGGCGACGGCTCGCTTTACGTCACGGGCAATCGCTGCCCGCGCGGCGGCGCCATCTCATGGGATGAGCTCGTGCGCGAGGTTCCCGCGGCGGAGGAGCTGCGTCCGCAGGGTGCTTGCGAGGCACAGGCACCCGGCACGGGGCGCGACCGGACCGCGGCTGCCCCCAATCTCTTTGTCGACCGCGAGAAGCTGCTGTTCGAGTCGTACCCCACGGTTCCCGTCAGCGGGGGGCGCGATGTCACGATCGGCATTCCCCGTGTGCTCGAGTTCTGGGACACCATGCCGTTCTGGTCGACGTTCTTCAGCACGCTCGGCTTTAAGGTGCGCGTCTCGGGACGCAGCACCAAGGCGATGTACGAGCGCGGTCTGGCGCACGTCACATCCGACACCGTGTGCTTCCCGGCCAAGCTCGTCCACGGGCACATCCGCAATCTCGTCGACGCCGGCGTCGACCGCATCTTCATGCCCATCATCACGACGGTGCCCACCGAAAACACCGCCTCTACCAGCGAGTGGATGTGCGCCGTCGTAAAGGGATACCCCTACGTGATGCGCAATTCCGATAACCCGGAGGAGCGTTTCGGCGTTCCGTTCGATACGCCGCTGTTCCACTGGTACGACGAGGGCGACCGAAACCGCCAGCTCAAGGCGTGGTGCAAGGAGACCTTCGATATCGATGCCGACCTGGTTGCCAAGGCGACCGAGCAGGCGGACCGCGCGCAGGAGACGTTTGAGAACCAGCTGCAGCTGCGCGGCAGGCAGGTGCTCGAGAACGTGCACGAGGACGGCGGCTACGCGGTGGTGATCGCTTCGCGCCCGTACCACAACGACCCGCTGGTCAACCACGGGCTGCCCAAGCTCTTCTCTGAGCGCGGCATCCCCGTGCTGACGCCCGATGCGGTGCCGGGGGTCTGCAACGTCGATCTTTCCAACAGCCGCATCGACATCGTGAACAACTACCATGCGCGCATGCTGTCGTGCGCGGTCATCGTCGCATCGACGCCCGAGCTCGAGCTCGTGCAGATGGGCAGCTTCGGCTGCGGCCACGATGCGTATCTCACCGACGAGATCGCGCGCATGATGGGCGAGATGGGCTCCAAGGTTCCGATGATGATCAAGCTCGATGAGAGCGACGTCGCCGGTCCCATGGGCATTCGCGTGCGTTCGTTTATCGAGTCGGTCAACCGTCGTCGCGCGGAGGAGCGTGCCGAGGGCGCCCGGGTGCACGCGGTCCATCCGCTCGACGACCCGTATAAGGTCAAGTACACCAAGCGCGACCGGCACGACAAGATCGCGCTGGTCCCCAACACCTCCCATGCGTTCTGCAGGCTCATGACCGCGGCGATGCGCAATCAGGGCGTGCGCGCCGAGGCCCTTGATATCGGGCGCGAGGATGCCATCCGCCTGGGCAAACGCTATGTGCACAACGACATCTGCTTCCCCGCGCAAATCGTGATCGGCGAGGCGCTCGCGGCACTCGAGAGCGGTAAGTACGACCCGCACGACGTCGCCGTGGTGACTGGCAAGTATATCGGCGACTGCCGCCTGACGCACTACATGCCCCTGCTGCGCCGCGCGCTCGACGACGCGGGATACGACTATGTCCCGGTGCTCACCAACGACGACGTCGATGCCCACAATGCGCATCCGGGCTTCAAGCTCGGCCTTGGCCCGAGCATCCAGATCGCCTACGGTCTTCCCATGATCGATGCCCTCGAGGCCATGCTTAGGCGCATCCGTCCCTACGAGCTCGAGAAGGGCGCGGCGGACGCTGCGTTCGACCGCGCGCTCGATGAGGTTATCGAGGGCATGGAGCGCTCCGGGCTGAGAGGCCAGGCGACGGGCTTCAAACGCGCGCTTGCGATCATGGACGCCGTTCCGTACGACCGCTCGAACCCGCATCCGACCGTTCTCATCGTGGGCGAGTACCTGCTCAATTTCCATCTCGGCGCCAACCACGAGATCGAGCGCTACCTCGAGGACAACGGGCTCGAGGTCATCGAGGCGCGCATGACCGACGTGATCCGCAAGACCTATTTCTACAAGCATGCGCAGTCGCGCGAGTTCCACGTCGACCTGTCGCTGCCCGAAAAGGCCTGGTACGCCACGGCGGACAACCTGTTCGAGCTCGCGCACGACCGTTGCGACCGCCTGGGCGCGGCGAGCCCGCTCTACGAGCCGCCGACGCGCATGCCCGAGCTCGTGCGCGCGAGCGATAAGATCCTGCACCATACGTTCGATGCGGGCGAGGGCGTGCTGATTCCGGCGGAGATTCTCGAGCACGCCAAGCGCGGCTGCCGCAACTTCGTGATCCTGCAGCCGTTCGGGTGTCTGCCCAACCATGTCGTGGGGCGCGGGCTCATCCATGCGCTCAAGGAGCAGTATCCCACGGCGCAGTTCCTGCCGCTCGACTACGATCCCGACGTGAGCTTCGCCAACGTGGAGAACCGTCTTCAGATGCTCATCATGAACGCCAAGGCGCAGGGGTGCGGTGAGGCGCATGGCGAGACCGCGTAAGGACGCCGATGCGCCCGATGCACGCACCCGTATCATCGAGGCGTTTTGGGAGCTCATCGAGAACAACAGCATCTTCGAGCTGTCGGTTGGCGAGGTGACCCGCGCCGCCCAGTGCAATCGCGGAACGTTTTACTACTATTTTCACGATTTCGATGAACTCGTCGCCATCGCCATAGCCCAGCTGCTGCAGGATAACGAGCTCATCACCGATGCCCTCTGGCATTTTTCGAGCGAGGGCGACCTTTCGGCGTTCGACCGGCGCGACGTCCGCTGCCTGCTGCGGCGCATCGTCATCACCATGAGGGCGGGTGCCGCCGAGCAGGTCGTGCAGGGCATCCATACGATCATCATCGACCGCGTGAGAGAGATCGTCCACCCCGACGGAGAAGAGCTCAAGGCAGATTCGAGCTTTGCGGTGGGCTTTCTGGTCTCGGGCATCATGGGCTTTGTGATGGCGGTCGGCTTTGCCCGGGAGGGCGGCGAGGAGATAGACCTCGAGCAGCCGGGGGACAGCGCGTGCGCGTACCTGAGGGCGGTCGCCATGCAGACGGTGGAAACGGTCGCGCAAGTCGAGGGCGTCGATACATCCGAGCTGCTCGAACGCGTCTCCAAGGAGGCCGATGCCTATCGCGCATCGCGTGCGACGAGTCCCGACGTGGTGAAAGACGCCTAGGGTTTCTCTTGCGGGGCGCCTGTCGCGCATCGCGCGGTGAGTCCCGCGATGCGGTCATAACCTGCATTCATGTGAGCCGGGTTTATAGATATTCCTCCAGCTGTTAACATAGACAACCTGTGGGTAAAGAGACAAAAGCGCCGCCGACGGGCGGGCGTTTTGATTTCGATGAACTCATGTAAGGAAACGAGCATGTTAGATAGATTTACCGATCGAGCGCGCAAGGTCATGTCGATGGCCAAACAGGAGGCGCTCGATCTGCACTCAAATAAGGTGGGCACCGAGCACCTGCTGCTCGCACTCGCCAAGGAGGACGAGGGCATCGCTGCCGAGGCGCTGCGCTCGCTTGATATCTCCTACGACGACATCATGGACACCCTCAAGGAGGTCCAGACCACGGTTCCCGAGCCCAGCGAGGAGACCGAGGCTGCCAAGCTTGCCTTTACGCCGCTCGTCATTAGCGTGATGGAGCGCTCCTTCCGCGTGGCACGTGAGAACAACCAGACCTACGTGTCGACCGAGCACTTGCTGATTGGCATCGTCGAAGAGGGTAACGGCATGGCCATGGACATCCTCATGCGCCTGGGTGTGTCGTCCGCCTCCATCAAAAAGGCTATCGAGAAACTTACCGCCAAGGACCAGGACAAGAAGCGTCCGCTCGCCGGCGCCGGTGCCGGGCGTCCCGGTGCGGGCCTGCCGTTCTTTAGCGGCTCGGACGCGTCGCAGCAAAAGGGGAGCGGCACCGATACGCTTAAGCAGTTCGCCACCAACCTTACGCAGAAGGCGCGCGACGGCGAGCTCGACCCTGTAATTGGTCGCGAAAAGGAAGTCCAGCGTATGATGGAGATCCTTTCGCGTCGCACCAAGAACAATCCGCTTATCTTGGGCGACCCCGGCGTGGGCAAGACGGCCATCGTCGAGGGTCTGGCTCAGCAGATTGCAGCTGGCAACGTGCCCGAGAACCTTATGAACCAGAACATCTGGACGCTCGACCTGCCGGGCCTCGTTGCGGGCGCCAAGTATCGCGGTGAGTTTGAGGAGCGCCTCAAGAACGTGATCCAGGAGGCCACCGAAGCTGACGACGTCATCCTGTTTATTGACGAGATGCACACCATCATCGGTGCCGGCTCTGCCGAGGGCTCCATCGACGCGAGCTCCATGCTCAAGCCCGTGCTCGCGCGCGGTGCCTTCCAGATTATCGGCGCCACCACGGCCGAGGAATTCCGCAAGTACCTCACCAAGGACCCGGCCTTCGAGCGTCGCTTCCAGACCATCGATGTCGAGGAGCCGAGCGTCGAGGACACGGTCAAGATCCTGACCGCGCTCAAGCCGCGCTACGAGGAGCACCACCATGTGCGCTATACGCAGGGTGCTATCGAGGCCGCCGCGAACCTCTCCGACCGCTACATCCAGGATCGCTTCCTGCCCGATAAGGCCATCGACCTCATTGACGAGGCCGGCGCCCGCGCCCGCATCGCCGCCAACCGCGCGCCCGAGCCGGTGCGCGAGGCCGAGCATCGCGTGGAGGAGCTTAAGGCCGCCGCGCAGGAGGCCACCGAGAGCGACGACATGAACAAGGCCGCCGAGATCACCGAGCAGCAAAAGGCTGCCGAGATTGAGCTCGCCGAGGCCAAGGCTGCCTGGACCGCCGAGCTCGACGCCAGCCCGCTCACCATCGATGTCTCCCAGATTGCCGACATCGTGTCCGTGACCTCGGGCGTGCCGGTGTCCTCGCTCACCGAGAGCGAGAGCCGCCGCCTGCTGCAGGCCGAAAGCGTGCTCAAGACGCGCATCATCGGTCAGGACGAGGCCGTCGAGGCCGTTGCCAAGGCCGTGCGCCGCAGCCGCTCGCCGCTCAAGGACCCGCGTCGCCCCGGCGGCAGCTTTATCTTCCTGGGCCCCACCGGCACGGGCAAAACCGAGCTCGCCAAGACGCTCGCCGAGTATCTCTTTGGCAGCAAGGACGCGCTCATCAGCTTCGATATGTCGGAGTTTGGCAGTGAGTTCGAGGTCTCCAAGCTCATCGGTAGCCCCCCGGGCTATGTGGGCCACGACGAGGGCGGCCAGCTCACCAAGGCCGTTCGTCGTCACCCGTACTCGGTCGTGCTGTTCGACGAGATCGAGAAGGCGCACCCCGATATCTTCAACATCTTGCTGCAGGTGCTGGAGGAGGGCCGCCTGACCGATAGCCAGGGCAAGACGGTCGACTTCCGCAACACCGTGATCATCATGACGTCCAACGTGGGCGCCCGCGAGATTGCGCAGGATGCGAGCGTTGGCTTTGGCACCACCGGCGAGCAGGGTCTCACGTCGAGTGAGATCCGTGGTCGCGCGATGGGCGAGCTCAAGCGCCTGTTCCGCCCCGAGCTGCTCAACCGTATCGACGACATTGTGGTGTTCCAGAAGCTCTCGGGCGAGAACCTGACCAAGATTGCGCACCTGCTGGTGGACGATCTGCGCCAGCGCCTGATCGCAAACGGCATGAACATCAAGCTCACCGATGCGGCCTATGACAAGATCGTGGCCGAGGGCACCGACCTCACCAACGGTGCGCGTCCGCTGCGCCGTGCTATTCAAAAGCTCATCGAGGACCCGCTGTCCGAGGAGCTTCTGGCCGGCGAGTGGGGCGAGGGCGATACCGTCCTGTGCGACGTGGCCGATGGCAAGTTTGTCTTTAGCCACGGCACGGGCGAGATCCCGGCACCGCGTCCGGCGGGCACGCTCGGTGGCGATACCGCTCCGGCGGCACCGCACACCGGCAACGCCGCGCCCGTGAGCGGCGGCGTGACCTCGGGCCCCGGCGGCATGATGCAAGCCGGTTCCGGCGCGCTGTAGGGCGTGGCGACAATTTGATACGCGCAATCGAGGCGCTCCGGAAAGGGCGCCTCGATTTGTAGAGCTGCGGAAGTTGTGACCGTTACGCTATACGGTCCACCGTTAGCCGATGATGCGAGGGCGCTCGGCGTTTTCGACTGGTTTATGCACGCAAAGTCTGGGAATATACAAGTCGCATGTCTTACTGTCTAACCAGTTGCGCCAAGGAGGCACCATGGACTACAAGATTACCGGCTACGAGCCCGCCCAGCTGTTCCATTTCTTTGAGGAGGTCAGCGCGATCCCCCGTGGGTCTGGCAACGAGAAGGGCATCAGCGATTTCCTGGTTGCGTTTGCCAAGGAGCGCGGTCTCGATGTGTACCAGGACGAGGTCTACAACGTCATCATTCGCAAGCCCGCATCTGCCGGTGCCGAGAATGCCCCGACCGTGATGCTGCAGGGCCACATCGATATGGTGTGCGACAAGTTGGGCTCCGTTGAGCACGACTTTACGACCGATGGTATCGACCTGGTCGTCAAGGACGGCGTCCTCACCGCTAACGGCACCACTCTGGGCGCCGACAACGGTATTGCCGTCGCGCTTATGCTTACCGTGCTCAACGACGATTCGATTACCCATCCGGCCCTCGAGTGCGTGTTCACCACCGACGAGGAGACTGGCCTGGTCGGCGCCGAGACGCTCGACAAGTCCCAGATTAGCGCCCGCACCATGATCAACCTTGACTCCGAGGAAGAGGGCGTTGCCACCGTCAGCTGTGCCGGCGGCGTCGTCGTTACCTACACCTGCCCGATCGCGCGCGAGCACAAGACCGGTAGCACCCTCACGCTCGACATCTCCGGCCTGCTGGGCGGCCACTCCGGCAGCGATATCAACCTGGAGCGCGGCAACGGCAACCTCATCATGGCCCGCATCATCGACCGCCTGATGGTTGCCGGCGAGCCCGCCATCGTTAGCTTTAACGGCGGCACCAAGGACAACGCCATCAACCGTGAGTGCAAGGCTGTTCTGGTCTACGCCGACCATGCTGCCGCCGAGGCCGCGGCCCAGATCGCAAAGGGCATCATCGCCGACGTCACTGCCGAGCTCGAGGTCTTCGACCCCGGCTTTACTTGCACCGTCGAGATTGCCGACGACGCCGAGGTTGAGGCCATGGACCAGAAGTCCGCGCTTGCCCTCATCCGCGCCCTGCGCCTTGCCCCTAACGGCGTGATTCGCCGCAACGTCGCCACCGACGGCTCCGTCGAGGTTTCCTCCAACATCGGCGTGGTCGCCACCTCCGATGACGAGGTCAAGATTATGCTGTCCCCGCGCTCTTCGATCACCTCGCTGCAGAACGAGTTCAAGGACCGCCTGCAGACGCTGGCCGATGTCCTGGGATTCGACGCCAAGTTTGAGTTCGAGTATCCCGGCTGGAGCTATGCCGAGCATTCGCCGGTCCGCGACATCTTTGTCGAGAGCTATCGCGAGCTCTTTGGCTCCGAGCTACGAATCGAGTCCATTCACGCCGGCCTTGAGTGCGGCCTGTTTGCCGAGGCCCTGCACGGCCTGGACGCCATCGCCGTGGGCCCGACGCTCTCCGATGTCCACACCCCGGACGAGAGCATGGAGCTCGCTTCTGCCGAGCGCTTCTACGAGCTGCTCATCGACGTCCTCAAGCGCCTCGCTGCGTAAAGGTTGCGCTAGCAGCAGTCCGAGCCACGTGCTGGTGGATTGCAAATGACATTATGAGAGGGGGCACCCGAGCTTTTGCGACGGGTGCCTCCTCTCTTCTTTTGGGAAATGGGAGATTACGGACACCTAGCCCATATCCGCCTTGATGAGGTCGAGGGTGCGCTGGCAGTTTTCGCAGACGGGGCCGAGCATATGCTCGCGCAGGTCCGCCATGCCGGGCAGGTCGGCGTATTCGTCCATGACCTCTTCCATGCAAATGGGTACCTCGTAGGCGAGGTCCATCATGGTCGCAAAGCAAAACTTCTCGGATAGCCCGGCATCGGTGAGCGCCGCCTCCAGCGCGGGGTCGCCCATACCGTGGTATCGGCGGATAGCGCCTGGACCGATGCGCCCCACACGATTTTCGCCGCCAACGCTCATGGCAAGGCGCGCTTTTCGCCGCATGCGTTCGTATGCCAGCCCCGATGCAACGTCATACATACGGGCCATCATAGCTGTGCTGCCGTTTCCAAGAAGCAGGGAATAGTTCTTCGCATGCGCGTCCGGTGCGCCGATGATGGCGTTAAAGAAAAGTATCTGCGTAAACAGATACAGGTTAAGTTGATGATGGCTCGTGTTGACGAGGAGTTCCTGAATGTCGCGTGCGGTCGGGCCACCGTCTGCCGTGTACTTTTGAGCGGGCATCACTCCAAGGGCCTGACAGAGGTCTTCTTGGTGTAGACGCATGATTGTTCCGTCTTTGGCTTTCACACGGTCATAGCGTTCAACAATGAGGGCGGGTTCGTCCTCAAATAAGCGATACTCAACGTTCGCCGTTGCGATACCCGCGCGCTGGGCGCTTTTCATGCAGACAAACTCATTAAGAGCTTCAAGTTTAAATCCGATAACGCCATTTTTGAAAATATGCGTCGTGGGCGAGGAACCTACGCATTCGCACCAGCGACCGTCTATGAGCGCGAGTGCGAACTTGCCCTGGTTGCCTCCAAGTGACCAACTTTCATCTAGGCCCATCCACGATGCCTCGCGGTCATCCCTGATCGACTTGAGGCGCAAGGCAATCTCGTGGTCGTCTATAGGGCGGTATTCGCCAGTGCGATGCAAGGCGGCGTCGATATCTTCTTCGGCGCAAAACTGCACTCCGCCCGGACAGTCGAGTCCGATATGGCTGAGCAGCGCAACGGGATTATTGGGCCTGGCGTCGAATTCGGCGGCAATCGCTTTTCGTTGGTCCTCGCTGTCGGGCAGAAGGCCAAACAAGTACGGATTCATGACCTGTTGGCCGTATGTGCGATTTGATACGGGAATGTTGGTCGATAGGGCTGGCCCGTCATAATCTTGATCGTAGGCAAAACTGACTAGACCGCTCTCATCTTGCATGAGCGTTCCTGCGGGTACGCCGCAAATAATAGTCCGAAGCGTTTTTCTGGCCATTGGCTATCTCCCTTCGGGCTTGGTTTGGGCAGATGCGCTTGCGGCAATCGAGACTCCGAGATTGGACATGGCGAAATCGGCGAAGGCCTTGTCGTAGAGCTCGGCCGTAAAGGGGGTATCTGGAAGAGCTGGAATGGCTGCGCCGCGTCGGTTGCGATGGTGAAGACGTTGAGTGTGATGGCACCTGGGGGTGCTACAAGGTTGCAAATCGGCATGCGGGGCGTCGGTTGGCTGCTCATGTTTCGTGTCGTCGATATTCCCTTGAGCAACTAGTGCCAGTCCGAGAGCACCGAAAACCGCCAGCAGCTTGTCGAGCCGAATACCCGTGGCATCTCCCAGCTCGAGCGATGCGAGCAGGCGCTCCGAAACACCGGCTTTTTTAGCGAGGGTTGCACGGGTGAGACCCTGAGCATCGCGTGCCTGGCGCACGTAGATGCCAGCTTGGCGCGGTGTGGTGATGGGAAGGGTATCCACGGCGATCTCCTAACGTGCAGACTTTTGCATATCAGTATGACATGCAAAAGTCTGCATGAAAAGGCCTCATGCAAAACTCTGCATGAGGCCTTGCCCGGACGTTTAGTTTTGAAGGGTGTTTTACAGCGCCAAAAACCCCAAGTGTTCCAGCAGAATCTTGAGGCCGATAAGGATAAGCACGACGCCACCCACGATGGTGGCGGGTTTTTCGTAGCGCGCGCCAAAGGTGTGGCCGATCGCCACGCCGGCGACGGAGAAGATAAACGTTGTGATGCCTATAAGCGATACAGCGGGCACGATGTCGACCGAGAGTGCCGCAAACGAGATGCCCACGGCTAGGGCGTCGATTGAGGTGGCAATGGCGAGGAGCAGGTACTCGACCAGGTCAATCTTTTCGGCATCCTTGCCGTCGCCTTCATCCTCGTCCTCGGTAAAGGCTTCCCACAGCATTTTGCCGCCGATGAAGGCGAGCAGGATAAAGGCGATCCAGTGGTCGATGGGGCCGATGATGCCCATAAACTGACTGCCAAGCGCCCATCCGATTACGGGCATGCCGGCCTGGAAGCCGCCAAAGAACAGGCCGAGCAC